>DASRRM010000038.1:0-11884 GCA_035695715.1 Tepidisphaeraceae bacterium
CAGCCCGACGGTGCTGGCGGTAACACCGGTGACCGTCAGCCCGGTTGGCGCAACCGGCGGCGCGTAAGCCGGGGGCGTGACGTTGACGCTGCTGCTCGGCGTTGAGGTTCCCGTCGCGTTGGATCCGACGATGCGATAGTAATATTTCTGTCCGCTGGTCAATCCTGAATCGGTGAAGCTGTTAAGCAACGGCGGCACGGTCGCCACCGTCGTGAAAGTTACGCCGTCGGTCGAGCGCTGAATGAGCTGGCTGTTGGCGGTGCTCATCGGGGCGGTCCAGGCGAGATTCACGGTGGTGGAAGAGGCGGCAACCGCTGTCAGGCCGGTGGCGGCGGCGGGAACGGGGATGTTGGCGATGTTGATGAGAGCCGTGGCCCAGGGCGTAAAGGTGACAGTTCCACCCGCCGCGCCGCTGGGGCTCACGCCGTGCCCGCTGTTGCCATTGGCCCAGACAGCCTGTCCGGAGCCTTTGCCGTCGCCGCTGGGACCTGTCGAGCTGCCCCACCAATCGCCGACGGCAATCAACGCCCCATCGTATTCGTTGGCGATGGTCAGCACTCCGATTCCGTCATTCGAGTAGATGTTGTTGTTGTTGACGACAAAGCCCGAGCTGTCGCCGGATACGCCGGAACTATCGGCGGCGACGCCGGGACCGGAGTTGCCATAGATCGAGTTATATTGAATGTTGACAACGTTGGCGTTGCCTTCAAATCGCACCGGCCCGCTCGATCCATCATTAAAACCGGTGACGGTGTTTCCCATGAACGTCAAATTGGTGACGTTTGTCGCCAAAATCGCCTTGCTCTCCTGTGAAAGATAGTTGTTGGTGATGGTGATATTGAACTGCTTGCCAGCCGTCAGCGCCTGCAGGGCGATAATCCCTTCGTCCTCGTCGCCGCCGCTGAAATTGCTGTTGGCGATGTGGTTGGCGTCAATCAGCACATTGGTGAGATAGCCGCCGGATACGGTGCCGTCGGTGTAAATTCCCCGGCTCCCGTTCTCCTGCTTGGTCTGCCAGTTGTTGTTGGCCTCGAAGTTATTCTGAATGAGGTTGTGCTGGATGATGCACGCATCGGTGTTGCTGTCGTTGGAAAGGTAGATGCCGGTGACGTTGCTCTGGATGATGTTATTGAGGACGTGCGTGCCCTGGATGCTGGGCGCCATCAGCACGCCTGCCCCCTGAGCCGCGCCGATGTCGGCGTCATCCCCTTCGATGGTGAAGCCGTCGATCGTGCAGTCATTGGCGGTGACGTAGAAGACGGTCTGCGTCGCGTACACGATGCTTTCAGAGCCGCGTTTGTTGCGCGCGTCGACGCCCGCCTCCGCGCCGCGAATCGTCAACGTCTTGTTCACGTCAACGGTTTCATCGTAAGTCCCGGCATCGACATTGATCGTCGCCCCACTCGGCGCCGCATTCACGGCGGCTTGAATCGTGGAATAAACCGTGGTGCTGCCAACAATGTGCGCAGCCATCATCACCCGTCCCTCCATCGCCTCGATAGCCGACCGGCAGGCGGATTGAAGGCGAACCTTTGCGGATCGTGAACTCACATTTGCATTTCTCACGTTACAGCTCCAGATAAGATTTCCCGTATCACGGGCGTCTCGCCCGTGTTTCCTCTTCATTTCAAGGCTAAATGACCCTGCACGATTCGGTGCTTCGAGTCTTCGTGGGGTCCGCACCGCGGACCGTTTCTCGCGACGCGAATCACGATGGTCTGCAGCGCCGTCGCGCGTACTCGCCCACCGCGCCCGCCCGTAAAATGGTGGGCGAGTACGCCCACCCTACGCTGAACCGCGCCATCACATCGGTCGTGACACGGGCGTCCCGCCGGCGTCCCGCCCGTGCCTGCGACGCAACAAGTCAATCAACGCACCCTTCTCTGAACGTGCCTCAGGCATGGGCGGGACGCCCATGTCACGATGAAAGCGCTTTCGCCACGACCGGCGATCAACCCGTCACTGCCACATCGCTGAACAGCGATACATTCAAGCTCGCAGTTGTCCCCGAATCGGCGGCCAGACCCACGTCCACGCCGGCGTTCATTTTCACGTTGGCTGAGCCGATCTTTTTCCAGTGTTTGCCGTCGACCGAGTCGTAGGCGGTGAAGGTGTTGCCCTTTCGCACCAGCTTTTCCCACTGCGGAACGATAGCGGATTTGGCATTCGAGGCGGCTGCCTTGCCGCCGGTCGTGGCGCGATGAACGAATTTCACGCCCTTGTTTGTGATGATCAGGCCGACT
The DNA here is from genome assembly GCA_035695715.1 of Tepidisphaeraceae bacterium. Lineage (GTDB taxonomy): Bacteria > Planctomycetota > Phycisphaerae > Tepidisphaerales > Tepidisphaeraceae > RYN-428. Next base: position 2,244 of record DASRRM010000038.1, read on the forward strand.
TCCTTCGCTCCAGCGCCGGTGCCTTCGCGAATCAGAACGCCGGCTTCGTCGGTTCCGCTTTGGGCGGTATCCAGGTGGGCGACGATGGTTCCGTTGCCGGCAAGCGTCTGGTAGACGTAATCGAGCGCATCGGCATTTGTGCCGATGCCCGCACCCGCACCACTGACGCTAAACACACCCGCCGTTTCCGACGCCCCGCCAAGCTGGCCGACGTTTCCAATCGAGATGTTCGACCACGATGTGGGAATTGCCGGGGCGGCGGTGTCGACAATTTGTAACGCCGAGATCGTGCTCGCGGGGCGAACGCCTTCAACAACGCCAGCCGTCCCCGCAGTGCCCGCGCCGGCAGCAACAAGCTTTGCCCCGGCCCAGTCGGCGTGGTCGTAGTCGATGCTGTTGGTCACGCCATTGGTCGCCAAAAGCGTCAGTGTTTGCACGCCGGTGACGTTGACATTGATGCTGACGATCTGGCTGTTGTTCGTCAGCACGCCGCTGTCGAAAAGCACCTTGCCGTCGCCGATGACCTGGAAATCGACCGAGCCGAGGCCCTTGCCGTTTTCTTCATCATCGACGCCGACGTCGGAAATAAAGTTGGTGTAATTTCCCGCCAGGTTGTAGACGATGTTCGATACGGCGTGCGCGCCGATGCCGCTGGCATAGGTCACGCCGCGAAGCGTGATGACATTTCCCGATATGCTCGAATTAAGTTGCACGGTGCCATAACCGGCGGTCGCGCTCACCCACGGAAGCGTGCTGAGATTCGTCACCACCGCTGACGCGGTCAGCGTGGTGGCGCTGGCGGAATTGGAGGCGGCGGAATTCGCCGAGCCGTTGGTCGCCAACACCTGATAGACATAACTGATCCCGGCGGCGGCGGTGGTGTCGAAGTATGTCGTGACGCCGGCCGCGGTGGTTGCGATCTGCGTGAAGCTGCCCGACCCGGCAATCTCGCGGTCGATGATAAAACCGCTGGCCGCTGGGGCGTTGTTGGTCCAGGTGAGATTGACCTGCGTGGGGGAAGAATCGACGGCCACGAGATTTGAAGGAGCCGCCGGGGGCTGGGCGGCCGACGACAGAAGCCGTGCCCCGGCCCAGTCGGCGTGGTCGAAGTCGATGCTCCCGGCCACGCCATTGGTCGCCACCAATGTCATCGTCTGCACGCCGGTGACATTCACGTTGATGCTGACGGTGGCGCTGGTACTGGTCAAAATACCGCTGTCATAGAGCACTTTCCCATCGCCGATCACCTGGAAATCGACCGCCCCGCCGTTGGCTTTTTCTTCGCCGTCAATCCCGATGTCGGAGATGAAATTGGTATATCCGCCGGCCAGATTATAGACGATATTCGACACGGCATGCGTGCCGATACCCGAGGCATAGGTGACGCCATTCAGCGTCAGCGGATTTCCCGAGACGCTCAGGTTTTTCGTCGCCGATCCCCAACCTGTCGTCGCGCTCACCCAGTTGAGCGAGCTGAGATTCGTGCTGATTGCGCCGGCGGCGGGCGTGGTGGCCGAGGCGGTTGCGCTGGCGGCGGAGTTTCCGCCGGCCGATGTCGCAATCACGCGATAGGTGTAGCTCGTGCTGCCGGCGACGGAGGTGTCGCTGAACGTGGTCACGCCCTTGGCGGTCGTACCGACCTGCGCGAAGCTGGTCGACGTGCCGACGGCCCGCTGGATGATGAAGCCGGTCTCCAAAGCCGGTGAAGTATCCGTCCAACTCACGTTCACCTGCGCAGATGAAGTGGCGACGGCTGTCAGGCCCGTCGGCGCGCTGGAGATGCCGGGCGTGGCAACAGTGGCCACGCCGGAATTGGCGGAATTGCCAACCGAACTCGTCGCGTAAACGCGATAGGTGTAGGTCGTTCCGGCGGCGGCGGTGGTGTCGCTGTAAGTGGTCGACGCCGCGCCGACGGTGGCTACCTGCGAAAAGTTCACTCCGTCGATGCTGCGCTGAATCACGAAGCCGCCCTGGCTTGTAGAGCTTTCCTGCCAGGAGAGATTGACGGTTGTTGCACTGGCGGCAACCGCCGACAGGTTGGTCGGCGCGGCCGGCGGCGCGGTAACGCTTACCGGCACCAGTTCCAGCCAGTTGAAGTTGGCGACATAGCCGCCGCTGCCCAGCGAATCCAGCGCCAGCCGCAAAACATGCGTGCCGGCGGAGATGTTGATTCCGCTGACGGTGACGGTCTGCCAGGTTTGCGTGCCGCCGGTGTTGGGGGCGGTCAGCGTGCCGGTGACGTTCGTTCCGTCGATATTGATGTGATATTTGCCGCCGGTGGTCTGTGCGCTGGCGATGCGGATTTGCAGGTTGTAGGTTCCGCCCGCGGCGGCGTTGAAGGTGTAATCGAGCCATTCGCCGGCCACGGTGTAGCCGACATTGTATCCGCCGCCGGTGTCTGTAGTGGCCTGTATTCCCACCTTCTCGGCGGTGCGATATTGTCCCCCGGCGTTGCTGGTGGCAGTCGTGTAATAGCCATTTCCGTTGCCACCCTGGTTGAAATCCTCGGCTTGAATCGGCGCGCCGGTGTTGGCCGCCACGCCCCAGTATGGCGTGTCGAGCGTACCGATCGGCGTGGCGCTGTAAGGCGTCAGCGCCAGCTCATTGCCGGCCACCGCGCCCCAGCCGTCGTTTGCGCCGCCTTCGTAGGTGCCATTGCCCCAGGCCATGTCGCCGCCGCCCCCGCCCTGCCCGCCGGGACCGGTGGCCGAGCCCCAATAGTTATTGCTGGCGTCGAAAGTGCCGTTATATGCGCCTTCGGTTACGCCAAGCGAATATTTATTCCCATAGGCGGTGTTGTTGTTATAGAAATTGTTGTCTTCGACGACAAAGCCCGAATCGGGCGCGGGATAACCCTTGGAGTCAACCGTGACGGCCACGCCGGTGTTATCATAGACCGTGTTGTATTTGATGGTGACGTTGGTGTCGCCGCCCTCGAAGCGGAACACGCCGCTCCATTGGTCCATGTTGTGGGTCATCACGTTGTATTCGAGTGTGACGTTATTGCAGTTGTAGAGCAGCAGCTTGCCAACGCCGTCGATCGAGTTGTTGGTGATGGTGATATTCTGCTGCGCCCCGGCCTTGAGCGCTTCCAGCGCGATGCACCCCTCATACCAAGATCCGCCGCTGGTCAGCTTGTTGACGATGAAGGCGTTGGAATCGATGACGACGTTAGTAAGCAAGCCGCCGGACACGCCGCCGTCGCTGTAAATTCCCCGGCTGCCGTTGTTTCCCGCGCCGGTGTTGTTCAGGAACACATCGTGTTGAATGAGAACCGGGTCAGCGGTGCTGTTATTGGAAAGAAGCAGGCCGGTGAAATTATTCTGGATGATGTCGTTGACGATGTGGGTGCCATGAATGCTCGGCCCCATGACGATACCGCCGCCATAGTTATATTGCGCGGTGGAACCCTGAACGGTGAACCCGTCGATGGTGACATCGTTGGCGGTAACGTAGAAGGAGGATGAAACCCCGCTGCTGCCGGTCGCGCCGGTGATGACCGATTCATTGCCCGCCGCCGCCGCGGCCCGGCGGGTATTCGTGCGTGCATCCACGCCCGCCTGCGCGCCGTCAATGGTCAGCGATTTATAAACCGTCACTTCCTCGGCATAGCTCCCGGCATCCACGGTAATCGTCGCCCCCGCCGGTGCCGCGTCCACGGCCGCCTGGATGGTCGAATAAACCGTGCTGCTGCCCAGAATATGGGCGGCGAGCATCTGCCGCGCCTCGAGCAGCTCCACCTCCCGACCGCACGCCGCGGCTATACGTGCCCCCCCTCGCCGTGCGCTAGTCGAACGATCCTGCCGTGCGCCCATTGAACGCCCCAGCAACCTGGAAGTCGCTATTGTAGGATTCTCGATCTTATATTTACCGGACCGCCGAAACATCCATGACTCCTTTGGCGGCGAATTGTGAAAAAAGGCCGGCCTTGCCGCGTGACCCACGCAGCCGGCTGGCTCATCTCACATTGCCATCCATCGTTATGTTCGATCCACCAATTCCATACCCCCGACCCTCGAAAGCTACAATCGATTTCAAGCCCGGACAAAGCCTTTGCAGCGTCCGATGCAGTTGGTATGGAGTGCGGGCCGGAAGATGGGGAGAATGAGACGCTGGTGCGATCTGGATCGATTTAAACGGCCGGATGGAAAAGTGCGGCACCGTGCCATCGAGACATGCAGGCGCGAAAACGGGATCTTCGCGAGCTGATTTATCGGGCGGTGCTTACAGTAGTCTGATAGAATCTCGAGCTACCGGTACAGCGCCAGAATCTTTTCGGGCACGATTGGCAATGGATCGCCTTCATTGATCGCGAACCAAACTTCCTCCCGAATCCAATAACGGCACAGGAATTCCTCAAAACTCTCAGCGCCGTGTCCGCCGGCTTGCGAATGCCCACCCGCCCGCAACCAATCATATTGAGCACGGTATGTTCTATGCGGCCGCGCATTTCCCAGAATTCGTGTCGTTATTCGGTGGCGATTTGACCGTGGCGAATTCCGCTGGTGACGGGGTTTGTCTTGCGAGGGTTAAATGCATGTGGGACCTTATTGCACGTTCGATCAAGGCCTCGGGCGGCGTAGAGTTGGGCGTGCTCTATCTGCTGGCGGCGTTCTCCGTCGCATCGTGGGCGCTGATTCTGATGAAGATCATGACCCTGGGCCGGGCTCGGCGCAACAACGTCCGCTTCCTGTCCCTGTTTAACGCCAGCGAGACGGTCGGCGAATTTTCCCCGCCCCGCGCGCGATCCAATGCCCCGCTGGCGGCGATTTTCACCGCCGCCGTCGACACGCTGGAAAAAGCCGGGCATTCCGGCGTGCGGCATGTCAACCTTCCCGCCGACAAGTTGCACGAAAAAGTCATGCTCCGCATGCAGCATACTTCCAAGGACGAGCTTAACGCCCTGCGCTGGGGCAGCGGCTTCCTCGCCTCGGTCGGCAGCGCATCGCCGTTCATCGGGCTGTTCGGAACGGTGTGGGGAATCATGGCCACCTTCCAGGCGCTGGGTGATGCCAAGTCGGCCAGCCTGGCCGTGGTCGCGCCGGGAATTGCCTCGGCCCTGATTGCGACGGCGGCCGGTTTGGTGGTGGCGATTCCCGCGGTTCTGGCATTTAACTGGATACAGGGACGCGTCGAGGTGTTGCAGGATGATGCCGACACGTTTGTGGAACGAATGGATTTCATGACCCGCACGGAACGGGCTGCTGCCGCACCGCAGCGCGCGGGCGGCGTGGCCGATCCGTTGATGAATGATGATGATGCCCCAGTGATGGCGTTCCGCGATGTGTGACCTGGTTCTCAAGTTACGGTGTGACCGCCCCACCGCAATTCCTTGATAGCCGAGGCCGGAAGGCCGCGGATCTGCCGTCCGGGCGCAACAGCCGCCACACCGATGGAGAAGCACGATGGGAATGACAACCCCCGCAGGTTCGGGAAGAAAAAAGAAGCGGCTGATGGCCGACATCAACGTCACGCCGATGGTTGACGTGATGCTGGTTTTGCTGGTGATTTTCATGATCACCGCGCCGATCATCAAGCAGATTGACGCGCTGCAGGTGACGCTGCCGCAGGTTGAAGGCCAGCCGGCCCAGACAATTTTGACCGAGGACGCGCGCACGCTGGTCATATCGCCCGAAGGCGAAGTGAGCCGCAGCGACGCCAAATCGTTTGAGGATCATTTCGCCAGCAATGCGGCGCTGATCGACGACTTGAAGGGATATCGCCAGGAGTGTGAGAAGGAGAAGAAGTCGCCGGTGGTGGTGATCGCCGGGGATCGGGTGGCGAAGTGGGAGCGGGTGATGCAGGTTTGGAACTGCGTGAAGTCAGCGGGAATCACGCAGATTAGTTTTCAGGTGGATGAACGCAAGCCGGGCGCGGAATCGGGAATCGCGCGGTGAAGCAAGGTTATGATGGACCGATGCGTAGCGGCGAGTGCGCGTGAGCCTTGACGTGGCACAGGCGGCCCGCCCGTGTTTGAACACCTGCGGCGCGGCGGTGCCACCTAAGAACTTCACGGCATTGTAGGATGGGCGTACTCGCCCACCATTTCCGCAGCGGCGACGGAAAGCGCGTTGGGCGAGTACGCCCACCCTACAACAATTGCAACCTCGGCGAGGTGCTCGAAAAGCGAATTGACCACGGGCTGGAAGCCCGTGCCACTGCTGGAAGAAAAAGATGCCACAACTCATATCCACCCAACGCCAGCGCCGGCTGTTTCGGCGATTCATCGTGGTTTCCATTGCGCTGCATTTGCTGGTTGGGTCGGCGTTTTTTCTGCCGGACTATTTAGGCAAGCTTAAGGGCGCGACGCCGGCGGTTGTTGCCAAAGAGCAGGCGCGGCGGCGGCATCAGCAGAATTCCGACGATCTGGCCAAGGCCGCCGCGGCGGCAACGCAGCAGGCCGCTACACAGGCGGCCGCCGATACGAAGCAGGAGCTTACCGCCGAGCTGCACGATGAATTTCGCGGCGTGGTGGGTGATCAGCTTCAAGGGGCCGATGCCGATGAAATGTGGGCCGAGCTTCTGGCGCAGATGACGGCGGGGTTGGACGACTATTCGCAGCAGGCCGTCGATCCCAATGCCGTCGACAGCGATCTTCGCGAGAAGATGACCGACCTTCAGGCAAAGATGCTGGCCGAGCTGGCGGCGCAGCTTCGGGCGCGGAGCCATAAGGAATTGGCCGATGCGTTTGTCGCGCGGGTGAAGGGGGATGTGTCGCCAAAGCTGATCGAATTCTATCGGCATCAACTTAACCTGAAAATCGGCGATGCCCTGCGCGATGAAGGAACGAAAATCGTGCGCGATGACGCGGCCGATCTTCGCGATCGCAAGAAAGCGCTGACGACTGCCCTGGCCGATGCGGCCCGGCAAGCCTCGTCGGCAGTCACCGACCTGGCGTTGGCAAAAAAGAAGGCCCAGGCCGTCGCCGCCGGCGTCGATGCACTGCGCCTTGCGGGCAAGGGCGATGCGGCCGATGCGAAACTGGCCGGTGCCGTGCGCGATGCGCGGGAAAGCGTGGAAAAGGCCGGCCAGGCGGTGCAGGCCGCCGCCGGGCGGTTGGAGGATGCTTCAAAAAAGGCGGACGGCTTTGCCGCGAACATCAAGCAGGCGATCCGCGCCGCTCAGGATGATATCGATCGCACGAAAAGCGACGTGGCCAAAGCGGCCGGCGATGCCCAGGCCGCCAAGGCCGCCGACTTCTCCAAGTCGCAGGCCAAAGCCGCCGACAGCGCGGGCGAACTGGTCGCGGCCATCAAGCTGGCCCAGGAAAACGCAAGCAACGATCGCGCCGACTTGTCAACCCCGGCCAAGGTGGCTTTGAAGCACGCGCGCGATGAGGATTTAAAGCAACTGATCGAAAAAGCGTTCTGGGAAAACTACGCGAAGAGATCCGCACCGCGCCTGGGCGGGAAACTCACCGGCGTGTTCAAGGAGACGGTTGAAAAAGCCGGGATTAAAGATGATGCGATGGTGGCCGATGTGGAAAAGCGCGTGCAGGATGCATTGATTAATGATGTTCGCGACAAAGTTCACGCCGGCGAAGCGGGCACCGATCCGCTGTCGAAAACATTGAAGCTGGACGAAGTGGCGGATGGGCCGGCTGGGCCGGCCGGTGTGCACGATCCGGGAAATAAGGCCGGGTCTGACAATGGCCATGGCGCCGGCCACGCTCAAGCCAATGCCGGCGGCGGCGCGGCGACGCAGCATGCCCCCGCCGACGCGGCCCATCATGCCGACCCGCGCGAACAGGCAATTGCCGATCGCATCGGCAAAACCGCCCGCGACCTGGTGAAGGCCAACATCGAAGGAATTGGCAACGACGATGGCGGCGACGAAGTCGCCCTGAAAGCCGCCCGCGCGGGAACCGTGGTAAAAACACCGCACGGCGACGGAGAAGATGGCGATGGCCTGGCCGGCCTTGCGGCGCGGATGGATCGGCTGGCCGACAATGTGAAAGGCGGCCGCACCGATCTGGCCGATGCTGCCCTGGCCGCCGGCGGCAAAGGCGGCGCGGCCGGCGCTGGGCCGGCGGGTCTTGGCGCATTTGGCCGCCATCTGCCCGGCGACAACGAACACTACCATGGGCCGCTGCTTCGTTATCACCCCCACATCACCGACGAGGCCATGTACGCCAGGCTCACCGCCGACATTCATACGCGCGATGCGCTGGCCGCCCGCGGCCAGGCCACCACGCGCCGCTCGGCCGACGGAGAAGCCGCCGCTAATTCCGCCGGTAGCGACACCCCCTTTCTGCATCCGGCGGCAATTCTCGTTCCCGGCGATTCCAAGGCCGAGCCGATCGGTCAGCCGCTGAAATCCGCGCCGTTTGTTCCCAAATTCAAGACCATTCGCTTCGCCGCCATCCCCTACCGCAACAAGCCGATCGTCATCGACGGCGATCTCTCCGAGTGGAAGGATGTTCCGGAATTGGCGATGACGCCTTCGCGCGAGATCGAAGGCGATGCGCCGAATCTGAAGCAGTTTCCGCAGGCGGTGAAGGTTCAGTGGGACAACACCGGGTTTTATCTCGCCTACGACGTGAAGGATGCCGACGACAAGATCACCAAGGTCAAGCCGGGAGATTTTTGGGAGGGCGATGGCATCGAGTTCTGGGTCGATTCGCTGAATACCAAGGAGAAGTATCGCACCAAAAGCTCGCATCAATTCTGGGCCTGGGTGGATGGCGCACTCGACAATCCCGCCTGGGTTGGCGGCGAAGCGCGTAGCTGGCCGGGCAAGGATGAGTATCTGCCGCTGGGCGCGGATGTGATCAAAACCGCGTCGAAGAAAACGCCCGCCGGATGGACGATCGAGGTATTTTTCCCGGCCACGAAATTCCGCATGCTCGACCTTCAGCCGGGCCGAATCCTGGGGATGAATTTCTCGATTTGCACCGGCACTCACCTGTATTACTACTGGGCCGGGACAACCAAGGTCGCCACCGCCCGGCGGCCCGACACGTGGGGCGATGCGCTGCTGGCCGGTTCGGCCGGCCGGCTGGAATGCCTGGATAAGCTGACGGCTGAGCTTTCGCCGGGCCAGACCGCAAAGCCGGTCAATGCCGTCCGCATCGGCGAGCCGCTGCGCATCCGCGTGACGGATGCCGACATGAACCTGTCAAACACCGAGCGCGATCGCGTTGCCGTCACGGTTGCGACCAGGCGCGGCGCACGCCTGCCCGTCATTCTGGAAGAAACCGGCAACGCGACCGGCATTTTCGAAGGCGCGCTAAGAACTACCCTCGACACCGGCCAGGCCGCCGATGGCGTTTTACCCCTTCTCGACGGCGATCAGGTCGATCTGGTCTACATCGACCAATGCCGCCCCGACGGCGCGCGGGATGTGCCGGTGAAGCTGACGCTGCCAACCGCGTCGGCGGTGACGAAGCTTGCGGACAAGTAGCAATCGATGCTCTTGCGTAGTCCGCCCGCCAGTCTCTACAATTCCCCGCCTTAATGAAACGTTAGGCGGTTCTAAACCGGTTGTTTGCGGAGTTTGCGGGCATGTTCAATCTTCTCCCTCGCGATACCGTCTTTTTCGATCTGTTCGAAGGCATCTCCGGTCATGGCGTCAAGGCGGCTAAAAATGTGCAGCAACTGGCCCAAAGCTTTCCCGATATGACGGCATCCATTCAGCGGATC
>DASRRM010000039.1:0-15923 GCA_035695715.1 Tepidisphaeraceae bacterium
ATGGAAGATGCGTCAGTGGTATGCCAGGCATGTCAGTTGAATTTGTTGCAGGACTTCTGGCCAGGGCCACTAGGAGGTGCGATATGTTGAAACTATTCCGAAAAAAGAAGAGCCTCCCCAAGGGATTCAAGGCTGCTCCTCCGATCAAGAACAAGAAACTACGAAACTTAATAATGGGCCGCGACATCACGGGCAACGGTGGAACCAATACAGTGTCCGACGGACATCGTCTTCTCGGCCGTCAACCGGCTCATCGTTGAACGGCGTGTCACCATCTTCCTGTCGAACAACACACGGGCCCTATTTCCACGTAATCAGATATTGACCATCGACGCCAGTGGGATTACGTTCGTGCCTCATTATTCGCAAACCAACTAACGTAATCCCACTGGCGTCGATGGCATAACAATTGACGATTTGCGTCCATCGTTTTCCTCAATCAACGATATTCCTGCTATTCCACCCGCGCCAGCCACACTTTCGCCTCGGCAAAATAATAATTCGTGATCTCCGCCTGCGGATGCGTCACCTCTCCATTATACGTCAGCGGCACCGAAGTGCGAATCCGTTCGATATGCGCTTTAATTGCCGCGATCCGTTCTGCCTTCGTCGAGACGGCCTGGCACTCCGCTTCGGCCAGCCGGCGCGACCACATCAAGTATTGCTCGACAAACCCGGCGGTCCGATGCTCGCCATTGGCGCGCCGATCGTCGAGGTAATCGAGCACCGCCTCTGCCTGTTTCACGGCTTCCAACGCGTCGGCATTGGGTGGCCGTTTCTCGATGGAGCTTGACTCCGCCACGCTAACGACATCCCCTGTCGGGGAACATGAAATGCTTCCGCTGAATATGAAAGCCGCAAGTAGGATTAAGTATGTAGTTTTGAGCATGGCGTATTCCCGCATTCCGGACAGCGCATTGGCGTTTCGCGTAGATCATAGCCGCAGACCGGGCATAGGCCGCTTTGGCGGCGGCGCCGCCGAAGCCATTCCCGAAAAATCCAGTTGAGCGGCAGAATCATCAGTACAGCCACAACCAGGCAATAGGGAAGCGTGAGTTGGCGGTGATGCCAGCGTTTCCAGTTGTTGGTTTCCCAGTCTATTTTCCAGCCGCGGGTGAGAACCAGGGTCCAGTTGTGCTGGGCGGTGAAAGGATCGTGCAGCTTCGGATCCTGCGGCAGATCGAGGGCCAGGATCCAGCGGTCGCCGGTCGGCCTGCTGCTGCCAAACCACATCACGCCGACGCCGATGGACAGCGCCAACGAGAGCAATGACAACATCGACATGACCCGGCGTTTCATGAAGGCCTCTTATTGCCCCGGATAGTTTACCATGTCCCACCTCAAACATTCCTTCTCCACCGGCAATCTTCTCCACGGCCCAACCGGCAATCTCGTGCATGGCTGCGCGCCGCCGGAGTGTGCCTGCGGGACAACGCCGGAATGCGACAATTGCCCGGATGCCACGCCGTCGCAGTTTCATGTGACGTTTACCGGCATCACGCTCTGCACCGGCTGCGTTGCCTGCGATGGGCTGGGCATTTCGGTGCAACTGGCCGAGGGGGCCAGCATTGATGGCACATATGCCCTGTCGCATAACGGCGATTGTGCTTGGACGGCTTTTGCCGAGGATGTGCCGGTGACGGGCGAGGTGTATGGGTCGAGCGATTGCAGCGGAAGCTCGACGCCGCTGACGTTTGCCATTCAGCAGGTGCGGATCAACGGCACGCAGTTTCGGCTGCAAGTTACCGATGACAGCAATACGGTGTTGTTGTTCGATGCGGTGGTGGATGCGGCCAATTGTTGCGCCGGGTATACAGTGGATAACAGCCTGATGGGTTGCGGGTGCGGCGGAGATGGAGAGACGATCGAGATGGGGACAGGTGGGAGTGCGACGGTAACGCCGTGTTGAACTAGGGACGGGTGCAGGAGCGTTATATTACAAATCTTGACATCGCTTGCGGAGCGAATACCGTCAATATCATGGTTAAGCGCGCAAAAGGTCGATCGGCCAAAGCTGGGGAGGCGCCGGTCGTCATTTACACCAGGCTCAAATCGACGACCGTCGAGGCGCTCGATGAAATCAGGGGATCGATGCCACTGACGCCAACGCGCTCGCAGATCATCAACGAGGCATTGGCCGAATACGTGGAGCGTCACGCCAGCCGGGGGCGAAAACGGCTGAAGCACGCCGACATGCTCAAGAGAGCCGAAAAATCACCTCCTCCGCAATCATGGTTTGACGAAGATACCCAGGCCCTGCGGCAAAGCTCCCGGTGATAACGTGTCACGGCGAAAATTACAGAATGGCATGGTGGTGTGGGCGCGAGTGCCGGATCGCAACGGCGTCGTAAAGGCAACCGCACGCCCGCTGTTGATTACTTCCGTGCATCCCAAAGACAAGAAAGCGCCGTTCGTCGCCCATTGCATTTCGACGCGGCCGGTCAGCGATGACGACCCGGCGATCGAAATGCCTTGGGACGCCGATTCAGGCGGCAGCGCTGGATTATTTACAAAGTGCGCCGTCGTTCTGCGCTGGTTTGTGATTGTGGATCAGGGTGAGGAGGAAGACATCAGCGGCAAGGTGCCGGATGAATTCCTCAGGCACGTGTTGGACGAAATCGCAAGGGTGAATTGAGCGCGTCAATACATCCACGCTGCTGTCGCTTCGTCCCCTCATCCCATGAACTCCCATCTCTCCATCTGTCATCGTTGTCCCCAGCGCCAGGCGAAATGTGCCGGGCCGTGTGCTTGCAGGGTGGATGGGAAGGACATCATCATTCATGCCCAGGCCGGGCATTGCCCAATGCAGCGGTACGATGCCCCGGCGACTCCCAAGGAACGATCAGCAAAACCGGCGGGGCTTGGCGATTGGGTGGCAATTTGGGCTCGGCGGCTTGGGATCTCCCACATCGCCAGGGCATTTGAATTGACAACTGGAAGAAGCTGCGGCTGTAAATCGAGGCAGGCGAAATTGAATCGGCTCTTTCCTTTTTTGCCGGGAAAATGACGCGAAAACCAGCGAACTTTGCCCGAAAATCGGCGTTCTTATTTAAAGTGGGAAAATTTAACGCGCATTGGCGATGGATTTTTGTTCTAATAAACCCGCGTCCCGATTCGTTCGGTAGATGCTGCGCCCTCTCCCTCGCGCTGGCGCGGCGGCGACGTATTCACGACGAGGCAGGCGGAACATTTTCGTGCAGTGAACTTCCACCTGATTAGCCTGGAAGGATATCCTATGACGCGATTCTCTGGCGGTAAGCGTTGGCGAACTGTTTTGCGGTGCGCGGTCGCTTCGATCAGTCTTATAACGATCACCGCCAGCGTCAACGCTGACGTTTCTTCCAAGGAGGTGAACGCCGCCGTCGATAAAGGCGTCGCCCATCTTCTGAGCCTGCAAAAGCCCGACGGAAGTTGGGAAACCATGGCCAAGCCCAAGGGCAAGGCCATCAGCGGGCCAAGCGAAGACGCCAAGTGGGGTGGGGAAACCGCCATCTGCACCTATGCACTGCTGGCGGCGGGGCAGAGCGTGCAGACCGAGCCGATGAAAAAGGCCATCAAATGGCTTGAAGAGGCCGATTTACATGGCACCTACGCCGTTGGCCTTCGCTCACAGGTTTGGCATCTCATTCCCGAGCTCAATCGCAACAAGATCGTATTTGCCGCGCGTGACCGCGATCGAGACTTTGTCGTATTCAGCCGAATTCAACGCGGCCGGAACATCGGGTTCTACGGCTATGCCTATGGTCCGGAATCCGAAGCGCCGTCGCTTGGCGGGCCAAGAATGATCCCGATGGACCCCAAAGGTCCCAAGGAAGATGCCTGGTATGACCGCTCCAACAGCCAGTACGGCGTGCTGGGCGCCTGGGCACTGGAACAAGCCGGGGCGGAAATTCCCACCGCATATTGGATGGAAGAAGACGCCGCCTGGAAAAAGGCACAGTTGGGGGATGGCGGGTGGAATTACCGTAGCGGCGGCGAAGGTGACCAAAGCGCCGCCACCTACACGATGACCGCCGCCGGCATCGCCACGCTGTTCATCACGCAGGACTACGTGATGCGGATCAACGGCCACCAGTTTGATTCCTGCCGCGGCGGGGCGGCCAATCCCAACATCGAAAAGGGACTGGCCTGGATGGACAAGCATATCTCCAAGGTCTTCGGCGGCGGAAATCAGTGGCATTACTACGGGCTGTATGGCATCGAGCGCATCGGCGTGGCCAGCGGGCGGAAATATTTCGACACCGTCGACTGGTACAAAACCGGCGCGGAAAACATTGTTCGCGGCCAGCATGGCGACGGCTCTTGGGGCGCGCCGCACGATACCTGCTTTGCCATCCTCTTCCTCGTCAACGGGCGCGCTCCGGTGATGATGAACAAGGTCATTTATCAAACCGCCTCCAAGAAGCAGATCGATCCCTGGAACGAGCGCCCGCGCGACGCGGCCAACCTTGCCAAATGGATGGGCCCCGTCGCCCTCGACGGCACGCGGCTGAACTGGCAGGTGGTCAACCTGAAAGTGCCCGCGGACGAATTGCACGATGCCCCCATTCTCTACCTCGCCGGCAGCGAGGAACTGAGCCTGAGCAACCAGGACATCGACAAGCTTCGCGAATTCGTCGAGCAGGGCGGGATGATCCTCGGCAACGCCGACTGCGGCAGCCGGATTTTCTCCAGCAGCTTCGAGAAGCTCGGCACCAAGCTCTTCCCCAAATACGAATTCCGCAAGCTTCCCGCCAACCATCCGATTTACGCCGGCGAAATGTTTTCCGCCAAGAAGTGGCGGCAGCATCCGGTGGTCGAAGGAATGAGCAACGGCGTTCGCGAATTGATGATGCTGATTCCCGAGGCTGATCTGAGCCGGGCCTGGCAGACCGATTCCACCAAGACCCGTTCCGAGGCCTTCCAACTCGCCGGCAATATCTTCCTTTACGCCACCGGCAAGGAAAATCTGTTCGATAAGGGGGACAGCTATATCGTTCATGCCGTTGGTGAAGGCGGCAAGGAAATCAAGGTTGCCCGGCTGGACGTCGGCGACAACCCCGACCCCGAGCCCGGTGCATGGCGCCGGCTCTCGGCCATCATGCACAACACCCGCCACGTCGACGTGAAAACCGAAACGGTAAAGCTCGGCAGCAATATGCTGGCCGGGTATAAGATTGCCGACCTGACGGGAACAACCAAGTTGGTTTTAAGCGCTGCTCAGCGGGCAGAGATCAAGGATTTCGTCGACAAGGGCGGAACGTTGATTGTGGACGCCGCGGGTGGCTCGTCGGAATTTGCCACGTCGGCGGAGAACGAATTGCTGCAGATTTTCGGGACTGCCGCGGCCAAGGGTTTGGGCACGCCTCTCGCGCCGGACAATGTTATTTACACCGATCCGAACGGGAAGATCGACAAGATCGCCTATCGCAGCTTCGCCCGCACGGCCCTGACCGGCTCGATGCACGAGCCGCGAATTCGCGGAATCGAAGTGAACGGCCGGATCGGCGTTTTCTACAGCCGCGAAGACATCACCGAAGGCCTGGTTGGCGAACAGGTTGACGCGGTGGTGGGTTATGCCCCGAATGTTGCCGCCCCGCTGATGGCAAACATGGTGATGTATGCGGCGAAGGGCGCGCCGCCCGCCGGCGCTCCCGCCGCCGGCGCACCGGCCGCCGCGCCGCGTGCCAGCGCTGGCGGAGTCGCCACTCCCGCCCCGGCGGCGAGTGCGAAATGAGCGCGGTTGAGTGATTCATTCAGGCGATTATCGAACAAGGCACGGGAATTTCCCCGTGCCTTGTTGGCGTTTTGGAACCATCATAATGCGTGAACTGGTCCTGTTTCGCCGGCTATCGCTGGATTTCTTTCTCGACTGCCCTTGCGATGAGCTGCGAGCGCTTGAGTTTTTTATCCTTCGCATAGGCGTCCACGCGCTCCAGCAGCGCCGGATCAAAAGTGACAAGCACCTTCACTGCCCCCGCCCCCAGCCGCGGCCTGCCACGGCGGCGTTTGGCAAGTTCCCACAGGGCTTTGCCTTTTGCCGATAACGGCCGGCTTGATTCAAACGAACTCTCTCGATCAAGATCTGGGCGGTGCGCGAAGGCGAGCAAGATCCTTCGGAGTACCTCAGGATGACAATTGCCCGCTCGATCAACCTGAAAAACGCGCTAATCTCGAAAGCCATCGCGCTGTCCTCCACGATATGGCATCTGCCGTGTAGAATTGATTGACGGCAAATGTCCTTATCTTTTCCCGATCGACTCAGCCCGGTTTCCACAATATGTTTAAGCTTTCCCTAATTGGCGTTGTTGTAGTCGCATTGGTCGGTATGGCCCGCGCCGATGCCGCGCCCGACCCCGCCGGCGTGCAGTTCTTCGAGGCGAAGATCCGGCCGGTGTTCGTTGGGCATTGTTACAAGTGTCATAGTGCCGCTGCGGTGGCTGCGGGCAAGCTGAAGGGGGAGTTGTTGCTCGACAGCCGTAATGGACTGCTTCGGGGTGGGAAGAATGGGCCGGAGATTGTGCCGGGCAAGCCGGGGGAGAGCCGGCTGATCGAAGCTGTCAAATACACCAACGACGATTTGCAGATGCCGCCGAAGGACCAACTGCCGGCGGCGGTGGTGGGCGACCTGGAAAAATGGGTGGCGATGGGCGCGCCGGATCCGCGAACCGGCAACGCCGTCGCCGGGGCGCCGACGGCGAAGCGTGGGATCGACATTGAGGCGGGGAAAAAGTTCTGGTCTTTTCAGCCGCTGCATCATGTTGAGCCACCGACTGCGGTGAAGGATGATGCGCATTGGTGCCGCACGCCGATCGATCGGTTCGTGCTGGCGATGCAGGCACAAAAGGGGCTTCATCCCAATGGCATGGCGAGCCGCGAAAAGCTCATCCGCCGGGCGTATTTCGATCTCGTAGGCCTGCCGCCGACGCCGGAGGATGTGTCGGCTTTCGTTGCCGATGCTTCGCCGGACGCTTACGAAAAGTTGCTGGACCGGCTTCTGGCCAGCCCGCAATATGGCGAGCGCTGGGCCCGGCATTGGCTCGACGTGGCGCGATTTGCCGAGTCGGATGGGTTCGAGCACGATTCGGATCGCCCGGCGGCTTACCAATACCGCGACTTCGTCATTCGCGCGCTCAACGATGACATGCCGTTCAATCAGTTTGCCCAATGGCAGATTGCCGGCGATGAAATCGCGCCGGATAATTGGCAGGCGATGGCCGCCACGGGATTTCTCACCGCCGGCGTTTTCCCCACGCAGATTACCGAGAAGGAATTCGAGTTCACCCGCTACAACCAGCTCGACGACATGGTTTCCACCACCGGGAACGCCATGCTCGGCCTGACCGTCGGCTGCGCCCGCTGCCACGATCACAAGTTCGATCCGATTCCCACCAGCGACTATTACCGTATGGCCGCGGTTTTCGCGACGGCCATCCGCAGCGACGTCGATCTGGATTTGCAAACGCCCGCCGAAAAGGAAAAAGGCCGGGCGAAATGGGAGGCCGCCGTCAATGTGTTGAAGCAGAAGACCGCAGCGTTCGAGCAGGATGAATTGCCCAAACGATTCGATGCCTATACCGCGAAATTGAAGGCATCTCCCGCCGCCGCCGTTGGTGAATGGGCGGTGCTCAACCTCGGCCCGCAAAAATCGGCCAATGGCGTCGATCTGATCATGCAGCCGGACCGCTCGGTTTTAGCCACCGGCAAGATTCCCGCTCACGATACCTATGTGATCAACACCCACGTTGACGGCGACGCCATCACCGCGCTTCGGCTGGAGGCGTTGGCCGACAAATCCCTGCCGCACAACGGCCCGGGCCTGGGCGACAATGGGAATTTCGCCTTGACGGAAATTGAAGTGGCCGCCGCCCCGGCCAAACATTCCGCGCCGACTTCTTCGGTGAAGATTATCTCCGCCAGCGCCACCCACGAGCAGAACAAGGGCGATTTGTCCATCGCCTCGTCCTTCGACGGCAAGAGCAGCACCGGCTGGGCCGTCGACAATGGCGGCATCGGAAAAAGCCAGGCCGCCATCTTCAATTTCGAGAAGCCGATCGCATTTCCCGGCGGCGCGGATCTGAAAATCACCCTCCATTTCGATCACGCCAGCCCCAAGCATCTCATCGGCCGGTTGCGACTGTCTGTTTCAGGGGAGACTTCGCCGAAGGATTTCACCGGACATGAAGGGCTCGATCCGGAGATTGCAAAATACATCGCCAATTCGCAGGCCGGAGAGAGTAAATCGCCCGATCGGCGTGCGTCGGCATTGGCCGCCTTTGCCGGCACGCTTCCGGAATATCAGAAGCTCAAGAACGACCTCGCCCGCCTTGAAGCCGACGGCCCCCCGAAGGTGCTGACCAAGGTTCAAGTCACCAGTGAAGGCTTGCCGCCGGTGAAGAATTTCGCCGATGGCCGCGGCTATCCGCATTTCTACAAGCAGGTCTATCTCCTCCGCCGGGGCGATCCGGCCAACAAACTTGAGCCGGTGACCGCTTCGTTCCCCCACGTGCTGATGCGCGGCGGCAAGGACGAAACGTTCTGGCAAACCCCGCCGCCGGCCGAATCGCGCACCAGCGGCCGCCGCATTGCGCTGGCGCATTGGCTGAGCGATGTCGACAACGGCGCGGGAAACCTGCTGGCCCGGGTAATCGTCAATCGTCTCTGGCAGCATCATTTCGGCATGGGAATCGTCGCCACCCCAAACGATTTCGGCGCACAAGG
This sequence comes from Tepidisphaeraceae bacterium, assembly GCA_035695715.1. Taxonomy (GTDB): domain Bacteria; phylum Planctomycetota; class Phycisphaerae; order Tepidisphaerales; family Tepidisphaeraceae; genus RYN-428. Next base: position 8,701 of record DASRRM010000039.1, read on the forward strand.
CGAACGCCCGATGAACCCGGAATTGCTCGACTGGCTCGCCAACGACTTGGTTGAGCACGGCTGGCAACTGAAGCGCCTGCACAAGCTGATGATGAGCAGTGCGGTATACATGCAGGATGCCGCGACGACGAGCGACCGCACCGCCATCGACCCGCATAATGTGTATTTATGGCGTTGGCAACCGCGCCGGCTGGAAGCCGAGCCGATTCGCGACGAGATGCTCTCGGTTGCGGGGATGCTCGATGAAACGATGTACGGCCACGGCACGCTGGATCAGAACAGCCGTCGCCGAAGCATTTATTTCACGGTGAAGCGCAGCCAGCTCATCCCGATGATGATGGTTCTCGACTGGCCCGAGGCGTTAAACAGCATCGGCGCACGGCCCACGACCACCGTCGCGCCGCAAGCGCTACTGTTCATGAACAGTCCGCAGGCCAGGCAATACGCCGGGGGATTTGCAAAACGCATCGCCTCGCAATCGCCGGCCGATTCGATCGACCGCGCGTATCGAATTGCCTTCGGCCGGCCGCCGGAAAAATCGGAAGTGGACGGCGCAGCGGCGTTCATCGCCCATCAGGCCGCCAGCTATGCCGAGGCCCACCGGCCCGCGCCACAGGCCGATGCGCTGGCGGATTTTTGCCAGGCGCTGATGAGCGCGAATGAGTTTGTGTATGTGGATTGAGGCGAAAGATATTGAAACCCTCCATTCCGTCGCGCATACTGACCTGGGCGAGGACAGTTGACCACCAATTCAAATTGGATTGGCGTTACTGTGGGGTAACGAGCGATCATTCTTTTGCGGGACCATCATGAGTAATGTGAGCTTAAGAATTCCACCGACCGCACCGCTGGCTGACACGTTAAATGAAATGCCGCCGTCCTTACGAGGTGTGCTCCGGGAGGGATTTGGCCTTATCGCGAGCCAGGATCCAGTTCGGTATCCTCAAATTGCGACGGCGGCCCTTGAATCCCTGGCCTCGCCTTCTGATGCGACCGAGCGACGGATTCTTTTGCAGGTGAGCGAAAACGAAGATGCCGGAAAACAGATACTCGCGTCGGCGACATTTCTCGCGTGGCTTGTATCGACCCGGAAAGAAGAACTTACGAAAATACTTAGCGTTGCCGCGGAAGCGCAGATAATAGGTGAATCTGCTGTAAAGCCGGTAACTCTTTTGGCAACGCTCCTGGCTTCCGACAAGGCGCAAATCCGGCAGAACATGGAGCGAGCTAGGCTCGGCGCTGCGGTTTTGCCATCGCTTTCCGAGTTCAGCGTGGTAATCGATGTGCGGCTCGATTTCGAAAAGGATATGACCGGGCCGAGCGGAGAAGTTGGGCTGGCCGTACCGGTTGCGGTGGTTCATCTAGACACAGATTCGTATAACCAGGAGGCTTGGTTCCAGATGACTCGCCCGGAGTTGGAAAATATGATCGATCGCCTTCAGCTCGCGCTGGATCGCCTGAAAAAGGCCGAAATTTGGGTCAAAAAATGAGGGCGGTAATGTTCTCCACACCGCAATGGAACTGGTCGCAAATAGCGTTTACCGCCGTTGGTGTTGCTGTTTTCTGGGGTAAATGGGGTCGAAAGGAACTGAAAGTATACGCCTTATCGGACCTTGTTAAGCTTCTGCCGGGGAATTCGAAATTCCATTTCTTTGTAGAATTCGTTATATTCTTGGTGCTAGGATGCGCCGTTGGCATTTGCTTCGCGAACCCTACGAATCCAGCTCAGGCGATTACGGCTGGATTCGGTTGGACTGGATTCCTAAGCACCACAAAACCGAAAAAGGCGACGAAATGAACGAGCGAAAATACAATATCGCAACCAACGCATGCATTATAACGGCGGTCGCATGCTCGATGGTCTTTGGCTGCGCGCAATCGTCGAGGCTTATCAAAGGACTATCTCTCGGCACAGCAATCGCCGCGGGTCTCGCGTCCGTCAGTGCCTATTTTTGCTTTCATCTTGCTGACGGTGATAAGGCAGAGGCCTGTGAGGATGATGTTCCGCCACATATACCGTTGCCCACGGACACGAGTTCAAAGGTGATCGCGGTTTCTTCAACGTCAATGCCCGCCGTTCCCATCCGACGCGAATGGCCGTCACAGACGAGGGCGGAAAACTTATCGAACGAATATCTCGCAAGCGTCCTCCGGACCGTCTTTCTTCACAAGTCGACCCAAATCGACATTCGAGTACGTCGTCGGGATATTTTTGCCGCTGATGTCATTAAAATTGTTCAAAGGTTGGCAGAAGATGACGCAATCTCGTATGAGTTCGTATACGGCAATGATGGATCTTTAACTATAAGACCAGCGCGCACAAAGGCCGTTGCGGAAGAGGATGTGCCGTCGACAAGGCGCGGGTCTAAGCCCTCGGGACTCCGGCTCGCAATTTAGAATGGTGCCAATGCTTCCGTGGGATGGCATGATCTTACACGGAGGAGCGAGAACTTGCTCGGGCTATGGGATACCATAAGTCGAATAACCTCATCACCCGCCGCGACTGGCTTTCCCGCGCTGGAGGCGGCTTGGGCCTTCTCGGCTTGGCGGCGCTTCTCGCCGATGAAGGGCTGCTGGCCCCAGGCGCGCAAGGCGCGCTTTCGGCCGCCCGGTCGAATGACCCGATGATGCCGCGGGCGCCGCATTTTCCTGCCCGCGCCAAACATGTCATCTGGATTTTCATCAATGGTGGGCCGAGCCATGTGGATACCTGGGAATATAAGCCGGGGTTGGAAAAATATGATGGCAAGCCGCTGAAAGGGATGGACCCGCAGACCGGATTTTTCGCCGATGCCGTGGGGCCGTTGATGAAATCGCCGTTTAAGTTCACCCCGCGCGGACAATGCGGGAAAATGGTGTCGAGTATATTTCCTCACTTGGGCGAGCATGTCGACAAGATGGCGTTTATTCATTCGGGGCATACCGAATCCAACAATCACAGCCCGGCCCTTTTCATGATGAACTGCGGCCTGCCGAAAATGGGGCTGCCTTGCGTGGGGTCGTGGGTGACTTATGGCCTTGGCTCGCAGAGCCGCGATTTGCCGGCATTTGTGGTCATGTCCGACCCGAAGGGCCGCGGCTTACCCAAGGGAAACGCCAGCAACTGGAGCAGCGGCTTTCTGCCCGGCGTCTACCAGGGCACATTTTTGCAGCCCGGCAACGAGCCTATCGCAAACTTGCGGCGGCCGGGAATCATGACCCAGCAGCAGCAGCGCGCTGAGCTGGATTTCGTCGCCAGCCTCGATCGCCGGCATGAGGCAAAGTTATCCGCCGAGGCCGAGCTCACCGCCCGCGTCGAAAGTTTTGAGCTGGCGTATCGCATGCAGTCCGCCGCCCCCGAGGCGCTCGACGTCGACAACGAGCCGGCCCACATCAAGGCGCTCTACGGCTTCGACGACCCGCGCTGCGCCCACGTCGCCCGCCAATGCCTCATCGCCCGGCGAATGGTCGAGCGCGGCGTGCGCTTCGTGCAGATTTATTCCGGCGGCATGGAAAACGAACGAAGCTGGGACGGGCACGTCAACATCTTCGGCAATCACACCCAGTTCGCCGGCGAAACCGACCAGCCCGTCGCCGGCCTCTTGGCGGACCTGGCGCAGCGCGGCTTGCTGGATGAGACGCTGGTGATCTGGGGCGGCGAATTCGGCCGCCTGCCCGTCTCGCAAAAAGGCGCCAAGCCCGGCCGCGACCACAATCCCCACGCCTTCACCGCCTGGCTTGCCGGCGGCGGCGCCAAGGGCGGCGTCAGCCACGGCGCAACCGACGAAGTCGGCTTCAAAGCCGAACAGGACAAAGTCAGCGTCAACGATCTCCACGCCACGATCCTGCATCTGCTGGGGTTGAATCATGAAAAGCTGACGTACCGGTTCAATGGCCGGGATTTCAGGTTGACGGATGTGGCGGGGAAAGTGGTGGAGGAGATATTGGCGTAATCTTCAGTGGCACGGGCTTCCAGCCCGTGCGCTCGCGAATTTCTGTTCCACCTCGATCAACTGGGATTATCGCGCATTGCCCACGGGCTGGAAGCCCGTGCCACTGGACCTCGCATGGATCCCTCCTACACCGAAGCATACGAGCAATTCGAACTCCGCCACTGGTGGTTTGTCGCGCGGCGGGAAATTATCCGCCAGGCCATCGCGCGATTCGTCCTCCCGAAATTCCCCAACCCGCGCTGGCTCGACATCGGCTGCGGCACCGGCGTGCTGCTGAATGCCTGGCCGGAGATTACCGACAAAATCGGCCTGGAAATGGACGGCCCTTCCGTCCAGCGCGCCAAGGCCAAAGGCCTGGACGTGCGGCAGGTTTCGCCGAAATGGGATTTTTCTGAATATGGCACGTTCGATTTCATCACCCTCACCGATGTGATCGAGCACGTCGAGCACGAGCAGCAGGCGATCGATGCCGTGCGCGCGGTTTTGCGAAATGATGGAATATTGCTCATAACCGTGCCGGCGTTGATGAGCCTCTGGTCGGGGCATGATGTGGTGAACCGGCATTTTCGAAGATATACCCGCGAGTCGTTGCTGCGGCTGTTTCCCGGCGGGCAATGGACGGTGTTGCAGGCCAGCTATTTTTCTTCGCTGCTGTTGCCGCTGATCTGGACGGCGCGTAAATGGAAGAATTTCCGCACGCGGGGGAAGGAGCAATCGCATGCCGGGCATGATTTTAAATTTGGCGCGATGGATGGATTGCTCAAGACGATTTTTCGATTGGAAAAGCCATTATTGCGCTGGATGAATCTTCCGCTGGGGAGCTCGGTTTTGCTGGTGTTACGAAAGGGCGGGATTTGATGAACCGGGGCGACGGGGTGAGCGGACTGACGTGCCGTCAAAGCTGATATCGTCCACCGCTTGCCTTGCAGTTTGCCTGAACTTATCATTTGTCAAGGATAATTGATCTTGACCTTGCTCACGTTCGATGCCGATAATACTTGAGGGGTTCATGGTCGGTTACGACCGAATGGCTTGGAAGGTTTGTGGCGCGAATCGAAGGGTGTGTATTCCAATGGCAAGTGCTGTCCAAAGACAACTCACCGCATACCACGACTCAGTGATGGAGGCCAGCAAGCTCGCGGTGCAATGTTGGGACCGGCATCCAAAGCTACAGGAGATGATCCTGATGGGACCATCGGTGGTGAACCTTGTCAAGCATATTAAGGATTCTTCGGGGTGCGTCGATGCGATCGCCATTGACCCGCTGAATGAATTGCTTCGTAGCATGAATCAGCTATTGGAAATGACAGCCGTGATTCTTGAGCACGACTTTGCCTTTAAGGGGCTTTCCGAATTTGAAGAATCGATGACCCGGCTTCGCTTCCTGATCGCGAATGTCATGGACGCAAAGGACGCGAAGAACACGCCTGCTGGGGAGCTCTCTTGCACGGGGTGCGATTCAGCCGAAGCGTTTGAATCATTGGGCAAAGAGCTCCCGCCACCCCAATCCTGGTTTGAAGAGAACTTCCAGGGAATGCGCGGATCGACCCACAAATCGCATGGATGAAACTGGGAGTATGGGCACTCGAATCCCATTTCAGCCGGGGAGCATTGTTTGGTCGCTTATATGCGACCGCAACGGCAACAATCCCGAAGAGCGCCCATTATTGGTGATTCGTCCCGCCCCATCAACCGCGACGCCATCTTATGCTGTATCGCCATTTCGACGGTTCCCGGCGATGATCCAAATGACCCGGCCGTGGAAATGCCCTGGGATGCGAAAACCGGCAGTACCACCGGGCTCTACAGGTGGTGCCGGGCGGTTTTGCTTTGGCACGTTTCGCTGGAGCAGTCAAAGGTCACCGATCACACGGGGAGAATAACAAAGACGCAACTCGACGAAATCATCGCTCAGCGCGAGAACGCGATGGCCTACAGATCGAAACCGGGCCGATAGTCGTTAGGCATACTACTTCCGCTGGGCAGTTCAGTTTTGCTGGTGGTGCAAAAGCGGGCCGAGGACGAAGGGATGAATGGGTAATGAGGTGATTCATTATCGATGAAAGCGCCGTTCCTTCCCCATCGGCCTCTGGCCCGATCTCCCTTCATCCCTTGACCCCCAGCCCGCCAGCGGCATATCTTGATCGGACACTTTAACCAGGAGTTGTCCCATGCTTACCCGGCTGACCGTGCCAGCGCGTCTTGGCTTTTTGACGTTGTGTTTTGTGCCGGCGGCGTTGCAGGCTGCGCCGGCAACTCAGCCATTCGAGCTGTTACCGGAAACCGCTCCGGCCCCGGCCCCGGCAACCGCTCCGGCCACCGCCCCGGCGCGGTATCCGGAAATCGCCCAGCCCGGCTATCCGCAAACGGTGGTAACGGTTTATTCGCCGGCGACCAACGCGCCGCCGCCGCCGAATTCGGATTTTTCGCGGAATGATTTTTCCCTCAGCCTTGGCGGGCAGGGATTCACCGCGCATGGCAACGGCGGCAACGACACCATCGGCTTTGTCACCTTTGACTTCGCCTGGTATTTCGTTCGCGATCTGTCGGTCGGGCTGGAACTTGGCCTCTCGCCGGGAACATTCGACCGCCATCACCATCATCACGACGACGGCGAAGATGATGGCCTGCGCGCTGAGGAGGAGATGGTCCTGCTGCATTGGGATTTTCTGCGCACCGGCGGCCTGGCGCTGTTCGCCGACGGGGGCGTGGGCGGCTTGCATGCCGACCCCGATTTTCCCAGCGGCGGGCGCCGCGACAGCTTTCTCGCCGGGGTCGGCGGCGGGCTAAGCCTGCGCCTGGCCAGCCATCTCTACGCCTCCGCCGGCGCTCGCGCCGCCTGGCTCAGCGGCGACCACGATGACGACCGCCATCATGGCCATCACTGGTCGGATGGGGTGCAATATTATGGAGAACTGACGTTCGCGTTTTAGTGCGCGAACTCCCGGCAAATGCAGAAATGAACGCCAAGACGCCAAGACCGCCAGGGTGGGACGCCAAGAATACAATGGATTCATCTCTCTTTCCGGCCAGTGACATATCTCCGTAATCAATCGGTGGAGCAGACATTCTTGTCTGTTTCGAATGGCGAGTTTCGTAGGGTGGGCGTACCCGCGCGTACCCGCCCACCACGTTTCGGTTGTGGGGCGGAACCGGTGGGCGAGTGCGCCCACCCTACAAAACTACGCATCGCGGTACTCACAAAAAAGAATGAGCCGCGCACGGAGGGTACTCCCGGAGTAAGCGGGGATGCCCGAAAACCGCTTACTCCGGGAGTACCCTCCGTGCGCG
>DASRRM010000040.1:0-11518 GCA_035695715.1 Tepidisphaeraceae bacterium
CAACGTGGGCAGATCATCGTCGTCGATCAGGATTTCATGTGGTCTTCGACCCCGCATGGCTCGGCCTCCGTTCCGAAAGGGCTTCGTTCCTTCTCGGAATCATAGGCGAGCGAATTCGTTGCAGGACTTCTGGCCAGGGCCACTAGAACGTCTCACGCAAGGCCAGGCCTGGAAATGGGCAGCCCTTGTCGGAGGTCCATTTGTGCTCGATCTGCTGATTGCCGACGATCTCCGACGTCCCGGCCCTGTTTCGCCAGAGCAATATTATAATGCGGAAATCGTGCGGATGCTGGCGAGGGAGGCGGTTACGCCAATGGCGCCCTCGGCCTCTTACCAGGTGATGCGGAAGCTGAATAAGCTGTTGCAGCGGCCGGGCGAAAAGAAAACCCCGGCGCAGCGCATCGAACAGAAGAAGATACGGCTGCAGCTGCGCATTTTGCGCCTTGCGGCGCGCAAGGCGCCGAAAATCAGGAAAAGTCGCAAAACAGCTGCTCACGATAAAATCCCCAACGCTGCCCACAAGCCCTCACGAAAGCCCCGCCGCGCCTCCGCCACCGAAAGCGCGGCCCAAAGCAAGCTTCAAGCCCAGATCAGAAGTATCACACCGGCCCTTTCAATTCGCGTGCTGGCGACGGCATGCCGTAACTGATCAATCGCGATTGTTTTTGCGTGCCAACCGGCTGCCAAGTTGGCGGTCAGCCTTGCAACATTTGGCAGTACAATCGATCACATTGCGCGTGGGAACGGGAGCTGGATTGCGATTCGACCCGGCTTTGGCAACGCGACAAACGTGAGCAATGGCAATCACGGCTCTGTTTCTTGCCGACAAAGTATGGTTGGGGGCGTATGGTGCGCCGATTGCTTCTTGGCTCAGCCTAACCTTAGCGGCGCACGCAGAGGTGTCCGAATATGACTTTCAGTCGAGCGAGACGCGCTCGAGCGATTCGACGGGCGGACTGCTTATTGCAGGCTTTTCCCAACAACGAGAATATATCGTGGAAGAGATGTCTTTGCTCGGCTAGAGACCAGCATCGTCACCTTCCGGTGGTTTATTCAAGATGATCCCAGAGAGACAGCGATCTAATAAGATCCAATCGGCCAAAGCAGACTCAGCAGAAAAGTCGCAACAAAGCACTTCGAAGGATTCTACTGTCACATTTCTCAAGACCTGGCAAACCGAGGGGGCGGCAGTCGACTTGGGGGCCTCCTGCAATCCGGTCGATGACCCCGCACCCGATCAGGGCTACGAAATAACTCACCCGGTCGACGAGGCGATTCTCGGAGTACTTGCTGCGCCCGGCGTCACAACGCTGTTCCAGAAACAGTTGCTCGCGGGTCTTAAGAATTACGGTGAGGCCGGGCCAATTCGGAGCTCGCTCAACGCAGTTTCCGACCGTCTCGAGTCTCTACGAAAAAGGGGCCTGATTCACCAGGAGAAGCGGGCATGAACGCTCACCTCCTCGGCCGGTCTCGAGTCTCTACGAAAAAGGGGCCTGATTCACCGCCCCAATGGGAAGCGCGGTGGCGATCGCATCACCGCCGCCGGGCGCAGCGCCCTGGCACGTCTTCATCGAGGCGAGTGCTAATTGCGCGCTGATTGCGCGCTGATTGCGCGCTATCGGGATAGTAACACTTCTAGGATTCGCGATGCTATTTCCAGCGACGGATCGGGCGAATGATTGGCATTTGCCCGATCGGCTGCAAGGCGCCGCTGTGGCGCTTTTCGCAGATCACGCCACTACTCGAAAAGACGCGCTTCCGTCGCTCGCGCCGAAAAGGAAGTATATGTCCGCACCGATTAACCGCCTCGCCGCAGGCGACGAAGAAGAACCCGAAAAAGGCAATGGCCGGAGCCCGGCCCAGAATGCAGCATCGCGGAAAAACGGGGCGAAGAGCCACGGACCGGTCACGGAGGCCGGCAAGGCGGCGCCCAGCAAAAATGCGCTAAAACAAGGGTTACTCGCCAAGAGATTCATGCCGGCGGCGGACTCGGGACCGGACGGTTCGCTCTATCGACGGATTCACGCAGAGTTGGTCGATGAGCTTCAGCCAACGACGTTTTCTGACAAAATGAAGGTGGTGTCACTCACCTCGGATTATGTGCAGGCTACTCGCGCCCGGCAAATGCAGGAGCTGATCCAGCAGCCGTCGGAACCGAACTCCAAAGACGCCAAAGATTGGCAAACGCTGCAGAAAAAGCGCCGCGAGTTAAAATGGCTCACCAAAGCCGCCCGCAGTTTAGGCGCCGAAGGGTCGCGGCGCTTGAATCGCCCCCAAGCCGAACGGGTCGCCGAGATGCTTTTCCAGTCAATCCACAGTCTGGTCGAAGAAATCGAGACTATCGCCGAAGAAGAGGCGGTCGATGGCCCTTACGGATCTTTCGACGGAGCCGCCAGCCCGGCGAATGAGGATGATCAGAGCGACGAAGACGACGGCGAAAGCATCCCCGAAGACGAGGCCGTCGAAGGGCCTTTCGAGTCTCCCGACGCAGCCTCCAGCCGGGCGACTGATGACGAACAGCGTGAGGAAGACGAAGAAGTCGCGGCGATCAAAGCCGAGTACCAGGCCGTCGGCGACGCCAAAGATCGATTTTTGGATCGCCAGTACGTGGCGGATGTCCTCACGGGCAAACGAAGCCCTGAATCGCAGGATACGCAGAAACTGATCGATTGCTTCAACCGCATGTCTGATTCCCGAAAACGCTTGGTGGCGAATGGCCGCGCGTTGGACGAAAAAATGCAAAAGGCCCATGACGCGACGCTGCGCAAGCTCGCGGCCGAGCCCGGGCAACTCGTCACGATGCGCCGGTACGGGACGACGATCGAACGCGGGATCGAGCGGGCGATCGCAAAATTCCGCAAGCGGGCAAGGTCATAGCGTTGTCGAGGCTTGCGCGGCGAACTTTGCCAAGCCCTCCGGGCCGTGGTAGCCCTTCGAAGGATCGACCCGGCCGTCAGCCGGATCGATCCTTCGCACTGCCCGCTCCGCACGGCAGCCACTCATCCAAGAAACCGTTGCGCCAAGCGCAGAATTCATCGACCTTCAACCCGCCTGCCACCTATCGATGTCGTGCGCGGCGGTGCGCTCGAGGCGATTATGCGCAAAGCAAAGATCATGGAAAAACGGGCACAAACCGCTGCAGACGCCGAAACAAACGTGCCCGGGCCGGAGATTTCTCCCGGCATCCTCATTCAGCCGATGTCCGCACTGCGCCGCGAATCCCAGGCGTGGCTGTGGCGCGGCGTGATTCCTTCAGCCGCCCTGACGCTCCTGGCGGGCGACCCGCACTCGGGTAAAAGCCTGCTGAGCATCGACTGGGCTGCGCGGGTTTCGACCGGGCGGCGCTGGCCTGATGGCAAGGCCAACCGCGGCGGATCGGTCATCATGGTGGCGCCGGAAGACCGGGCCGGCACGACCCTGCATGACAGGCTCACCGCCGCCGGAGCGGATCTTGACCGGGTGCACATCGTCAGCGAAATAGAGGGGGCAACATCAGCATTTTCCCTGGCCAGCGACTTGCCGCTTCTGCAAAGCTATGCCAGCCGGCTCGGCGACGTGCGGCTTGTAATCGTTGATCCCATCAGCGCCGCCCTGCCGGGTGTCAATCTCAGCGGCGACAACGCGATTCGCACCGCGCTTCGTCCGTTGCTGAATTTTGCCGCACGCCATCGCATCGCCGTGGTCGCCGTGATGCATTTCAACAAATCCGCCGGCCGCAAGGCGATCTACCGCTTTTCCGGCAGCATCGGCCTGCCTGGCGTCGCCCGCGCCGCCTGGATTGTCGCGCCGCAGCCCCACGGCCAAAGCGGCGTTAAACTCCTGCTGCCGGCGAAGCTCAATATCGCCAAAACGCCTCCTGGAATTTCCTTTCGCGTGATTGCGTCGCCAAAACTTCGCAGCGCCGGGGCGATTGAATATCAAAATTTCAATATTGCAGCGGCAGCGGATGAGGCGCTGGCTGAGCAACGCCGTCCAGCTGAATCGGCACAATCGCGGGCCAGAAACGCGATCCGGGAAATTTTTCGCAACCGCAGAATAATCACCTCCCGGCAACTGGCTGTGACGTTGAGCAAGGCCGGGATTTCGAAACGGACTTTTGAGCGGGTCAAGGCATCAGAGGGGATTCGTTCGTTCAAGCGCGGCGCGATCTGGGCATACCAGATGGACGCGGCATAAAATCCCGGGTCGCCCAGGTCTGCCGGCACCGCCATAGGCGGAGTTGGCGGACTTGGCGGAGTTGACTTTCTGAACAGCCGCCAGACGGGACCTCTAATTAGGCATCTCGTCGCCGTATTTTCGTCTAACTAACTAAACTAACCGGCGGCGGTGATGTTGTTTCCACCGATTACCATGGATGAGGACATTATAAAAACCGCGGGACCTGGTTTGCCGGAGCTCAATCATCGCCAGTCCGACAAACAAAGATGTTGGTGCGATGCGGCGGTGCGTCGAAAAAAAATTACCAAACGAACCCAAGAATGCAGTGTGAGATACTGCAATATGCCATGCCTTACGGCGATGACACGCTGTCATGGCGTTTTTCAGCGAGGCGCCTCAATCGAGTACCGAATCGGGCCAGACGCAGCACCGCGAATGGAAATGGAACGGTCTGAGGTACTTCCAAAGACACGGTCGGACGCTCGGCAATCCGGGTCTTCAGCGTACCTCAGACCCGGCGCACGCGCTGGGCCACCCATGGCGTGTCCAACGAAATCAACGCCCATCCGCACATGGACAACGGCGGGAAAATCGCCCTCGTTCACAAGGGCATCATCGAAAACTACGCCACCCTCAAGCAGTTCCTGGTGGAAAAGGGACACACCTTCACCGGTCAAACCGACACCGAGGTTCCGGCCGTCTTGATCGGTGATCTTTACGCGCGATGTCACCAGTGGTTTACCGTTGCGGGTTGATCGGGTCAATTGGTAGTCCGGTGGTGCCGCAGCTTCCGGCCACCGCCATGATCTACTGTAGTAGTGTCACTTCGGCGGGCCTGTCTTGCCCAGGCGAAGGGCGAAGCATCTCGTCCACACGACGTTAAGATTTCCAATTGGCGCAAGGGGTATGGAAAAATCCTATTATTCATTGCATGACTCTCCCGTGAAATCCACTTACTAAGGGAGTGAGGAGACGTTCTCCCACATCGTGCGGTTCCTTCCCTGCAAGGGGAATCAAGGAACCGCCGGACCAGCCGAATTCCGGCTGATCGACCCTTTCATGGAAGGAGTTTCCTGTGTCTCGTTCATTCTCCCTTTTGGCGGCCTTTTCGCTATTCACGCTCTCCAGCATGTTGACGGGATGCGCCAGCATTCTCGGCGGCGGCGGAAGCCAGCCGGTCGAGATCACTTCCCAGCCATCGGGCGCGCAGATTCAGATTCGCGATTCGGCGGGCAAGGAGGTGCAAACGGCGATGACGCCTTGCCGCGTGACGCTCGATCGCGGCAAGGGGTTTTTCCAGGCCGCCAGCTATACGGTTCATGGCACGTCCAACGGATTACCCGATCGCGAAGTTCCCATCAAACCGGGACTCAATCCGTGGTATCTGGGGAATTTCGTTTTCGGAGGAATCCCAGGATTTCTGATCGTCGATCCGCTGACCGGCGCCATGTGGAACCTGCCGACCGAAGTGAAGATCGATTTCAATACCGCGGCTGACGGTTCACCAAAACCTTAGATTGTGACGCAGGCTGGCGGTACGGCGGACGCCGGGCAGTTTTGTATTGCGTCTCGACGGCGAGCGTCTATTTCGCCCGGCGGCCGGACTCGTTTCATTGCCGCGACAACTGAAATGATCCGGCCGCCGGTTTTGGAAACTTGCGTATTTTTGCCACGAGCATTATGCTCCCGCCGGTTTCAAGGGCGAATATCGATCATCTCGACAATCCGACACCTATTCGGCGGGCACCTTCGATGAAAGACGCGGTTAAACAATTCGGGCGGCGCGGCTTGAAACTGGCGTCAGAATCCCGGCCAGGCATCTGCTGAGGGAGATGTAATCATGTTACTGGAACTTTTGCGAACTGCGTTGGGGTTCGGCAGGCGCGACACCTTTTCAATTCGTAACCTGCCAGCGGCCTTAGCCCCGTTTCCCGATTGCCGCATAGCGCGTGCGGTTCATTGCCTCGAGGGTTTGGAATGCCGGCTCTTGCTCAGCGCTACCGTCTCCACGTTGTTTTCTTTCAACAGCAGTGTCGATGCATCGGCGATCACCGTGGACGATTCTGGCAACGTCTTTGGCACGAGCGTCTATGGCGGAAATACTTCCCTCAACAACGGAAGCGGTTGGGGAATGATATGGGAACTGCCGAAGGGAAGCACTAAGATCAGCACGCTCTATTCATTTACCGATGGCCCCCATGATGGGGCATTTCCGCTGGGAATCGCTGTCGATGGCGATGGGAATCTCTATGGAACCACGCTCGATGGCGGATATGCGTCTCCCAGCGCAGGCTCGGTATGGGAACTTCCTAATAATAGCGGTACGCTCACGACGCTATATAATTTCCCTACTTTTCCGGTAAACGGCGATTTTCTCTCTCCATATGCGATCGCCATCGATAACAATGGCGACTTATACGGTACGGAAAACAATGCTGGATCTTCGGTGAGTAACGGTGAAGAAGTGGGCTCCGTATGGGAACTGCCCAGAGGCAGCAATAATGTGACCACGCTGTACAGCGATTCTGGGAATGTCTACCTATCCGGAATCGCAGTTGATAATACGGGAAACGTATATGTTACGGATGAAGGTGGCGGCAATGACAACGGCGGTTCGCTGTTTGAACTTACCGGCGGAACCAGCGACGCGAGCACGCTCTATTCCTTCGCCGGCAGTGTTGCCGGGGCGAATCCCGCGGCGCTCACGATCGACGGCCACGGCAATCTTTATGGCACGACCAATAATCCCGGCGGCGCATGGGAACTTTCCGCAGCAAGCCGCACATTCACGCCACTTGGTGTGGTCGGGGCATATGTTTCCATTGGAACGGACGGCAATTTGTACGGAACGCAACCAGGAGGCGGCGCATCCAATGATGGCGATATTAACGAACTCACGATAGCCGCATCATCCGCGTTGGGGTCCAAAATCGCCCACTCGAGCATTCCTGCGGCAGCGATTGCTAGTTCCAGTTTGAAGGGAAGCGCTGTCATCGATGTCACTAACTCCGCCGCCGTCGTTTCCACTGGACAAACAACGGTGAGTTTATATGCATCGGCGGACGGGCTGGTCGATAGCGCGTCGGTGCTGCTTGGCTCAGTCACACGTTCCAGATTGAAAATTCGCGCCGGCAGCACGATTACAATTTCGACACCAATCGCGGCGACCGCGCCTCATGTCAACGGAACTTATGCCTTGTACGCACAGGTTGCCAGCCCAACAGGGGCAACAAACGTCTCGGCTGCCGGCCCCGGATTGATAGTCGCAAACCCATTCATCGAGCCCGCGGTCACCGTTGGGGCAGTTGCACCCGCCAGGATCGCTGCCACGAAATCCGCCTCCGTTTCGGTCACTGTCGCCAATACGGGCAACATCGTCGCGGCCGGCGTCGACATCGCGCTAAATCCGTCGACGGACGGATTATCGCCGATTGCGAGCACCGTTCTGGCGAGCATCCAGAGCCGCGCGAAAATTCAGCCAGGAAAGAGCAAAACATTCAAGCTGCATTTTAGGGTGACCACCGCGCTCATTGCGGGAAGCTACTTTCCATACGTTACGGTTTCATTGGGAAGTGTATCGACAACTTCGGCCGGAACAGAGGAATTCGTCGTCGTGTGAAACGCGATCATGTTCTGAAAGGAACGGTCATTATGAAGCAGTTGAAGAATCATCAATTGCAAGCGAAGCAGTCCTCGTGGAACAGCCTTGGATCGCTTTTCCATGGAATCGAAATGTTGGAAAGCCGCGTTTTGCTGACCAGCATTCTCGTCAATAGTACCTCTGATACAGCCTCCGGTAACGGAATCACTACACTACGAGATGCAATCATCATCGCCAATACCAGCACATCGCCAACTACAATTACGTTCGACCCGACGCTCTTTGCCACGGTGCAGACGATCACGCTCAATGGAGGTGACCTTGAGCTGCGAAACACATCCGAACCAACGACAATTACTGGTCCGGCGGTCGGGGTGACCATAAGCGGTGACCAGGAGTCGGGAGGGTTGCTTATTGATGCGAAAGTTACTGCCAACATATCGAATTTGACTGTTACCGAATGCACCGCGGGAGGCGTCTTCGTCTCCGTTGATGGAAACGCCACGATGGTTGATTGCACACTGTCCGGCGACAACACCGTCGGCGGCATGGTAAACAACGGGACCGCGACGCTTACCAATTGTACATTCTCGAATGACTCAAGCATTGACAACGGCGGCGGTATCTCAGACGACGGGACGGCAACATTGCTGGATTGCACCTTTTCTGACGACACAGCCGATGTGGGCGGCGGAGTCTATTGCGATGACACGGTTACCCTGATCGGATGCATCATCTCAGGATGCACCGCCTTCGGCAACAATTCGATGAACAATACCCCAGGCAACGGCGGCGGGCTATCCAACGATGGGACTGCCACCGTGACCGATTGCACCTTCTCAACCGATACGGCTGTCGGTATTTACAACGGAGGGATCATTTCGATCATCGACGCGCAAAGCGTAAACAACGCCGGTGATGGATTTGTAAACTCCGGCGGGGCAACCGTCACTGACAGCACTATTTCAGGCAACAGCGGCTTTGGGATGGATAATTCAGCGGTTGCTACTCTCGCTGGTTGCAGCATCTCACACAACGGCGAAGCTGGCATTTACAGTTTAGGGGAGGGAAGTGCTGTCGGGTGTTCCATTTCGCTCTCCGACTGTATCGTCAGCGGAAACAGCGGAGGAGGTATTGCCAACATATCTGAAGGCGAAGACAGTGGCAGTTTCCTCAACATGACCGGCTGCACGATCTCGGATAATACCGACCAGGGAGGCGGCGGCCTTGACAACTCTGATTTTGCGACGGCGGTCGATTGCACGTTCTCCGGCAACACAACCATCGTCGGCACTTATGGCGGCGCAATCTTCAGCGGAAGCCAAATGTTGACGCTGGAAGATTGCACGCTCTCAGGAAACTCCGCTTCGGACGGCGCGGCCATCTACCTCGTCGGTGGCATCGGCGACCAAGGCGCCGCAACGATCGAAGACTGCTCTATTTGCGGCAACACCTCAACTTCCGGCGCGGCAATAGAAAGCCAGATTCCCACAGTCATCGCCAATACCATCGTCGCCTCGAACACCGGAACAAGTGCGCCCGATGCCAGCGGCAGCTTCGCCTCGCGAGGCAACAACCTGATCGGGATCATTGACTCCGCAGCGACGGGCTTCATTTCATCCGATCGCTCCGGCAGCATCGCAAGCCCACTGCAAGCAGATCTTGGACCTCTCGCGAATAATGGCGGCCCCACACAAACGCTCTTGCCCGCGGCCGGCAGTCCCGCCGTCGATGCTGGTTCGGTTGCATTGCTCCCAAGTGGCGTTGCCACTGATGAGCGAGGACTTTCGCGAACCGTCACTGGGATGTTGGACATTGGAGCCGTGGAATCGGAGGCGGCACCTGCGCCGACAACTGAGGAACTGGCTTTTGTTGAACAGCCTGCCGACGGCTTTGTCGGAACCCTCGCGCCGATTGTCATAAATGTCGAGGATTCCCAGGGGAGTCTCCTTTTCAATGACAATTCGGACATCGCCTTAACGCTCAATAGCGACCCAACCGGTGCCGAACTCGGCGGGACCACTACGGTGGCCTGTATTGGCGGTGTCGCGGCATTTACGAACCTTTCCGTCAGCGATCCGGGAAGCGATGTTTTGACCGCAAATGACGCCAGCGATACACCGGCAACATCGGCGAGCTTCGCGCTGATCCCACCGGTAACCAACCAACTTCTGTTTACGAAAGAGCCCGTCGACGCAGTTGCTTCCTCCACGATCGACCCCGTTACGGTTGAAGTTGTAGACGCCAACGGGAACGTCATTCCCACTTATAGTTCATACATCACAATCACTCTTGAAAACGACCCAACCGGCGCTGCTCTCAACGGCACGACAACAGTGGCCGCGGTCAACGGCGTTGCGACATTCAGTAAACTGTCCATTCCTACGCCAGGCGACGGCTATGCGCTGGTGGCAAACGACAACGATGGGACGCCGGGCTTCTCCACCTCGTTTGATATCATTCCGACTACGACGCCTCCGGCGACCGCATTATCTTCCCTAACTCTCACTTTGGGCCGTGGCAGTCTTCCGCCCGCTGTGGTCGCCGGAGCAAAACTTTCGGCAAGATTGCCAGTCCTCGTCACCAATCGCGGGAATGCCATCAAGGGCAAGGTAATGGTCGACATCTACGCCGACGAAGGGACAAGCCTCGACGGCAACCAGGTGTTGGTCGCGTCATCGGCGCAAACCATTCAGTTGAAAGCAAGCAAGAGCCGCGACTTCAACTTCAACATCAAATCACTACCCTCGACCCTCCAGGATGGATCATACCACCTGCTGGCCGAAGTCGTCGATCCGTCCGGTTTGACGAATGTCACGGCGACGGCGCAGACAGTGAATATTGCGGCGGCTTTTATTCAGCCGACGGTTTCCGTCGGCGCAGTAGTTCCGTCCTCGATCACATCCGGCAAATCCGGTTCGCTCCTCGTCACAGTTACCAACAATGGCAATGTCCCGGCCAGCGGCGTCAACATTACGCTCAGTCCGTCCACCGACGCCGCAACGCCGCTGGCCGGTGTAATTCTCGACAACATCAAGAGCGGCGTCAGCCTTCCTCCGGGTAAAAGCCGGACATTCAGGTTGCATTTCAAGTTGAAGAGCGGTCTGTCGGCAGGAAGTTATTTCCCGTATGTCGCGGTTTCGCTACACAACGTCAACGCGACCGCCGTGGGCACAACTCAGTTTGATGTTGCATGATAGGCCCGCGGGTTCGCAACAACATGATTGAGGAACTATTATGCGCAACTTCATCCGTCCTCGTTCATCAAGCGCGGCCCGTCATGTATGCTCTCGTGCCGTCGCCGCTTTCGTCATCTCCGAAGTTCTGGAACGCCGGCTCTTGCTCAGCATCACGCCCGCGGCGTTAACCGCAGGCGCCATCCCCAACCCGAGCTTTGAGACAAACTCCGCATGGGTCGCCACCACCAGTGGCGGGGAATTCAGTCAATCGTACGATACGGCGTGGGCCAGCCAGGGTTCCCAATCCTATGAGTTCACTCGAGGCAGCGGTTTCGCGTCGGCTGGGGATTTCGCTGAGATTTCGCAAACGGGAGTTGATCTCACCGGCACGTCAGGGATTGAGTTCGATTGCCAGGACCGGGGTATCGACGGCGAGCCACTTCAGGTTCTGGTTGATAATCAAGTTATGGGGCAGTTCACCAACGATGGATGGCCAGTCGGCCAGGTAGTCGACAAGGGAAATTCCGCCAACTGGGGACATACGGCGATTACATATAACATTCAAATCCCATTTACCACC
>DASRRM010000041.1:0-37068 GCA_035695715.1 Tepidisphaeraceae bacterium
CGTTCCTGGCGGTTCATAGCGGACGAATGATGGCGCTGTGCCCGCCGGTCAAAGACGCCGCTCACTACATCGAGTCCCTGGAGTGCTTTCGGCGGCGGCATCGTTGGCTCAAGGGCGTCTTTCTGATCCAGGACGGAGACCCCAGCCACACCGCCGCCCTGACCACCGACTACTTTCAGCAGCGACACGGCTGGTGGCGTCCGCGACAAACGCCGGTCCATGCCTCGTGGCTGAACGAGGCAGAGATGCTCAACGGCGCGTTCGGTCAACGATATCTGCGGCGACAGTCCTGGCCGACGCGCGAATTGTTCATCAGGCATGTCGAGACGGCATGGCCGGAGTACAATCGTCTCTACGCTCACCCATTTGAGTGGATGTGGAGCGAATGGAAGATGCGTCAGTGGTATGCCAGGCATGTCAGTTGAATTTGTTGCAGGACTTCTGGCCAGGGCCACTAGCAGCGCTCGTTTCCCGTCGGCGCTGATGATTGCCAACGTGGAAGGATGCGGCATGGTTAAAGCGTCGGCGTTTGCATCCCAAATTCGGCCGCTGAGGTTATCCAATGTTGCAATGTTTTTTCCGTCTGCGCTCACGCCTACCGAGACGAACTGGTGATAAGGGTCGTACGATGCATCCTGGTAATTATCAGTGATCTTTGCTCCGGTTGCGGCATTGTAGACCCTGAAAATCCCCGCACTGGCAATCACCAGAATCTTCCCGTCAGCGCTGAACGCAGCGGGCCGTTGCATGCCGGAGCTTCGGTCCACGGAAGCGGGGAGCGTCTTGCCGATTTGCACGCCGGTATGAAGATTCCAACGTTGTGCGCCTTCCTGGCATACTGTCAGGAGCGCGCTTGCATCAGGACTGAAAACCACAAACTGTGCCGGCGCGCCGAGCTGCACCTGGCGGATTTGCTTTTGCTTTGCCGTGTCCCAAACGCGCACAACGGCGTCCTGTTCGGCGCAGGTCGCGCACAATGATCCATCGGAACTCATGGCGGCCTCAAAGACGCTTCGGCTGCCGTGTGCGGGGACGGATAACAACACCTCCCCGGTCTTCGTGTCCCACACCTTGGCGCCGCTCCCGTGGTGTTCGGTTTTGCCGTCGGCGTAATGACCGAAGGTGAGAATTCTTGAGCCGTCCATGCTCGCGACGGCGGAGGAAATCCGTTTGCCATGGTGCATCGGCCGAGTCAGCGGTTGAAACGTCGCCGCATCCCACAGTCGGACATCTTGATCGCCGGCAGTCATGATTTTTTTGGCGTCGCCGGTATATGCGACGACAACGCCGCCGCATCCGTCCAGCCGGGCGAGCAGGCCCGAAGGTTTGGCACGCTCGGTTACGCGTGCAGGGGCGGTCGTTTCAGGGGAAGCCGTGCCTTTTGTATCGTCTGCGGGCACTATTAAGATTTTCACGTGATAGCTTGCACCGATCGAAATCGTATCGATTGGACCGTTGGCCGATGCTATTTCACCTTTCGCCACCCAACCTTGAGGAAGCCTGCTCGTATCCACGGCAAAGTTTCGTTCCGGCCACTGATCAGTCACAGGTTGAAAAACGATAGTTTTCCGCAACAAGATTGGGTTCCCACAGCCTGTAGCCAGAAGAGGGACGATGAATAGGAGGAAATAAAATCTTTGGTACATGAGTGATCTCCCAAAAATCAGCGGTCCTGATCTGTTTCAACTGGAGGAGGAAAACTGGCCTGGAAGCGGGGCGGAAGCGATAATCCTCCGCCCGTTGGATCGGTCATTGCGGAAGCTTAGCCGGACGCGATTGGGCCATCAATAATCGGACGCCTCCCGCCTCCGCATTTTCGTTTCCTTCCATCTAAAAATCTGCGCTGCTTGGCGATAGAACGACGTCGATCACTTAGAATGCCTTTGTTATGCTGACTCTCAAACAAAACCTTATCGTGCCCGAGGCTCTATGCGCAATACTTGCGTTGGGAATCGTGGCCGCAGGGTGTTCGACGCCTGCCAATAGCCATCCATCTTTGCGCGCCGGGCCTGAAGGTTCCCAGAAAGCAAATGCGCCGGCGGAGCCGGAGAAGACCGTTGTCGTCAATAAGGAGGTTTTCGCCTGGACGTCGCTACCGGCGTCGAACCCCAAGCGGATGGTTAGAGAAACCAAGATGTGGGAATACTATTCAACAGTGTGGGATGCGCGCCCTGATCCTGTGCTCGTCGTTTTGGGCAGAGGGGGAATATCTCTTGGGAGCGATCACTATACCGTATGGGTTGTGGACAGTGGCGGGAAAATATTGCGTCAGGGAACAATTACCTGCTCCAAAGATGATCGGCCCTATTGCCTTGTAGAAATCAGAACGCAAAGTCAAAGTCTGCTTGAGAAGTATCGCGGGAAATGGGTCTTGGCGATTGGACTGTTTAGTTTTGGTAACGCGTTGGGCGATCTTCCCGATCATCCACCCGGGTTTGTTCCCGGCGCTCCATCGCGTTTTTATGCAGGCAGAGTCCCGGATGAGCCGGGCGTTAATCTCGTGGATGTCGAGCCGATCGTGTGGGACGATGATCATCAGGAACTTTTGTCAAATGCCAGCCTGATGGACGACCAGGTTGAATTTCGCGCGGCTGAAAAAGCTTTTGCGGGCGTGGTCAAAGCCGTACCGAAATGAGCGGACCATGTTTGGTGACAACAAGCTGCTGTTGTGCGGCGTAGACAGCGCTCGCGTGTGGAATCCAGGAACTGGACTTACTTGCCCTGGGCTACCATTCCTACGACGGTGGGCACGTTGACTTATGGAAGTTACGCCCCAAGTGATGAGTAGCGCCTGTCAGGAATCGCGAAATCAATTGGCGGTCGGCGAAATCAAAGCGGTCGGTCTTTTACCTGACTTCGGGGCGCCGAGCGGCGAGAATTAAACACTCCCGACCTCGCGATCCCCTTCAACCCCCGCTTTATCACTTACTACGGATGGTAGCCCAGCTTCCCGTAATCGTTCGTGCCAGCTACGTTCCAGCCGACAGATGTGACACGTTCGCCAGCCTTACTCACCTGTACGTTAACTTCCATCCTCGTGTTATTTTGCATGAAGAAATATACCAACCCTGTCGTTCCGTCTGGATTGACTAACCACAAATCCGGAAGGCCCAGCAGATCGAGGCATCGGCTGCCGGAAATATCGTGGGAATCGCTTGCCATATCAAGTTGATCCGTGAGAGCCGAAAACGCACGCGCGCGGCTGCCTGTGCGAGATGCATTAGCGTACGTGTCATATGCGCGACCCAGTTGCCGGCGAATGCCGGACGCCCATTCACGTATCCACATCTCCCGGAGTGTCGCGGCTGTTGATATTTGATCGCTGGCTGCCGTTTTAGACGCCGGACGGGCCTGTGGCTGCGAATGGCCCGCGAATGAGTTCCGCGACAGATTGCAATTCGAACACCCGCCAAGCAGCAGGAGAACTCCAAACAGCGGCAATCGGATTAGCTTTCCTGACATTGGCGGCCCTCGCTTATTATGCCGATGGACGAGCGCTCCATTATTCTGGGGAAAAAAGAAAACGCGTCAGCCATCGTTAATATAAATATCGATTAACGATACATCAACGACGTCACGATATTTCGATCACCTTTGCTTTCGACGGGGCTGCCCTTGGGCGAGGCCTTAGTTCCAAGCCCAGCCGCCGGGCCGCTTGCACCGCCAAAGCCTCCTCGCCCAGAGGCCATCACCCATTCGGCTCGTGCAATTTCCTCCGCGGCACGTTTGAGGCCATGCCTCGGTAAATCGCATTTCTCCGCGCAGAATCTATTATTTCGGTGGCTGACATGTTAGCCATTTCTGGTCCATCCTAAATCAGTTTGTGATATAGTCATGTGCCGAATCGAGGTCCTTTCGTATGTCGGCTCTACTGCAGTTTTGCATTCACACGTCTCGGCCGTTGCTTGTTTCGGCAACCACGGTTTTAGCCGGCTGCTCTGTCGCTCAGAACCAGACAGTCCGGCCTCTCCCGCCCGCCACTGCTCCGGCTGAGGCGATCGAGGGAGTCGATTCGACCTGGGGTTATCCTCTTGGCAACACGCCGGCTGGAATCACGCTGGCCGGAAACTGCTCGTTGTTCTGCAAGAGAAGGATGCATTGTTCGGAGCGGAGTTCATCGTGTGGGAGATCCGGGATAAAAAATGACCGAGAGCATTTCTCAGGTTGGTGGCGCGTTCGCGCGACCGTCATGCTGAGGTACTCCGCAGGATCTTGCCGGTACGCGCGGGCGGGCCAGATCATTCGGAATACCTCAGGATGACGATCGCCCGCTCGATGAAACTGAAAAGCGCTAGTTAGTTAGCCCACAGCCCAATTCTGCCAATGAGAGCCCAAGCACTCCCAACCTTCCGGATCTTAATGATCGAGCCTGACGAGAACCCCGTCGTGACGGTTAACACATCATCGTCATCTTTCACGATTGACGTTATTGGCTCAACGTCGCCCCAGTTCCGGCCAAGGGTATCCCGCGCAAAATCCGCAAGGCCGATCACGTCTGCGTCTTTCATTTCTGATGGGAGTTTGCCTTGCTCATTCACGGGAGCCGGAAACGGGAGGTATTGCTGGTCTGGGATAGCCAACTCCCCGTCTTTGAATGGCCGATCTTTTGGGGAAACTTCAAAGTAGGGGTCAGCCGGCCATAACTTCACATTCGATTCAAAGCCTCCTGCGTCGCTGACAGATCCTTTTCGTAATCTGGCGGATGATTTGTCCGGCTTGAAAAAAACTTCCGCACTGAGGGTTCCCGCCTCGTTGTTCGAATTAGACCTCACATATACGAACCATACCTCACGCCGGGCGCCATCTTTCGCCAGAGCATCGTCAAGATTCTGACGTTGTTTAACAGTAAGTTCCATCGGACTCTCTTGGCGCGAATAGATTATTTTAATCTCAGCGGAATGAGTCGGCAGCACCGGCGCGGTGACGGCTACCGGACGACATAACACCAGAGCCGAAAACGAAATTGCCGGGAGCAACGTCAATAGCCGATGCAGGTGAGGGGCGAATTCGCGCATGATCGGGCCTGTATTATTCCGCTTCTTTCCGCCGATTCACGAACAATTCATCCGTGAACAGCCACATGCCATTTGTGTGGGCCACCAGGCGCACGTACCGCGCGCTGACATCGGTTAACGGGACTGAGAGGGTTTTGATGATGCGCGATGTTTTGTCGGCCGGCGTGTGAATGGTCGCGACCTGCCGGAATTTTTTGCCATCGTCCGACACGAGGACGTCGACCTGCCCGGGAATGTAGATCCCGGCCCAGACATATTGCAGGAAGCGCCCGCCGACTTCATGCAAAGGCGTGGGGCGGCCCATGTCGATGGTGGCGTCGATGTTCTTGCCTTCCCAGCCGAGCCAATTGACATTCTTGAAGTCCGTCGCGTTCGACACGTATCCGTCAGTCAATTCCTGAACGCCAGTGGCGGTGTATCCTGGGCTTGGCGGCGTGACAACGGTGATCGGCTTGCCCATCGCCTCGTGAATAAAGTCGGGACCGGGCAGGCTGGCGTTCACGGCGATCTCGTCGAAATACGTCCATTCCGCCTGCTGCGTCACCACCAATCGCACGTAGCGCGCCTCGCGCGGCGGATTTATCTCCGCGACATACCAGCCGCGTTGCTTGAGGCCGTCGGATCGCGTCAGTGCGGCGGCGCGGTGAAAATTCGTGCCGTCATCGGAGAGAAGCACGTCAACCTTGGCCGGCAATTCAACGCCGCCGCCGCTGTTTAGCGCGTGGGGAGTGATGGTTCGGATAAGTTTGGCGCGGTGCAGGTCGAGGGTGATTTCCATTGGCGGCCCGCTCCATCCGACCCAGCCGGGATCGGAATAATCGTCACCGGCGGCGAGCAAGCCATCAGTCAGACCGCGCGGTCCCGGGCCGGCGGTGGCCGGCTCGCGGCTGAAAGTCACCGTTGCGTCAATGGCATCGTGAGCGATCGCCGTCACTTTGCGATATTTCCGCGAAAAGGCGTAGTAAAGCGGCTTTCCCCCGGCGTCGAATAACTGCGCCCGGACCTGAGCGGATGCTTTCAGCACGATCGGACCTGAATACGCCGAAGAAGACTCTTTCGGCTCGGAGCCGTCAAGCGTATAGCGCACGCGGCCCGGCTGATCCGCCATCGCCAGCGTCAGCGTCACGCTTTTGGTGAACAGCGGATCGTGCCGATTGAACACGGTGGGCGGCAAAAGCCCGTCGGCTTCAAGCGTGAAACCATGCTCGAGCCGGTCCAGCAGCGGATCGACGCGCATCTGGCGTGTGAGGAAGTCTTCCAATCCGCGATGCGCGTCGGGATTGAATGTCGGCTCGTTTCGCAGCGCCGCGGCGTAGCGCACGTACGGCAACGCCAACTCCTGCGGCGATTCCCAAAGAATCGCCGTCGCGCCGAGAAGCTTTTGCTCATCGTGCGGCACGTCAAAGCCGTTGCAATCGTAGGGATCGAAGTATTCATGCTTCACGCCCCACGGGGCGTTGATGATGCGGTAGCCGTTTTTGAGGGCCGTGCGGGCGTAACCGCTGCCGCCAACCCAGGGCATGAAAATGACATCCCTGGGCGGGGCGATCGGATCGGTGGCCGCGCCTTCCCAAACGATGGTCTGCTTGCCGTGCGCCTTCACAATCCCCGCCATGCGGGAGACGAAATAGGAAAACAGCGCGTGCGGCCCGGCAAGCTTCTCGCGCCGCACCAGGTCTAGAACCTCGGGATATTTTTCCGTTCCCTCTGTCCCCGTTTCGTCGCAGCCGATGTGGACGTACGGCGAGCTTTTGAAAACGTCCGCCGCCTCGCCCACAAGCGTGTCCAACGCGCCATACGCCTGTTCGCTGGCAATATTGATGATTCCGGCCGGCAAGGGTTTTCCGTTGGCATCCTTAAAGGAAAATATTTCCGGCAGGCTGCCGCGAAGCGCGCCGCTGTGGCCCGGCAACTCGAGCTCGGGAACAAACGTCACGCCGCGTGCGTCGGCGTAGGCGACCAGGTCTTTCAATTCGTGCAGGTCATAGACGACCGGCTTTTCCCCGCCGGCCCAGGCAAAGTTGGTCGATCCGGCCTTGGGAAAAGCAGTCGAAGGAAATGTCCATGCATTTTCATCGCCTAAATGCAGTTGAATGAAGCGGATTTTGTACATCCGCGCCGCGACCACGCACGCCTTGAGCGTCTGGATCGAGTAAGGCTTGCGCGCCACGTCGAGCAAAACGCCGCGATAGGAAAATTTGGGATGATCCTCGATCGCCAGATGCCGGATGGCTGGACCCGGACCGGCGATCTGGATTGCCTGGAGCAGTGTCGCCGTGCCCATGGCAACGGAATTATAGTCCGCGCCGCGGACGGTGGCGTGTTGCGCGACATCAAGATGGTAGGAATCGCCGGGCATTGCCGGATCGAGGGCCAGCTCTATGTCGCTTTCGGAAGCCCTCGCCCCCTCGGCCACAGCCAGCCGCTTGCCGGTTGCCAGGAAAATCTCGTCGGCCAGCACGCCGGCCAACGGCGTCAGTTTCGGATCGTTCGCGATAATGCGCGACGCGGGCAGGATCGGCATCGCGCCGTCAGAGAGCCGGACACTCCCTGGCCAGGGCACCAGCGGCAGATCGGGTTGCGTTGTCGGCGCAGCCGCGGATGCAGATGAAACGGCCAGTCCAATCAACAGCGCGGCGATGATGTGATTCATTGTTCTCCTCCCGAAAAATTCACGGCTAATGAAGTCCGCCCGCGCGAGACAAGAATATCCCAGCGCGGCGATTGGGCCGTTCAGCATACCACTCCGTCCCAAAAAATCGCGCACGCCCGATCGACGTAAGATTTACAGCAGGCATGCCGATGGCCTCTACCCCGGCAATCGTTGTCTCTAATGACCTTGCGCGATTAGGCGCTTCGAACGGTCGTAGGGTCCGCATCGCGGACCGCGGTTTTCCACCTCAAACGCAATGGTCCGCGGTGCGGACCCTACACGAATCGCGCGAGGTCATTTTAGCAGGCCCTTGCTGGCAAACTCATCATTGACCGCCGGATATCAGCGCATTATGATCGCCCTTTGGGAGAAGTCTGCCTGGCCGCTCTGGCACGCCAGGGTATTACAGAATGAGAATGAGGGAAGGTATGAGAAATGCATTTTTCATTGCGGCGATTTCGGGATTTTGTCTGGCCGGGCTTGCAGCGCCGGCGTTTGGCGGCGACACGCCGACCGATTACGAGCAATATGTTCTGCAACTGATCAATCGGGCCAGGGCCAATCCCAATAACGAGGTCACCCGCCTGTCAGGCATGACGTGGGGCGACGACCCCGCGCTTGTTCCGGGAACCGCTTATCCTCAGCCGCAAACCCCGTCGCTGAATGAAGGGCTGCCGGTTGGGACCATCTCGTCGGCTGCCAAGCCGCCGCTGGCATTTAACACGGACCTCATCCAGGCCGCGCGCGACTATAGCAATACCTTGCTGAGTAACAACCAGAACCTGACCCACACCTACAACGGCACCAGCCCCACCAGCCGCGATCAGGCTGACGGCTACAACGGGCAAGCCGGCGAGAATCTGGCGCTTACCGAAAGCAGCGCATCGCTGCCGATCGGTACCGGCGTTGCCGAGTCGTTGCACAACAACTTGTTCATCGACAACAACACCCCCGGCCGCGGGCATCGGCTTAATCTGATGGACAGCACGTCGGGGTATCGCGAGATTGGGATCGGCCTGGGTTCCTCGTCTACTTATGCCGCCTCGGGCTCGCTGCCGAATGCCGTGCTGATGACCGAGGATTTTGGCGTCCCCGCCAGCAATAACAACCCGATCCTGCTTGGCGTGGTGTTCAACGACGTTGCCAAGACCAACTTCTATGCCCCCGGCGAAGGCCTCGGCGGCGTGACCATCCTGGCCACCCCCGTCATTGCCGGAACCCCGCAGTCCACCACCACCTGGTCCAGCGGCGGATACAGCCTGCAGCTTGCGCCCGGCACGTACATCATCACCGCCACCGGGCCCTTCGGCACAGTTGGCCTGGGAGATGAAACGCTGGCGACCGACAATGTCGAGCTGGACGTGGTCAATCCTGCTCCAGAGCCGGGCGTTATCGGCTTATTCGCCATCGGCGCCATGGGGCTTTTGGCGCGGCGGCGCCGGAACTGCGCCAAGGCGTGATCCATTCGCGGGAAAATGGGTCATTCGCAAACGCCCGACGGCTTGCACGAGCGGGCGGTCAACACAATCTGTCATGCCCTCATCGGCCGATCCCAACTTGGATTCGCTTGCGCTGGCGAACCAGATACCGATGAAACCGAAAGCAGATTCCTGAAGCCGAATATTAAAGGAGACGGCAATGGCGTTTCGATTTTCTGCGGCGGTGGCGTGCTGCCTGTTGGGTTTTGCTGGTTGCAAAGACAAAACAACGCATTCGCAGACTTCGACGTCGCCCGCTGCTGCGCCGGCGACTTCGCCAGCGCCGGCTATCGCAACTCCTGTCGCAACCCCGGCGAATGCTTCGCCCAAAGACGACGTCGTTGGAAAATGGGTTGTCACGCGGGTTGAGATGGATGGCAAGCCGTTGCCGGACGACCTGGGGGGCAAGATGCTTAAGGGCGGCATTGATGAGATTCGTGCCGATCACACCTATAGCACCGTCAACTCCGCTGTCGGCAGGACGCACGGCACGTGGAAGATTGACGGCAACACCGTTGTTCTCACCCCCGATACCCGGATCAGGCAGATGGCGCGCGTCGCCACGCTCGTCATCGACAAGCCATACCTGATCAACCGAGGCGACATCACGCAAACCTACGAGAAGAACGGCCCGGCACCAACCGATCGCACGCCGCGGTACAAACTCACCATGGCCGGGTTTCTCGATGAAGTGAAGAAGGATCGCAATGCTGCTCAGAAGAAATACAATGACGTACCCATTGAGATTACCGGCGTGGTGATGTCAATTCAGCAGCGGGCCAGCGGGCCTTATGTGATGCTTGCCGGGGCGGGCGCTCCGGGAACCAAGGATTCCGACCTGCCGCTTTCGGGATTTCTTTGCAGCACCCTGCAACCTGAGTTCTGGTCAACCATAGGGCGGCTGCAGCATGTCAAGGCAGTGGGGATACCGGTTATCTTCCAATCCAGCATGGAACTGGCCGAAACCGTCTTCACCCCTGACGGTCCCTCCATTTTGCAACACGTCACGGCTGAGCAGTTGAGCGCCGATTGTGCCAAAGATGGCGATGCCTTTAAGAAGAAATACACGACCGATCAAGGCGCTGCGTGCATGATCATCACTGGCGTCGTTCTGGAGAAAACGATCAAAAAGGGGACGTGGAGTGTCCTGATGCTTGGGCCGCAGAATGCTCCGGTCACCTGTCTGTATTGCAACGATGGCATGGACGTGGCAAAGGATCTCGAATCGGTCAGCCAGGGTCAGACCGTCAAACTTGCCGGTGAATTGAACACCTATGGCGACTCAAAGGGCCCGGAATTGGTGAACTGCATGCTCGTCAGGAATTGAAGTGTCGATTCATAGCGGGGTCAATCATCTTCGGGATGAAACCGCAAATCCTCTCTCGCCTTCTCGACAATCATCGCGCTCCCGCCTCTTTCAGCAACGCATCGGCCCATTCCGCAGCACGCCCCTCCAGCGGCGGATTGGGGTTGCTGGCGTAGTCGATTTCGATGTCGTAGGCGCCGTTGCGATAGACGCGATCGATCAGGCTTTGAATGTCCAGCACAACGTCCGCATCTGTTTCGCGCAGTGGAATCGCGATGGCCGAGAGCCGCTCGGCAAGGGCCATGGGATAGTATTGATAGGTTTGTTTCGCCCAGCCGCGATGGACGATTACATAGTATGGCGTGCGGTTTTCCGGGTGCAGCATCGCCTGGGGAAATGTTTCGATAAAGGGGCCGGATCGAAGCAGATTGATCTCGACCAGGCTTACGCCGCCGGTTTCGAGTTCGAGGCGTTTTCGGCGGTATTGGTCCTGGCCGGGACCGGGGAGTTTGTTGGTCATTGAAACAAATTCGATGACGGTGATGACCTTGCCGCCGGTGCGCGTGTCGATGATTTCGATAAAGCCTTCGGTTGCCATTTCATCGGAGAGTTCAAGCGTGATTGGCTCGGCCAGGGCGACGGCGGTGGAGGAGGGGGCAATTGCAGGTGGGGATGTGGGGCGGTTTCGATGGACGATGCGGACGTCGCCATGAATGGATCGGCCGATTCCTGAGGACTGTTCGACGACCAATCGTTCATCGACGCGTGCGATGAGTCCTCCGCTGAGTTGGGATTGAATATCATCGCGCGAATACGTGCAAAGGCTGTTATGCACGTCGTGCCACGCCTCCTCAAGGTATGGGTCCATTCCGGGAAAAGGGCTTTTGCTCATCAGCGGCTCCGATTTCGTTCGTCTGTATGCATTATAGCAGAATCAGTTCCGCCCCGGGTTGCCGCTTCATTCGATATACCGGTCATTCCATCCTCATCCGAGGCGACCCTTACGGACAGTGCGCGGTAACGCTGCCGCACAGCTTTTCTCTTCAAACTTGATGAACCGATTCGTAACAATAAGTTTTAAAGGCAGTTACGTAAATAAATTTAAATTCACATAATTCCGATAAGAATAATGGTAGTTTATCCTTGACTACCGTCCAGAGATCGCTACATTTCCCACCATGCCAAGCGAACTGCCTGATCCAGCAAATCCCACCGAACACCGCAGCCGGCACGGCCGCTGTTGTCGCTGTTGAAAACTCGCTGCGGGCGTTTCATCAGGGCATTGGCTGTTGCGGCCTGAGAGCCGTCCACAGATCTTTAACCTACTAGAACCTATCTTTGGTGTTCCGGGCGATGAGCCCGATCCGGTTTCGAGCTTTGCGCCAGTGTTGGCTGGCGCGTGAAGGAGATTCTCTCGTGTTTACCCACCGTCTACCGTCATTTTCCGTAATCGCATTGGCCGCGGCTGTCGCTGTTGGCGCAAACCGCAGCGCCCGCGCTGATGACGCGACACAGCCCACCACATCCGCCGAGATTCAGGCGCTTCGCGCACGGCTCGATCAACTCGAAGCTCAGCAAAAGCTGGCCGAGCTTCAACGGCGACAAACCGAGCAGCAGCTCGACGAAAAAATCACCGCCGACGCACTGAATAAGGAAACCGCCGCCAGGAGCCAGTTCATTAGCGCCGAAGGCTTCACCGCCGGCTACAGCGATGACCGTTTCGTCATTCAAAGCGCCGATGGCAATTTCGTTCTGCGCCCGTTTGTGCACGCGCAATTCCGCGGCGTCGTGAATGCCCGCCAGGGATTCCAGGGAAACAAGAACCACCCCGAAGATGAAGTGGATTCGGGATTCGAAATCCGCCGGCTCAAGTTTGGATTTGACGGCAATCTCTTCAGCCCCGACCTGGTCTACACCTTTATCTGGGGCACCCAGCGCAACAGCAGCAGCGTCAACGTCACCAGCACCACCGGCACAACCAAAGGCACAACCATCGGCACCGCCAGCAACAGCCTGGGCGGCGTGCCGATTCTCGAGGAAGCATGGATCAAATATCACATTTCCGCCACGCCATTCGCCATTCGCGCCGGGCAGATCAAAGACCCGGTATTGCACGACCAGCTCGTTCGATCGCGCGGACAGGTTGCCGCCGAGCGAACGTTGACTGCCGACATTTTCCTCAACGGCGACGCCTATACCGAAGGCGCGACGTTCATCTACGACCCCAATTCCTTCATCCGCACCGAGGCCGGGGTAAACCACGGCATTCGCTCGGCTGATACGAATTTCCTCTCCTATCCCAACAACGGATCACTTAATCAGTTCAACTACGGCTTTGCCGGGCGCGTGGAATACAAGGCGTTTGGCGATTGGAATGACTATATCGATCTTGGTGCCGAAGGCCTGCATCAGCGGCTTCTGGTCGTCGGCGCCGGGGCCGACTATTCGGAAAGGGGACACGACGGCCAGCTCGTCGCCGCCGTCGACAGCACCTTCAAGGACACCAGCGGCCTGAGTCTTTATGGTGCTGTCGTCGATCGCTACACCACGCATAACTTCGGCTACTACACCCAGGGCACCGGCGGCGCAAGCATCTCCGCCGGCGACCCCGCCGTCGCAGGCAGGCCGACGAACGAATATGCCCTGGTGGGCCAGGTGGCGTATCTCATCGACCAGAAGTTTGAGCCTTTCGGCCGCTGGGAATACATCAAGCTGCAGGGCACGCCCGCCGGCAGCCGCAATTACATCAACGCCCTGGCCGGCGGGTTGAACTACTACGTCCACAGCCGCGAGCTGAAGCTGACAGGCGAGGTCCTGTATCTTCCGCAAGGCCTGCCGTTCAACGACACCGCCAGCGATGAGCTGATCAATTCCAACGGCAAGGGCGAGCTGGTTTACGAAGTGCAGTTGGAGCTGGTGCTATGAACTGTCCTGCCTTGGTTGCACGCCCGCGCGATTAGCCATCTATTCTTGACGCGAAGGCGCGAAGTTACGAAGGTGGCGAAGAGATCTCAATGCTCATATTCAAGCGTCAAAATGTGCCGGAAGGGCTCCGGCCGCGTCATCCTCTTCGCGTCCTTCGACCCTTCGCGCCTTCGCGTCAAGATTCCAGTGTCACACCAACCGCCCGGTGAGATCCGTGCGAGGCACACCCGCCGCCGCGATTGAAAAATCGCGGCGGCGTTGTTGTCGCCGGCCATTTCCCCGCATATTCTCAGTATCCGCATGCGTCGAATCTTCACCTTTTTCTACCGGCGTGAAGTGCGCCAACCCGCCTGCGCCTGGACCATGACCGACGTCCAGCGCCAGGAGCTTTTGCGCGTGCTCTCTGAGATCGGCCTGGACATCGTCCGCGAAGCCAACGCCCCCGTTCCGTTGCTGACCTTCGGCCGCCGGGTTCTGCGCCGATTGCAATGCGATGGCGTCGACGCCATCCCCCTCCCCGAATTCGCCGACGCCCTCAAGCGCGTGCTTCGCGAGATGCAGCACGAGCAGTTGCAGGTGATGTCGCCGACAGAGATGCTCGGCGTCGGCTATGTCTACAACATCACCGAGCGCGAAACCTGGCCGGTGAGAAGCGGCCGGTGAGGTGCCGCTTATTTATGTCCCGTCAGGCGTTTGATATTCACGTCTTCGACGAGAATCTTCATCTGTTCAATCGCCATCGTGTTTAGCTTCCGCAGCCGATCGCTCTGCGGCAAGCCTTGTTTTATCAACTCCGCATTGAGGCTTTCCATGTTGGACAGGCAGACAAGCTGCGCCCCGTTCGCCTGATCGCGGATATTGCCCTTGGCCCCGGGGTTGGCATCGCGCCACTGCCGGGCGGTTTGGCCGAACAGGGCGACGTTGAGAACATCCGCTTCGTTGGCGTAGACATGGCCCGCCTGCTCCCTGGTCAGAGTTTCGGGGATCAGATTCCCCTTGACGGCGTCGGTGTGAATGCGGTAATTGATTTTCGCCAGGTTCCGCCGGACATCCCAATCGAGGGTCTTGCGCTCTTCATCCTTGAGCCTCTGGAACTCCTTGATCAAATAAATCTTGAACTCCGGGCTGATCCACATCCCGAATTCAAACGCGATATCTTTGTGAGCGTAGGTTCCCCCGTAGCGTCCGGCGGTAGCGCGCAAGCCGATTGCATGAGTTTTTTCCACCCATTCCTTGACACTGATCTTGTAGCTGTTCAGACCGGCCTGACTTTTAATTAGGGCGAATTCGCCATAATTAAAATCCGGGTTAAACACCCGCTCCCAAATACCCAGAAATTCGATCGTGTTTCTGTTTCGCAGCCAGTCCGAGATGAAGAATTCCCCATCTTTAGCTTTGAGCATATCGGTCAGCGAGACGTAGTCCTCGCCGTCCTGCGTCACCACCGTGATCTCTTTACTCAAAACGTTGATCTTGCGCGCCATGACGACTCCAGCATCAATCCCCGGCCAAACGTTCAGAATTCCAATCCCCTCGAATTCGAGGGAATTAAAATGTTGGATCATGCTAACTACTACTTCGCGTTGCCGCACGAGCCGAATCACCAGTCGGCCCCGTTAAATGGAGGTTCACCAGCACCTCCCGGCAAGCCTTCAGATTCTCCGGCGTTTGGGTGATAACCAGGACTTCGCCCAATAGCCTCATGCTGCCGGGGCCGCCGTTGTCCTCCCACGAAGCGGGGGCGACGGCCGCCTCCATCACATCGGTGATCTGCTTGACCACGTCGAAGTTTGTACCGAACGGACCAGATCGCGTCGGCGGGGCGGATCGAATCTCGTCGACCAGCCGCCGGATGTTGAAATAGCCGGTTTCCAGCGGGATTGGTTTCGTGGTCGCGCTATTCTTGCCGCTATCAATCGGCGCTGCGACCCGCTGGCGATTGGCACTGGCAAGCCAGTCGCGATCATCCGTCGCGGCTTCCAGTCGCCGCAGCAGCGCGTGAATACTTCGCAGGTTTTCCGCCGTCTGGGTGACAATCATAATCCCGGCGATTTGATGGAATTGACCCAAATTCCCGCCAGCTTCGTGCCAGGAGTCGGGCGCGACCCGTTGCGAAATAAGTTGGCCGATCTCCTCGCAGGTTTCCTCTTCGGTGGAAAGGTGCGTGACTACACTTCCGGCCACTCCGACATATCCCGGCGGTCGAAGCTTTTCCGCCAGCGGGCGGAGGTTCAGATATTCCGTGACAAGACCCTGAGCCGACCCGGCACCATTCGCTTTCTCAGGTGGGTCATCGGCTGGCGCAGCCACCAGTCGCTCAAACGCGGGTTTTTTGCGCGATGATTGCCAAAGGACAATCGTCAGCGTCAGGCAAGCAACGGCAAGCGCGATCGTCGTCAGGTGCTTTGGCATGCCATCGATCCCTAAGCTTAATGACCGGCGGTCCGGACAGGATAATTGCTGTCGCTCAAGCGTAGTTCGCGAAGTGCATTCTCCACATTTTCCTGCATTGCCGGCGAGTCGAAAACAATGAGCCGACTGCCGGTTTGACCGACGATTTCGGGTCCATCGTAACCGCCCTCCTCAGTGTGAACCGCATCTTCGATAAAGTTCGCAATATCACGAACAACCTCTTCACGCGTTGCCGCACGCAAGTGCTGCGGCGGCGGGCCGGCCTCCGACAGAAAGAGTGGGGCTACCGTCAGCTTGTCGTCCACCCACACGAGCTTAATTCGCAGCGCAACCCAACGATCCGCCAGATCGCGAACATCGTAAATCCGCACGTATTTCGAAGCTGGATCTGGCGCTGGGGCGTGCACCATCGCCAGCCGATAGCTCGCGACGGCAATCAGGAAAACCGCCCACGCGATGATCGCGGCGTGAAGGAAAAACGATATTGCCGGTCCCCGGAAAAACCTCACATTGACGAGGCTACCACGTGAACCTGCTGGTGCAAGGCGGTTGGAGTGAAACTGGAAGTATCACCTGGATGACGCGGAACACGCAACAGTCCCTGACAACATGCAGTCACGGCGTGGCGGCGCCTCATACAGGCTATTAGGCCGCGACGGCATTACGCATCGGAATGCCTTGGACGAAATCGATGAGCCGGCTGACGGGCATCGGCCAGACGATCGGCGCGATGGACGTGATGGGGGGAACGCCTTCGTCGAGGCGGCCGACGACCCAGAGGCAAGGCAGTCGCTGGGCCGCCTCTGAAAGTTGAGGGCCGGAGAATTGGCCGGCCGATGTCCCGCGAGCCAGCACGACCAGACCATCGTGGGCGGCGGCGTCCTGTGCCGAGGGCAGTGCATCCCTCACGGTGACCTGGGCTTGTGAGCCAATGGCCGCCTCGAAGGGGTCGAAACTGCTGAGGCACGGGTCGCGGGCCAGCCATACTCGAATGGCGCGGGGTTGCCCGGCCGACAAAAGAGCCGCTTCATCCTTGGCCGAGAGGCGCGCCAGCATGGCGGTCAGCGCGAAGATCTCACTTCGCAGTACCGGTCCGTCGGGGCGATCGGGATTTTCATTCGCAACAGCCGCCCGGCACTCGGCGCGCCCCAGCGGCATCAGCGGCGAGTCGGTCGACGAGGCCAGCAGAAGGCCGTTGGCATACAGGTCGGCCAGCCGCAGCACGCGAGCTAAAGGATTATTGAGCCGGCCGGTAATCCCGCGCGTGTGATACTCGTGGATCGGCTCGCGAATAGCATCCGGCAGCCCGAGGCGTTTGAGGATCGTCTGCAGCATTTCAACACGGCTCATCCCGAGCATGGCCTTCTCAAGTTCATCGCGCGATTGCCCGGTGGACTTTTGCACTTCCAATATCTGGCGATATTCCGGGCCGAAGTGGGTGTGCAACAGAATTTCGCCGAGATCGTGGCACAGCCCAATGAGATAGGCGGGCCCGCTGTCGGTTTCGGGGGAAAGCCGTTGGCAGAGCGTGGCCACGGCAAAAGAGTGCTGCCAGCAATGGATGGGATTGAACCCATCTGGCGCAGAAGGCGGCATGGCGTCAAAGACGCTCAGGGCGGTGGCGATTTGCCGGACGGCGGCGCAGCCGATGTTGCGGACGGCGTCGGGCAAAGTCGAGACGACGCCGCGAATGGAGGCATAGTTGGCGCTGTTGGCCGCCTGCAACACGCGGGCGGACAGCATGGGGTCGCGGGCGATCAGGGAGGTGAGTTGCGGCAGGTCGGCGCGGGACGAGGCGGTGAGAGACATGACCTGCGCGACCACGCCGGAAAGGGTACGGGCCTCCATCGCTTGCTGGGCGCGCTTGATGCATTGCTCGCGTTCGAGCAGCCGCGGAATATCGCGGGAGCCCTTGGCAGAAGTCAGGGAGGCGCGCGGCGGCGCAACGGCGGCCTTGGACGCCGGACCCGCCGGCGCATCGCCGGTCGGCCCGGCGGGTTTCTGAGCCGGCAGGTCGCCGGCCCTTTTCACGGCCGGTTCAGGAACAGACGCCTTGGGT
Organism: Tepidisphaeraceae bacterium; assembly: GCA_035695715.1. GTDB lineage: Bacteria > Planctomycetota > Phycisphaerae > Tepidisphaerales > Tepidisphaeraceae > RYN-428. Next base: position 17,849 of record DASRRM010000041.1, read on the forward strand.
GGGTTCGCGAGGTATTTTTCCACCCTCGCCAACAGGTCTGGAAGAGAGAACCTCGACTTCAGGACGTAGTCGCGCACGCCCAGCCTGGCGGCCTCGACGACGTACTCTTTGTCCGTGGAAGCGGTAAGGAGAATCACGGGCAGCTTCGCGGTCGCGCTCTGAGCGCGGAGCGCTCGCAATACGGCCATGCCGTCCATGCCCGGCATCGCCAGGTCGAGCAGCACCAGGTCCGGGCGCGCAGTCGCAAGTGCGGCCAGCGCCTCATGACCGTCGCCGGCGCAAAGGGTCTGATGCCCGGCGGCGCGCAGGCTCGCCGCGATCGGCTCGCGAATCACCGCCATGTCATCGATCACCAAAATCAGGCTCATATAACGTCCCCAGTTCGCCATCAGGTGGCGGATGCAAGTTTCGCACTCTGGTAACCCTCGACGCAGCGAATCAAATCAATCAGGCGACGCACTTCCCCGGCGACCTCGTCGAAACAACGTGCAGCGGCGATGGTGCTCTCAACGCGCGCGGCGGCGTCGGTAAGCGGCATGAATCCATAAACGCCGCCCGCGCCCTTGATCTGATGGATGGTCCCGCCAAGTTCCTTTAGATCTTGTTTGTCCAGGAGCGATGCCAGCCGGCTTACCAGCGCTGGAAGATCAGCCACAAACGCCGGCAGAAACGAGCGCATCTCCGGGTCGTCGGCCAGCGTGCTGCGCAGCACATCTGCAGGAAGCGCTTCGGCGGGCTCTGCAATGGCCGCCAAAGACAGAGGCGGCCGCGGCGCTGCAGCCTCGACCGGCCGTGCCGCGTCTTGAAGATGCGCGGCAAGCGTGGATATCAGCAAGTTTCGATCGACCGGCTTGGTAAGGTAGTCGTTGCACCCGCTCGTGAGGCATCGTTCGCGATCCTGCGACATCGCCTGGGCGGTGAGGGCAATGATCGGGCCCTTATATCCGCGGCTGCGCAGCGTGGCCGCCGCCGAGTAGCCATCCAACTCCGGCATCTGCATGTCCATCAGCACCGCGTCGATCGGCCGGCCCGTTTTTTGCGCCCTGGCAACCTCCTCGCAGGCAACCCGCCCGTCCTGTGCCAGCACCACCTGCGCGCCGGCTTTTTGCAGATAGTAAGAGATCACGCGCTGGTTATGAATCCCGTCTTCGGCCAGCAGAATTGTCCCTCGCAGCTTGATGGATTGCCCGCTTGAGGCGCTGCGCTCCTGCGGCTTGATCGATTCCCGCGGCTCGGTCAGCAGCGGCACCCCCGCCAGATCCCCGATGTCGATTCTGAGAACAAAGCGGCTTCCGGCATTGGGGTGGCTCTGGGCCTTAATGTCGCCGCCCAGCATCCGCGCCAGCCTCCAGCAAATCATCAGGCCAAGTCCCGTTCCCCCATACTTGCGGGTTGTCGAAGTGTCTCCCTGTTCGAAGGGCTTGAATAATTGCCCCATTTGCTTCGCGTTCATTCCGATCCCGCTGTCGACGACGGCGAACTCCAGTTGCGGCTGATTGGCCTCACCGCCCGCCAGCGCCACCACGACATTCACTCCGCCGCGCTCGGTGAACTTGATGGCGTTGGCAACGAGGTTGTTGAGGACTTGCCGCAGCCGCGTTGGGTCGGTTTGAATCGTCTGCGGAATTGCCCCGGCGTAGGTGACGTCCAGCGAAAGCCCCTTTTCAACCGCGCGCACTCTCATCAGCGACAGCACATCGTTCACCACCTGGCGGGCATCGGTGTCGATCAGTTCGACCTGCAATTTCCCAGCTTCAATTTTTGAAAGATCAAGAATGTCGTTCAACACCGTCAGAAGGTGCTCGGCATTGCGGCGGATCGTGTGAACGTGGTCCATCCGATCGCTTGCGGATAGTTGCGGGTCGAGCAACATGTCGGCGTAGCCGAGAAGGGCGGCCATCGGGGTGCGGATCTCGTGGCTCATGTTGGCCAGAAAGTCGCTCTTGGACTGGTTGGCCGCCTCGGCGGCGCGACGGGCGGCTTCGAGCTTCAACTGTTGCTCTTGAAGGACCGCGTTCGCCTGTGACAGCTCGGCCGTTCGCTCGCGGACGCGCGCCTCCAGGGCATCGCGGGCGGCGCGCAGCTCCTGCTCGGCCAGTTTGCGTTCTTCAGCGAGCTGCGCGTCACGCTCGCGCAGGTTGCGCTCGGTGCGCTGGGCCTCGCGCCGGGCCTCGGCGTCGCGCAGCTCGCGCTGCACCGCCGGCACCAGCCTGGCGAGCTTCCCCTTCATCAAGTAATCGCTGGCGCCGGCCTTCATCGCCGCGACGGCGGTTTCCTCGCCGACGTTCCCCGAGACGAGAATGAACGGCATGTCCAGCCCGCGCCGCTGAACCAGCGCCAGCGCCGCCAGCCCGCTGAAATGCGGCAGCGAATAATCGGCGATGACCATTTCCCACGAATGGGCGTCCAGGGCGGCGTTCATCGCCGCCTCGGTTTCCACCCGCTCGTGGGCAATGTCCAACCCGCCGCGGCGCAGCTCGCGCAGCAGCAGGTCGGCATCATCCGCGTTGTCTTCGACGATCAGAATGCGCATTTAAGCTGCCCGCGCTTTCAACGGCGGCGCCTCGTTCAGCACCAGCCAGTAAAGGCCCAACTGCCGCACCGCTTCCATGAACTGCTCGAAATCCACCGGCTTGCGAATGTAGCTGTTAACGCCGATGGTGTAGCTTCGCGCCAGGTCCTGCTCTTCCTTGGATGAGGTCAGGACCACGACCGGAAGCAGTTGCGTGCGCGGATCGGACCGCAGGCGCTTGAGCACTTCCAGCCCGTCCACCTTCGGAAGCTTCAGGTCGAGGAGGATGATCGTCGGCATGACGCTGAGATCGCGGCCTGCGTAAGCGCCGGTGCCGAACAGGTAGTCCAGCGCTTCCACGCCATCGCGCGCCACCACGACGTGATTCAGAATATTGTTCTTCTTCAACGCCCGTTTGGTGAGCGCCTCGTCGTCGGCGTTGTCCTCGACCAACAGAATAACTTTCTCATTGCTGCTCATGTCAATTCCTCTTTTCGTAGGGTTCATAACGTAAACTGGAACATCGCGCCCTTGCCGACTTCGCCCTCGGCACTCACTTTTCCGCCATGGCGGTGGATGATGCGCTGCACGGTTGCCAGGCCGACGCCGGTGCCGGCGAATTCGTCGTTGGCGTGGAGGCGCTGGAATGCGCCGAACAACTTGTGCCCATAGGTCATATCAAAGCCAGCGCCGTTGTCGCGAACGAAGAACCGGCGGCTGCCATTGCTGCCGGTGGATCCGAATTCGATCCGGCCGCTCTCTTGCTTTGCGGTGAATTTCCAGGCGTTTCCCAGCAGATTATCGAGCACCACCCGCAACAGCCGGGCGTCGCCTTCGGCCATCAGCCCGTCAGCAATGACAAATTCCGCCGCCCGGCCCGGGTTTGCTTTTTGCAACTCCGCCGCCACCAGTCGCGCCATGGCGCTGAGGTCGACGTTCGAGCGGGAGAGCTCGCCGCGGGTGACGCGCGAAAGATTCAGCAGGTCATCGATCAGTTGTGCCATGCGCTGCGTGCCGGCCCGCACCCGCTGCAAAAAGTCGCGCCCTTCGCCTTCGAGCGTTTTGCCGTAATCTTCGAGCAAAGCCTGGCTGAACCCGTCGATGCTCCGCAGCGGCGCACGTAAGTCATGCGAGACGGAGTAGCAAAATGCTTCCAATTCCTTATTGGCCACTTCCAATTGCGCGGTGTGCTGCTGGAGCGATTGATTCAACTTTCCGATCGCGTCTTCGGAGCGCTTGCGCTCAGTGATGTCCCGCGTGATTTTGGCAAAGCCGCGAAGCTGCCCGCTTTCGTCCCGGATGGAGCTAAGGATCACGCTGGCCCAGAACATTGAGCCATCCTTGCGAACCCGCCATCCCTCCTCTTCACACCGGCCTTTTTCCAGGGCCACGCGCAGGTCATTCTCCGGCTTGCCGCGTTCGACGTCTTGCTTGCGATAAAACTGGGAAAAGTGGCGGCCGACGATTTCCTCGGCTCGATACCCCTTGATGCGCTGCGCGCCGGCATTCCAGCTCACGACCTGTCCGCCGGGGTCGAGCATCAGCACGGCATAGTCCTGCACGCTTTCGATGAGCAGCCGATAGCGCTGCTCGGCGTCGCGCAGCGCCCTTTCGGCGCGCCGCCGCGCCAACATGTCGCGACGAATCAGCAGCCCAGCCATCAGGACCACAGCAAACGTGAAGACCGTTCCAAACCAAATCGTTCGCAGCGTCCGGCGGCCCATCGCGCTCTGATCCAGATCGCGCTGCTGCACCACCCGTCCGTCCTCATCGCGCATCGTCGCGGCGATGGATCGGATCTGGTCCATCAGCGCCTTGCCTTCGCCCGTGCGCACGACATTCAGCGATCCCGCGACATCGTTGGCGCGACGCAAAGTGATTGTTCGACGCAACTCCGCCAGCTTCCGCTGCAATAGCGGCTCGATGGTTGCCAGCCGCTCGCGCTGGGTCGATGTGTCGCTTGCCGACTGGCGCAGTGAACGAACGTGCCGATCGAGCTGGGTGATCGCTTCTCCGTACGGCTCCAGATAACCCTCGTCGCCGGTAAGCAAAAACCCGCGCTGCCCGGTCTCGGCATCCTTGATCGAGGAAACCAACTCCGAAAGCTCGAGCATTTCAGTCTGGGCGGCGATGTCGAGGTGGTTGTCGGCGATCAGCCGATTCGTGCTGCGATGCGCCCCGATGCCAATAACGCATAGCATCACCATGCACACTGCGAAGGCCGAGCCGATCGTGCGTTCGACGGTCCAGGTCCGGATAATGTGCGCGACACGGTTCGATGGTCGCGCGGAATATACTCCGGCGGCCGCCGGCGACGCGGTGATCGATGATGCACCGGCAGCCGATCGGGAATTGCTCTCGGTGTTGGTGGTCAATTGAGCCATAATCTACAACCCGTTACAACCGTTACAGCCTGCCTAATCGGCTCATCGGTCAGAAACGGGCGCATGTTGATGATCGGAGGCGACAGAATTTGTGAAATATTAAGGTGCCCCGGTTTTGACCGACGAATTGCGATTCATCGATACGATGGGCCGCTACACCAAACTGAGAAATGTTCCGGCACCTGGCTTCTATAGCCGCCCTATTTTTTCGGCGTCCCAACTGAACCTGGCCGTGCAAGGCCAATCGCATTCTGTCCGATTGCCCACTATCGTGGCCCTGGGCAAAACCATGGGTGATCCTCCACGCCAGCTTGATTACGCCTCGCATCCGCGGCCGTGGTATCGGCGTCATCCTTGTCGTGCCGCGTTGGTCGTCGTGGTGATTCTCGGTTGCATCGGCGCAGCCGTTGGCGGGAAATCGGGCTGGAAGGCGTTCGAGCGGCACCGCATGTGGCAGGACCTGATCGCACGGCAACAAAAATGTCTCGATTACACGGCTCCGCCCACCCAAGTCGTCGCCGACGATGATCCCGCCCACTTTGATAAGCTGCTGAAGATCAGCAAGTCCTACCAGCTCCAGGGCGGAGGTGAATGGCCGGCGTACGTCGCCTGCACGCCGACGGTGCTAAAGGAGTTTCCCGAGGTTTCGGAGACGGATATTCTCTTTCTCGGCGGCAGGCGATCGCCCGCGGGACACAGCCGGCTTATCATCTGCTATATCCGAGGCATCGGAAAGAACCGGAACGTATATCTGTTAACCCGAAGCACAGTCCCCGCGACGGTTGGCAAATGGCCGACGCCTGTGCTGCAATCCGGCAGCCTCATGCTCGGAGATCGCACTGCACAAGAGCACGTGCAATTTTTCGCCGGCCAGGTCGACCCGGCAGACGCCTCCCATTTCACCATTCGCTACTCGCTCGACGGCGCGTCCCACATCATCGATGGCTGGCTGCAGGATGACGACAATGTGAAACTAACTGTGCGCGGCGCTGGAACTGGGAAATGAGCAAAAGCGGGTTCGCAGGGTCGAAGCTATTGAGCGTCACAAAAATACTGTCAGTAACTTTTCGCTCGCACCGCTCGGAAATGCCCATTTTTATGAGGATTTCGAAGCGCTCGTCGTACCTTTACTGCCATTATTTATCTGACGACCAATAAATGACCTTGCGTGATTCGTGCAGGGTCCGCACCGCGGACCACCACGTTTGAGGCGGAAAAGACGGTCCGCGGTGCGGACCCTACGAAGAATCGACGCGCCGAATTGCGCGAGATCATTTACCCAAATTGAGGGCTTCTTGGCCTCCGATTGTGAAAAACATATGGAATTTGCCGCGAATTTTGCAACCCCAACGTGACACGGGCGTCCCGCCCGTGCTGGCAATCCGATGAGTTCAAGATTTACTGGCAGCGATTATTGTTCGCATTTTCACGTCGCCAGCACGGCCGGGACGGCCGTGTCACGATGAGCACCATTAAAAACCGCTCAGTTTGAGCATTTAGCTGCAATCCCTTTTTTTTGTCCTCGGCGAATCCTCGCGTTTAAGAACGTCCCAACTGAAAACTCGCATGAGGATTTCCCAACCACCCGCCGTTATGCTCCGGGCATGCTTCCACAACCTGCAGAATCCACAATAAGCCGCGTGGCTGCCCCACCTTCCGTTCACCGGCCGACTTGGACGGGCTTCGCGATCGCAATAATCGTCAGCAATATGGCAATCGCAGCGGGGCCGGCTGCCACCCAGCCGATGGCGGTGCGCGATACCGCCGCCGACACATGGGTCCTGACTGATGCGCTGGGAAGAACAAGCCCAACCGCGCCGCAGGTTCCGTTGCCGCGGCATGATCGCTACGTCGCGATGTTTTATTTCCTCTGGCATGAAGCGAGCATCAAGCAGGGGCCGTTTGATGTGACGAAAATTCTGGCGGCTGATCCGTTGGCGATGACCAACGCCAATTCTCCGCTTTGGGGACCGATGCATGCGATGCATCATTGGGGGGAGCCGCTGTTTGGCTATTATGTCGAGGATGATCCGTGGGTCATTCGCAAGCATGCGCAGATGCTCAGCGATGCAGGCGTGGATGTGATTGTATTTGATACCAGCAACAAGCTGACCTATCGGCATAATTATCTGGCGCTGTTTGAGGTTTATCGGCAGATGCGCAAGGAGGGAAACCGCACGCCGCAGGTGGCGTTTTTAACGCCGTTCGGGGATCCGCGGTCTACGGTGAAGGAACTTTACGACCAGCTTTATTCCAAGGGAGAATATGAGGAGCTTTGGTTTCGCTGGGACAATAAGCCATTGATTCTTGCCGACCCAGCGAAAGTGGGACAGGCAGAGCGGGAGTTTTTCACGTTTCGAAAGCCGCAGCCGGATTATTTTCAGGGGCCAACCGGGCCTGATATGTGGAGCTGGCTGGAGGTTTATCCGCAGCATGTTTTTAAGAACAGCCGGGGCGAGAAGGAGGAGATGTCGGTTGGCGTTGCACAAAACGCCGTCGACGGGCGGCTTGGGTCGATGTCCGAGGCGCATTCGCTGGGGCGATCGGCGCACGATGGTCATCTGATCGCGCAGCCGGGCGATACGGCCTGGGGATACAACTTTGCCGAGCAATGGGAACACGCCATCAAGGAAGATCCGCAGATTGTCTTTGTCACCGGCTGGAACGAATGGGTGGCGGGGCGGTTCAACGAATTCAACGGCGTGCGCAAGCCGGTCATGTTTGTCGATGAATTCGACCAGGAACACAGCCGGGATATTGAGCCGATGAAAGGCGGGCACGGCGACAATTATTATTGCCAGCTCGTGTCATTCATCCGCCGATACAAGGGCGCTTCGGCGCTTCCCAAGCCCTCGCCGCCCAAAACGATTTCGATGGATGGGCCGATGGCCCAGTGGGATGATGTGACGCCGGTTTACCGAGACGCTTTATACGACACGGCCCACCGCGACCACGCTGGCTTCGGCCATGCCGGGCCATATAAGGATGACAGCGGCCGCAACGATTTCGACACGATGAAAGTGGCGCGTGACAGCGAGAACATTTATTTCCTGGCGACCACGCGCGAGCCGATCACCGATCCGGCGGGGCAGAACTGGATGCAACTGCTGATCGACATCGACGCCAACGCCAAAACCGGCTGGAACGGTTACGACTTCCTCATCAACCGCACCCGCCCGGACGCCGGAACATGCAGCGTCGAGCGCAACCTTGGCGGCTGGCACTGGGAACCCGTCGGCACCGCCCGCCTGTCGCGGCATGGTCGGGAACTGCAAATCGCCATCCCCCGGAAGTTATTGGGGACACATGCCGAAGGAAAACTCTCCTTCAGTTTCAAATGGGCCGACAACACGCCTGCCACCGGCAATATGATGGAGTTCTATACAACGGGAGATGTGGCTCCGAACGGGCGGTTTGGTTACGGGTTTTCTGAGAGATGAAACGCGTTGCGGCGCTTGCTTCTCAAAAAATACCCTGACGAAATTATCTGTTTCCTGTAAGCTCACTCATTAGGCTCTGTCTGAAAACCCAATCACTTATCCTGGAAGGAGCACTTCATGCGTTGGCATTCGCGGCTTCGTCAGATCACCGGTTCCAAACTGCGGCAAAGCATCCCGATCGAGCGCTTCAGCAGAATCGAAGCGCTGGAATCGCGCACGCTGCTCTCCGCCGGGTTTCTTAGCAGTAGTTTTGGCACCAATGGAACCGTTTCGCTGAAGATCGGCAGCAAGACCAACGACGCGGCTTCCAGCGTTGCCACCAGCACCGGGCAGCTTCTGGTAGTCGGCGACGCGGTGACAGGCTCGGCCCAATCCGGGTTCATCACCCGCCTCGACAGCGATGGCACCACCGACGCCTCCTTCGGCGCCAGCGGCATCTCCACGTTTCGCTTCGGCGCCAACACCGTGCCCACCGGCGTGGCCATCGATCCGACCACCGGCGACGCCGTCGTGTGCGGCGTCATCGGCTCGGGCCTCAGCGGGCAGGGCTTCATCGCCAAATTCGACACGTCCGGAAATCTCATCACGTCTTTCGGCACCAACGGCTTTGTCAGCTTCGCGCCTCCGAACAGCAGCGCCGAAGCCTCGGGCGTTGTCGTCAATTCCGTCGGCGGAATTGCCGTCGGCGGAACCAGCATTTCCGGTTCGGGCGTGGGAATGATGATCGCCCTGTTCAATTCCGACGGCTCGCCGTTCAACTCGCTGGGCGGCACTGGAATAAATGTGTTCCTCCCCGACAACGGCGATGTTGCCGTCGGCACCGGAATCGTCCAGGACCAGGGCCATTGGATCGTTCCCGGCTTCGAGGCCAACTTGGTTACGGGGCAAATGACCTTCGCGGTGGTGGCGTTCAACGTCGATACGTCGGTCGCCGTTGGTTTTGGCAACAACGGAGAGGCAACCGCAAGTTTCGGCAATCACAATGAGGCGGCACTGAAAGCCGTGGTCGATCCCACCACCCACGATATCTTCGCCGCCGGCGCAACCAGCAACGGCGCGATCGCCCTGTTGCCCGGCCTTCCGGCCCAGGGCGACAAGGGGCATGCCACCTTCGGCGATTTCGCCGTCGCCGACTTCACCGACACCGGCACGCTGAACACCGCCTTCAACGGCACCGGCATGCAGACCGTTGCGATTCCGGCCGGCAAGCTAGCCGGCGCTTCGGGCATCGTCGAACAGACTGACGGAAAATTCGTCCTGGGCGGATCCGCCGAAACCGGAAGCAAGACCGCCGACGTCGCCTTCGCCCGCCTCAACGCCGACGGCTCGCTCGATACCAGCTTCGGCAACGACGGAACGTCGACAGCCGACCTGGGCGGATCGGCCGGTGCATTTTTTGTCATCGGCGACAATGTCGAAGGAGACTTCCTCCTGGCCTTTGGCGGACATAACAAAGTGACGTCAAACAATGGCACTGCCGTCGTCGGCGAATTGAGCTCCGATTCATCCCCCGAGACATCCAATCCCGGCCCGACGCCGACGCTTACCCCATCGGTCAGCGCCAAGTTCCCCGCCGCCGCCCTCTCCGGTGCAAAGGCCACGGGTTTTTCCGCATCGGCCGAGATCACCAACAGCGGCAGCGGCCCTGCCAGCGGCGCTGCCACGCTCGACGTCTATTTCTCCACCACGCCGGTCCTCGATACCAGCACGGCGACGCTTGCCGATATGGTGAATCTCAAGCTCAAGCTCGCGCCGGGCAAATCGCTTAAGGTTCCCATCCACCTCAAGACGTTCCCCTCGGGCCTCAGCGGAAGCTACTACGTTCTGACGCAGGTGAGTGGCGGCGGGACCAGCTCGGCGGCCAACGCCGCATCATCAACCACGGGCAACGTAGCGCCCGCCTTCCAAAACCTGGTGAATGAAGGCGTAACCGACAAGGCGGTGACCATCGTGCGCGGCAAGAGCAAGCTGATGCTGACGGCGGTTGTGGAAAACGCCGGCAACGTGGCAGCCAGCGGCCCGTTCGCCCTATCGGTGGGGCTGGCAACGGATCAAACGCTCGCGAGTGAGACAACGGTTGGCACGATTAACACGCCGCTGAATCTTGCTCCGGGCAAGAAAAAGACAATCCATATTTCGCTGGTTGTTCCGACGACGCTGGCGGCGGGAACTTATTTCCCCGCAGTGACGGTCGATCCGCAAAACACGTTTGCCGAAACCAGCCTGTCCGACAACACCGCCGCCGCCGCCAACGCCATCACGGCGACGTGATTGAAAGGCACGCTTATGGGTTTCTTTCAGCGAAGTGTGAACGTATTCGTACCCGAGGAATCGGGCGAAAAAGCGGTTGTCGTTCTGCGCGATGCCATCGTTGCGGCGCTCTCCAAAAAAGGATGGCAGTTGTGCGACGACGAGGATGACAATGTCGAGCGAACTATGCTGCTTGCATCGCATGCCGGGGGCTGGCTGACGTTGCTTGATGATGAGTTCGAGCAAGAGCCGGATGCTGCCGAACGGCTTGTTAAACTGTTGAAAGGCTCAGTTCCCGGGCCAATTCTTCTGGCGGCGGTCGATGACAACCAGGTCAGCGACCTTGTGCTTTGCGACCGCGATCACACTGCTCATCTGGCCGACCGGGATGTCGCCGACGGATGGTCGATCCCGGCGAAGCCGCCGTGGACGTCTCTGCTGGCGGACAAGCGGTTCGCCGTCGACCCCTCGCAAATTTTCAGCCGTCTGGATGCCGTCGTGGATGCGCTGGGGCTTGATCTTAATACATGGATGGACTTGGGCGCTGAATATGAGGAGGACGAGACGGCAGCTGGGGTATTTATCCGCCTGCGAAAGAAGAAGCGGCAGAAGAAACCGGCGTCGCCGCGGGCAGAGGGCGCGGTTTCCGCAGTGGTGTCGCCGGCAGAGGGCGCGGCTTCCGCAGCTGTGCCGACGGCGGATCCCGATATCGTTCTGCCGGCATTTCTGGTCGGCGATCTGCGCACCGTGCGGCGGCGCTGGAAGATGGTCATGCGCACGTTGCTTAAGACCGGATCCTGGGCACAGGCGATGCAGGGGCAGGAAATGCTTTCGCTTCGAACGACCGAATTCGTGCTTTTCCTGGACGCGTTTTCGATGGATTCGGGGATCGATAACGTATTCAGATTGACAGTGATTCCCGAGACACTGTGTGAGGCCGCGTGCGACGATAATTACGCGCGATATGATTTGGTGCGCGATCTGATGTTGGAGGGGATGGACCAGTTTTGGATGTGCGTGACGATGCTGGGCGATAGCGGCCCCAGGTTTCTGCCGCATGTTCGTGACCAAGTCGAGGAGGCAAATAATGCACGCATGATTCTCGGGAAGTTTGCCAGCTGGTGGAATGAACTCTGCTCACTTGAAGGTCTTTATCACATGGGATGGCTTCCCGAAAAGTGGCCGCATTGGGCGCGCCGACTCTGGCCCCTGACGGTAGAAGCGGGCATCCCGGATGAACTTTTTAACCGAATGTACAATGGCTCCGGGCTCGAGGCGGGGGATTTGCTGAAATCGTGGCTTGGGCTGCAAACAGACGGACAACACCACCAAGGATCCTGAACGCCCGGCTTTAAATCTCCGGTGCAATTATGCAAGCGCCGCTTGCGCAAATCACTACATATCACAGTTCTCACGATCGCGGCGACGTTCCTTACCCGCCGCGCCCCTCCCATATCTCCCGAATTGCATCTTCCTGCCCGAATCCCTCCGGCACGGCTTTGCTTGGATTGTTGGCGTAATACCATCGCTTTCCATCGAGCGGCGAGCGCATGGTTCGGCTGCCGGGCATTTCAAGGTGGCCGTTGGGGTCGGTTTTTTGCACCCAGTCGTATGCATATTTCAGCCAATGATTGCGATATTCCAGGGGTTGCTCGGCAAACCAGGTGATTTCATCGTAGCCCCAAATCCAAATGCCGCCGGCTTTGGCTTTGCCGGGTTGTTTGCTTACGCCGAAGTTGTCGATCTCTACGAGATAGGGGAGGTGGTCGCACTTCCACCCGCTGAAGGTGAGGCCGCCTTTGCTCTTGTTGTAGATGCCGTCGGAGAAGCCAACTTTTAGAATTGCCTCCTGCGGCTTATCGGGAACTTCCATGATTCGCAGGGGGAATGAATGGAAGTCGAGCAGCAGTTTTCCGTCGCGCACCAATCCGCCGCTGGGAACATGGCCATCGCAGAGCACCATGTGCCGCCTTGCATGAACGGCGGCGTACGCCCGCACCAGCGACAGGAGCTGCGCCCAGTTTTTCAGATCGCGATCGTTGCGATTCATGATTTCCACCTGGCCGAAATGAATCGCCTCGATGCCGACGTCGATGTACGACGCCGCCTGCGTGTAAAACCAAAGTTTGGTTTCCATCCGGCTCACATCCGGCACCGACCCATTCCGCCCCCAATCGCGCCGCTGGCCCTGCGGATAAATCATGTCGGCATAGCGGAAGTTCCGCTTCTCCACCGGCTGTCCCAAAGCCGTGAACGCCCATGCCGGCACGGGAATCTGCTCGACCTGGGTGGTTACAATTTCAAAGACGCACGCCTGCAGGATCATGTCCGGGTCGGCCTGGCGCACCTTGGGAATTTGCTGCCGGGCGCGTTCGATATTGGCGGTGAAGTTTGCCTCGCCGCCCCAAAGGCACAGGCTGCGTCCGATGAATTTCGCTCCGGTGTGTTTGAGCATGCGAATGTTGTCATCGAGATCGCCGCGGCCATTTAAGAGGCCCTCCATGGAGATCGACCGCGAAAGATAATTCTCCAGCACGGCCCGGGAGATCGTGCCGTCAAAGCGATAATCGATCGCCGGGCCGGTGGAAGCCGCCGGCTCAGCGGCGCGGGATTGCGCGACGAAGAGCCAAAGCACGATAAGAACGGCGGCGGCGGGTGTTCGGGTCATATGGCGGTTCCTTGAAGGCGTGAATGTTACCATGCGCCGGAGCTTCCGATGGATCAAAAATCGTGAATTGTAGGTCCCGCCTTGGCGGACGCGTTCGTGGAGGCTTGGTTTCTCGAACATCTCTATTGAAAGAAACGCCTCCTCGAACGGCCGCACGAACGAATCGCTCATGAACGCGTCCGCCGAGGCGGACCCTACGGGGCTCGGAAATTCTATTTGAAATACCATCGAATTCACGGAAGGCGCACGCCGGTGTCTGAGGTACTCCGAAGACCCGGATCGATCGCGCGAAGGATCCGGGTCTTCGGAGTACCTCAGACACCGGCGTGAATGTCACGAACCACCTCATCCCAACCCCAAAACCCGTTCCGCTGAGCGGGAGAGCGAGCAGGCGCCGGCATGCGACAAAGTTACATGCCACCACCTTCGTCTTTCTCCTTGACCTCCCGCCCGCATCATCTATCGTTCAGTCATCATGGCTCAATCCGACGATGCCGTTAATAACTTGCGGGAGGCGCTGAAGCATTCTCCCGACAACATTCCCCTGCGCCTGCACCTGGCCGAGACGCTGATGGGGCTGGGGCGGTATGACGAAGCGGAGAAGGAATATCGCCTGGGGTTGGCCGCGTCCGGCGGGGATGGGCGGTTTAAGATCGGGCTGGCCAATGCGTTTTCGCAGCAGGGGAAGAACTCTGAGGCGCTGGTTATTGTTGAAGAGTTGATCAAGCTTCCCGACCCGCCGGCAAAGTTGCATCTGCTATATAGCCGGCTGCTTTACAAGGCGGGGGATATTGAGCGCTCGGTTCGGCAATACAAACGGGCGGTGGAAGCCGATCCGGCGGTGGCCGACATGGAGTTGGCCAATCGGCTGGGCATTCAGGCCGGCGGCGCCGATGCCGACGCCGAAAGCGAAGTCGTCGATGGGAAAGTGCGATCGTCCTGGGAGGGAAGCGATGATGAGTCGACGGCAGAAGTCGAGCGGCCGAAGGTGAACTTCGCCGGCGTGGGGGGCATGGAGCATCTGAAGGACGAAATCCGGATGAAGATCATTCATCCGCTGAATCATCCCGAACTATACAAGGCCTATGGCAAAACCGTGGGCGGGGGAATCATGATGTATGGCCCGCCGGGCTGCGGCAAAACGCATCTGGCCCGCGCCACCGCGGGGGAAATCAAGTCGTCATTCATCGCCGTCGGCATCAATGATGTGCTGGACATGTGGATTGGGAACAGCGAGCGAAATCTGCACGCGCTATTCGAGCAGGCACGCCGCAATCGGCCCTGCGTGCTATTTTTCGACGAGGTGGATGCGCTGGCCGCGAGTCGGGCCGACATGCGCGGCGCGGGGGGCCGGCATCTGATCAACCAGTTCCTTGCCGAGATGGACGGCATCAACGCCAGCAACGAAGGCGTGCTGATTCTGGCGGCGACCAACGCGCCATGGCATGTCGATGGCGCGTTTCGCAGACCGGGACGGTTTGACCGGATTTTGTTTGTGCCGCCTCCCGACGGCCCGGCGCGATCATCGATTTTGCGCGTTCTCACAAAGGGAAAGCCGATCGAGAACATCGACTATGATTTTCTGGCGAAGAAGACCGAGGGATTCAGCGGCGCGGATTTGAAAGCCATTATCGACGTGGCGATCGAGGCGAAGTTGAAGCAGGCAATGAAGGAAGGAATCCCCAAGCCGCTGACGAGTAAAGACCTGCAAAACGCGGCAGGGACATTGAGGCCGTCGACGAAAGATTGGTTCAGCACGGCGCGGAATTACGCCCTTTATTCCAACCAGGGCGGGACGTACGACGAGATATTGAAGTATTTGAAGTTGTAGCAATTTCTAGTTTCGAAGAACTGAATGCTGCTCGCGAAGGCGCGAAGCCGCGAAGACAAACGCGAAGCAGACAGAAGAAATGCGAATTCTTTTGGCATTTCAGGACCAGCTGCGTGTCTGAAAGAACCGAGGGCACTCTTCGCGTCTTCCTTCGCAACTTCGCGTCTTCGCGAGCTCTGATCTCTCGCCACAACCGATCGTCGAGAGGATTGATTAACAAGACCGCCCGAGGGAACCCCGTAAATGACCCGCGCCAGCATCAGTGCTCATTTCCAGCGTGCGATGATTTTGCACGAGCAGCGGCGCTACGATGATGCCGAGCGCGAATTGCGGCTTGCACTGGCATCCGATCCGTCCAACGCGGAAATGCACGCGATGTTGGCGCTGTGCCTGGCGGAGTTGAAGCGCCTGCCGGAAGCGACAGAGGAGGCAAAGCAGGCCGTCGGGCTCGGGCCGGACAATCCGTTTACGCATTACGCCCTGGCACAGGTTTTGGCCGAGCGAAATCGTCCGGAAGAGGCGCTGACGGCCATCAACCAGGCGCTGGGACTCAATCCGCATAATCCATCGTACCTCTCGCTGCTGGCGGCGATTTACTACAACCTGCGCCAGTGGCCCGCGGCGCTGCAAGCCGCCGAGCGCGGGTTGGCGGTTGATCCGGAGCACGAGCGCTGCATCAACATTCGCGCGATGGCGCTGGTGAACCTCGGCCGCCGCGAAGAAGCCGGGGCGGCGATTGGCGCGGCGCTTCAGCGCAACCCCGAAGATCCACTTACGCACGCCAACCAGGGTTGGACCTGCCTGCACAAGGGGGATCATCGCCAGGCGATGGTTCATTTCCGCGAAGCGCTGCGGCTCGACCCGCAATTGCAATGGGCGCGGGCGGGGATGGTCGAATCGCTCAAGGCGCGAAACCCGATTTACAAGATCATGCTGGCCTACTTCCTGTTTATGGGCCGACTGAGCCGCCGGGCGCAGTGGGGCATCGTGATGGGGGGCTTCATCGGCATCGAAATTCTGCAAAACTTCGCCAGAAACAACCCCGGCCTGGCGCCGTTCACGCTGCCGCTGATTTTGCTTTACTCGGCTTTTGCGATCATGACGTGGGTGGCCGACCCGCTGTTTAATTTGATGTTGCGGGTGGATCGTTTTGGAAAATACGCCTTATCGCGAGAGCAAATCTGGGCCGCCAATTTCACGGGATTGACGCTGCTGATTGCCGTTGCCCTGGGTGCGATGGCGTGGTCATTCGCCTCCACGATTATGTTGATCTGTGCCCTGGGCGCGCTGCTTTTCATGATCCCGGTGTCGGCGATTTTCAAAGCGCCGATGGGCTGGCCGCGATATGTGCTGATCGCCTACGCCGCCGCCTTGGCCGGCATCGGCGGCGCGGCGCTGTCGGGCATCATACCGGCCGTGATAAAGCACATGGATGAACCATTGTGGACGCATTCGGTGGGCGAAGCATATTTGTGGGGCGCGCTGCTGCACCAGTTTTTCGCCAATGCCTTGTTTGGGGTGAGGGTGAGGAAATAAGCTGTCGGGCAGATCATGAGCGCAGCATATGCAAGGCGTCGCCCGCACGCCGGAATCCTCGCAAAAAAACCAGCCGGCATGTGAACAAACTTGCATCGGCGTACAAGGTCCATCACAATCCGCAACTGCGTTTTATTTGCCCGCAACACTGCACCGACCCACGGAGGCTTTCGATGTCCAACGCTGAATTGTTTTCGAAGAACATCCTGCAGAGCAAGGGAATGATTGACACGTTCCTGAAGGATTTTTCCGACGCGGACATGTTTTTCCGCCCGGCCAAAACCGCCAATCATGCGATATGGCAGATGGGGCATCTGGCCAACTCGGTGCGCGGCATGGTCACCACCTGCGATCCGAGCGTCGCCTTCCCATTCGAAGACGACACGCGATTTGGCAAGAGCAAGGCATCGATTGACGATCCCGCTTTTTTCCCCGGCAAAGCGGAACTGCTTGGCCGATTCGATCAGGCGATGGACATCGCCGCCGCATGGGTCGCGACACTCAGCGATGCTGACCTGGCCAAGCCAACCCCCGAACGCATGCGGGCATTTATGCCGACAGTCGCCAATGTAGCGATGCTCCTCGCCTCGCACCCGTTCATGCACATGGGCCAGTTCACGGTGACGCGCCGGGCGACGGGGAAGCCGATTTTGATGTGAGGCCGCCGTTCTGTCCTGGCCGGTGCGTTGCGTTGCTGCGCCTGCCCATTCCCGATGATCGCCTTAAGCGCGGTCGGTCAACGAGCGCGTGTCTCGCGCGTATCTGCATCAGCATTGGCCTGCGCGGATCCACCACGCAGCCCGCCTCCGCTCTTTGCATCGATTTAGCTAAAGTATATTAATATGTCTTGCATTCGTCCCCTTTTCCTTGATACCGTTCCCCGGTAGCAAGGCGAAGGCGAAACGCAGCACCCCTTGAGCCTCTTTTTTGCACATTACGGCTTCAGTGTTCGGCGATTCGGCCGGAGGGATTTATGTCCACTTCACAAACAGCGCATTCATTTCCCGTGCATCCCCCTCGCACCGACATCCGGATGTGCGGCGCGAGGCGCTGCGACGTCCCCGCACCCGCGGGTCCGCGTTGCCACGATCGCATTCGCCTTCTGCGCCGGCTGACTCTCTTGTGTGGCGCGGCCGTGTTGGCGGCGCCTGTCATGCTGCACGCGGCGCCGTTCGTCTGGGACGGGGGCGGCGTCGACACAAATTTTTCCACTGCCGCCAATTGGAACCCCGACGGAGCTCCGCCCGACGACGGCACCGCCGACCTGCACTTCGCCGGCAGCAACCACACCACGCCGAATGCCGAAACCGGCTACCTCCTGAACTCGATCACGTTCGACACCGGCGCCGCCGCGTTCACCGTCGGCGGTCAAACGCTGGAATTAGAGGGGGGTGGGCTCACCAACAACAGCGCCAACACCCAGACGATCAACAGTCAGGTCCTCCTCGCCGTCAATCAGACGTGGAACTTCGCTTCGGGGGCCGGCACGTTAAATCTGGGCAACACCGTGGAAGTCGCAAGCGCTGCAACCTGGACTCTGGGAACAGGGACGCTCTCCCTCACCGACACCGGTACGTATCTCATTGTGGACGGAGCTGCCGGCACGACCGGCGTGGCCCTCAGCGGCACCGCCAAACTCACCGACGTTAACGTCGTCGTCGGCTTCACCAATGCCGGTTTTTTCAATCAGACCGGCGGCACTCACACCGTTTCCGGCAATCTCATCCTGGGCTACCCCGGCGACGGCCAAAGCGGCGCAACCTCCAACGGCTCCTACACCCTTTCTGGCACCGGTCAACTCAACACCAGCGTTGCCCAGATCGGAAACATCGGCACCGCCACCTTCACACAGACCGCCGGCACCCACACAAATACCGGCGGCGTGCTGATCGGTCTCAACGGCGGCACAGGTTCCTACTCCCTCTCCGGCACCGCTCAGCTCTCAACCGTCGACGTTTACGTCGGCTACAGCGGCGCCAGCACCGCCACCTTCACCCAGTCCGGTGGCACGCATACCGCCAGTGATGCTTTGTATCTTGGCTACGGCGCGGGCACCTCCGGTACCTACGCCCTCAGCGTTGGCACTCTCAACACCGCCACAACCTACGTCGGCTACACCGACACCGGGATCTTCAACCAGTCCGGTGGCACCCACACGGTGACAACCACTCTTTTCGTCGGCTTCCCAGGCGACGGCAACAGCGGCGCTACCTCCAACGGGTCTTACACGCTCTCCGGCACCGGTCAACTCAACACCGGGACCACCCAGGTCGGCAATACCGGGACCGGCACCTTTAACCAGACGGGCGGCACACACATCGTCAGCGGCGGCAGCGGTCTGCTGCTCGGGCTAAACGGAGGCAGCGGCTCCTACTCCCTTTCCGGGACGGGTACACTTACCACCGACGGCACCCAGGTCGGCAACACCGGGACTGGCACCTTCACCCAGACGGGCGGCACCCACACCGACTCCAATGGCCTGCTGATCGGCGTTAACGCCGGCAGTGGCACGTACTCCCTCTCCGCCGGCCAACTCTCCACCGGCGGCACTGTCGTCGGCTACAGCGGCGCCGCAACCGCCACCTTCACGCAGACCGGC
>DASRRM010000042.1:0-31276 GCA_035695715.1 Tepidisphaeraceae bacterium
TTCCCTTGAACGAAGCCGCCTTGGGGTTGGATGAGTGATACGCCACCGCGGTGTCGGCCAGCATGGTTTCCGGGCGGGTGGTGGCGACGGTCACGAAATCATCGGTGCCGTCGATGGGGTATTTGATCGACCAGAGGCTGGTCTTCACCGGCTCATCGTACAACTCATCATCGCTGATGGTGGTGAGCAGATGCGTGTCCCAGTTCACCAGGCGTTTGCCGCGATAAATCAGGCCGTCCTTGAAAAGTTTGAAGAACGTTTCGCGGACTGCCTTGGCGCACATTTCGTCGAGCGTGAAGCGGGTGCGGTCCCAATCGCAGGAGCAGCCGAGGCGTTGGAGCTGGCTGAGAATGCGGTCGCCGTATTGCTGCTTCCATTGCCAGATGCGCTCGATCAACCCCTCGCGGCCCACGTCATGGCGGGTCTTGTTTTCCTGCTCCTTAAGCTGCTTTTCCACCACCGCCTGCGTGGCAATCCCGGCATGATCGATGCCCGGCACCCAAAGCGTGTTGAAACCCATCATCCGGTGCGCGCGGGTGAGAATATCCTGCAAGGTGTTATTGATGGCATGGCCCAGATGCAGCGCGCCGGTCACGTTGGGCGGCGGAATGACGATGGTATAAGCCTCGCCCGGCTTGGCCGGGTCGGCATGAAAGCATTTTTCGTCCAGCCACACCTGGTAGGCCGTCTCTTCCACGGCGGATGGATCGTATTTCGACGAAAGTTCGGTATTCATTGGCGGTCTTTCCCAGCTCCGCATTTCCGGAGCAAGCAGCAAGAGTCGATTTTTCAGGAGGAGGAATCGTACGAGAGGCGGGTTCGCCGGACAATCAAGCCGGGAAAGCTATCGTACGACGACGGCGGTGTGAGGAAGCATCATGGTTGGGAATAGTATCGGCGAAATGATGGGCAGGCAAGAATCGAGGCGGGAAGGCTGGGCGACGAACGACGGCCAGCCCTTGACAGGGTTGAAACAGGACGCAAAGGTCAAATTTTTGCAATTGAGTCAGTTCCTGCCGGACTCTGTCGCGAGCCTCCTGTATCGCGGTCGCCTCGCCCGTGTCATTTTCATTGAGAACTGCAGTTGTCAAAAATAAGCGGCTTGTCGCTTCGCCCCAGCAACATGGACCCGGACGCCGACGAGGCGATCGTGATATGAGAACGGGATCGAGCCAGAGAGCATCTCTGTCCAAGTTCTGTCCGGTCTTCTTTGCGTCCTCTTTGCGCACTTTGCGCCTTTGCGGTCTCCAAAGCTGTCGCCCCGCGAGAAGGTCATCTGTGACTATTTCGCGGCAGCCAGCATTGCCGGGGCTGAACTCCGGGCCGGCGTATCAGGACCTCTGACAGCGCCACCGCGAAATGCGGGCGCGCGTTCGGGACGGCGGGCCATGGGCGCAACTTTCGAACCGGGGCGCGAAAAGCTGGTCGGGCGGGCAGGCGGCCTGGCGGGTGCCGCGGGCGGAGCTGATCCATTGGTGGAACCCCCGGCATTTGCACCAGGTTTTTGCCCAGCCCCGCGCTCCTCGGCGCGCAGCTTGGCCCATTTCTTTTCCTGGCGTTTGGCCACCGAGGCCGGCACGGGATTCTCCCGGATAAACACCGCCGTCTCGTGCATCATCTTGAAGAATTCCTTGAAATCCTCGCTGTAAAGAAAGAGGCGGGTTTTGCGGACTTCCCCAGTCTTCTCATCGCGGCGGCCTTCGGTCAAAACCAGGAAGTGATTTCCATTCCCGGCTTTCTTGACCTGTGCCGCATAGGTCCGCGGGCCGACCGACTTGAACCAGCTTTGCTTGAGAATCTCATGCTCGGCCGGTGGCTTGGCAGGCTTTGGGGAATTCGTGGGCATGGTAGCTCCTTGATTGATGGCTTTTGAGCCGTCGCCATGGATGAACGGGATGGACCGATCGTGACTTTCCGTAACCTCGGTTTTTTTTGCCGCGAAGACGCGAAGGGGAACGAAGGACGCGAGGAAGATCGTGGAAATTCTATCGCCCCGTTTTGATGAGGCCCGGGACATTCTGGATACACCGCCGAGACGCAGAGCACGCCGACAATACGAAAGTCGCTGCGGCAAATAAGCGGTCTTATGTGCCGCGATTGGTTTGATGAAGGCGCGAAAACTCTTCGTCGTCTTCGCAACTTCGCGCCTTCGCGTCAAAATTCTTTGTGTGAGCCGCGCGGTTCGCGCGGAGGACAATACCGAAACACCTCAGGCGTAACTGCGCAACACGCCGATGACCACGCCCTGAACCTTCACGCGGTCAGCGTCGACGATTCGCGGCTCCATCGATTGATTGGCCGGCTGCAGACGGATGCGGCCGCCTTCCTTGTAGAAACGCTTCAGGGTGGCTTCGCCGCTGTCGAGCAGCGCGACAACTTGCTCGCCATTGCGGGCGTTTTCGCGGCGTTCGATCACGACGTAGTCGCCGTCGCAGAGGTGATCTTCGATCATCGATTCGCCGCGCACGCGCAGAACGTATACGCCGTTCTTGGCGTGAAACATGGTTTCCAGATCGAGCTCTTCGCGATTTTCGATGGCTTCGATGGGAGAGCCGGCGGCGATGTTTCCCAGAAGCGGAAGCTTGGTGGCGCGGTTCTCATCAGGCAGAAGTTCGTCAGAAATGATTTCCAGCGAGCGTGCCTTGTGTTTATCCCGCCGAAGAACCCGCTTCTTTTCCAGCGCCCCGACATGCTCGAAAATGGTGACTTTGCTGGTGCCGAGCTGATCGGCCAGTTCCTGCATGGTGGGGGCGTAGCCGTTGAGATAACGGTAATTACGAATGGCAGAAACAACGTCGAGCTGGCGGGGCGTGAGATTCATAAGGGCATCCTTCCGATCGGCGTTCGGGCTGAATTAAGTGGAACATTACCCTAACAATCGGAAGGGGTCAAGAGAAAAGTTGAGCAAGTTTTGAAAATTTTTCGCGACAGTCATTTCCCCGCCGGAATTTTTGACGCGAAGGCGCGAAGGGGCGAAGCGGTTGTAGTATGCATTGCGATCGTCCCGATCTATCGCATTTTCTCGCATTGCTGGTGGTCGTTTTCGCATTCAAAGGGTGCGCCGTAATCGCTTCGCACTCGTGTCGTCATCGCGGTGTTGTAAGGATCCGTTTTCCGCACAAAGCAGGAGATTTCATGATCATCCATCCTCTGCCTGTTTCCGATCTGCCCGCCGCTTTGCGGCTTAGCACACAGGCGGGGTGGAATCATATCGAGGCGGATCTGCGGCGATTGCTTGCCCTGTGGCCGAAGGGCTATTTTGGCGGTTATGTCGATGGCAAACTCGTCGCGACCACTACGCTTGCCACGTATGGCGCGCATGTCGGGTGGGTTGGCCTGGTATTGGTTGATGAAGCGCATCGACGCCGGGGATATGCCGGGCAGATTCTTGATGCCATGCTGGAAGCTGCCGAGGAAATGGGGGTGAAAACGCTGGGGCTGGATGCGACGGAGTTGGGTCGGCCTTTGTATCTGGCGCGCGGGTTTCGCGATGTGGCGACGATCGACCGGTGGGTTCGGCCGCCGCAGAATTCGGGGTCGGCGATCATCGCATCTTCAGGCGCGCCGTTGTCGGAGGATGCGCGGAAAGATTCTTCCGTGTGGAAGGATATTCTCGCGCTCGATCTGGGCGCAACGCGCGTGGATCGCGGCACCCTGCTGAATCATTTCCGAACTGAGCCGGCCATTATTTGCCGAACGGTGGAAGAATCATCTGCCGGTTCCTTATTGGCGTGGGCGATGCTTCGGCCTGGCCGCCTCGGCCGGCACATCGCGCCGGTGGTCGCCGATTCAGAGTCGGCCGCACAGGCCGTCGTTGATTCGCTCCTTGTCGAAGCTGACGCGAGGGAACGCTCGCCGGTTTTCATCGATGTTCCCGCCGGCCAGCTGAGCGGTTGGCTCAAATCCCGCGGCTTTGCGGTGGCGCGGTCGGTTGTTCGGATGCAGGCCGGGATTCATGGGCCGGATCTTCTGGGCGCGAAGATTTACGCGGGATGCGGGTTTGAATTGGGATAAATGAGGCGCGTAAAAAAAACCCGGCAGGCGTGGGTGTGACCTGCCGGGTAAGGAGGGAAGAAACATTCGCAGCAGTGTTACGTGCGCTGGAGAAAGGGGTTTGTTAAACCGGGTGATATTCTCCGATTATTTCAAATTTCGGGTTCAATTCGCCGCCAACACCTTTTTGACTTTTCCGGTAATGGCCGACCATTTCACGTTTGGACTTTTCACCACCGTGACGAAATCCCCAAGCAAAAGGAGGCTGACGACCCCGTTGATCTGAAACAGCCGACCCGCCAGCGGGTGCCCCGCCGCCGAGGCTGCATCAACAAAGCTCAGGCGATCTTCCGTGACCGGGACATCCAAAACAAACTTGACGGCGTTCGGATTTGGCGTTGGCTGAACTTCCTTAACGGTGTAAGGCATTGCCGTCTCCCTCCGAAGCATAGCCGCGAGCAAATCCGCCGGTATCCCTGTTGTGAAATAATCTTTTTTCAGGATCGGACGTTAAAGCCGGTTTTCAATATGAATTTCCGAAGGATGGATCGACGACAATTGAGACACGTCGGCCACTTCGGCAACTGCTTTGTGCCTGCTACTCATCCCCCCTGCCGCCGCCGCGGCGGCCGGATTTGATTTCCCCGCGATGGCGTTTGGCTTCCACGCGTCGACGTTTGGCGGCCTTGGACGGTTTTGATTTACGCCGGGCTTTGGGTTCATGCACCGCCGCCCGCACCATCGCCGCCAGCCGATCCATCACCGCCATTCGATTGAGTTCCTGCGTCCGTTCGGAATCGGCGGCGAGATGGATTTCCTCATTCCCGGTCAGGCGTTTGCCGGCGATGCCGCGCAGGCGTTCCAGAGCGCGGGGCGTAAGTCCCCAGAACGCCGACAAGGGCGCCCAAAGCTCGGCCTTGGTGTTCACCTTGTTGACGTTCTGCCCGCCGGGACCCCGGCTGCGGGCGTATTGAAAGCGCAACGCCGACTCGCTGATCTTCACCCCCGGCGCAAGATCGATCGCATCCGCCGGGGGCGGAATGGGACGGTCGGGAGGTTGGATCGGCTCGGTCATGACGGAATTCCAATTCGATATACGGGTGGGTGGGCGTACTGCCGTACTCTCACCCGACGGACGTTTTGTAGTGCAGGGCTACTTTCGCCGGCGCGGTTTGCGGATGCGTGATCGTCCATTCCCGGGCCGACTTCAGGGTTGCCGCCGCCGCAGTGCCAAGCAGCAGCGCCAGCAGGGCCCATCGCGTCCAACCGGCGCGCGTCCGCTTGGGCTCGCGGCCGGCCAGGGCGATCATCAGCACCGTGATCGCCCCCAACCCCAGCAGCACGTGCAACCCAAACATCGCATGCATCAGCCCGGGATTGCTGGTGTAAATCGGCCAGGCCTTGATGGCGTTGTAAATTCCGCTGATCAAGAACAGCAGCAGCGTGACGTGCACCGTCATTTTAAAGCCGCGACGGGCACGCAGCGCGAGAAGTTCCTGGGCAGAGGCGTCAAGTCCGCGCATTCCCAGCGGCAGGATCAGGTCATAAAAGAAGACCGACCCGATGAGGATGCAGGCCGAGGCGACATGAAGCCAACGGAAGAAAATGGGAACGAAGGACAGTGTCATATCGGGTCATGCTAGCGGCAATGGCGGGATTGTCGAAAAATCGCGGCGGATTTTTAGTGAATGGGCGGTAAATTGTGGTAAGAAAAGCATGACACTTCACGAAAGGAAGAAATGGCAGGGAAAAGCAAGAAGCCGAAGAAGACTGCGACCAAAGTGAAAAAGGCAGTAAAGAAGGCGACAGCCAGGGTGAAATCGAAAGCGACAACGGCAAAAAAGGGACTCAAGGCAGCCGCCAAAAGGATGGCTAAACCCGCCGCGAAGAAATCCAAACCCGCGAAAAAGAAGGCGGCCAAGCCAGCCAGGCCCGTGTTCAAGGCCGCCGCTGCGGTCAGCAAAGCCAAGTCGGCCCGCGGAGCAGCGCGAAAGGCTGTGGGGAAGGTTCGCCGGCAAATGAAGACGCAGGCGAAAAAGGCAAGCGCCGTTGCCGGCCGGGCCATGGAATCCATGCGAACCACCGCGCAGGCGGCCGGCGTCAAGGTGAGCGAGGCGCTGGAAACCGCGACACAGGTGATGGCAACGACCGCCGGCGCGATTGTGGGCGCGATCGAGGCCGCCACCGCCCCGCAAGTCGCGACCGCGCCGTCTCACGCCGGGTCTTCGGAATCGCCGCACGCTTCATCCACCCCCGCCGAGCCGTCGCCCGCGCACGCATCGGCTTCGGAATCAACACATAGTCACAACCACCATCACGAGGCTGACGCTGATAGCGCCGACTGAACCGCGGGCGGGTTGCTTGCTGGGCGGCGAATCCGCTTCCTCGCTGTCGCTCGTCCACGGCGTGAAGGCTTATTTCTCGCCCGAATGACATAAGAGACGGGCATTATGACTGGTATGGCAGTTGTGAATGAGCGACCTCCCGTCGAGCGACCTCGCGCCGAGGTCTTACATCAATTGGAAGCGAACGGCCTTTGTGTCCTGAACCGTTATCTGGACGCCGGCTCGGTGGAAAACCTGACGTCAGCGCTGGCGGAGTCGGAAAGCGATGGCGATGAAGAGGCCGGTCGCCATTCCCCCTTCCGCCAAAAGCGTGGCGTGCGATTCGCCCGGCGAAATCTACTTTCCTGCGACTTTATCCGCCGCATTATCGCTTCCGATCCGGTTGTTGATTTGGTCAAGTACATCGATCCCGCTGCCGTCGCGGTGCGGGCCATCCTTTTCGACAAGACCGGCGATGCCAACTGGACCGTCCCCTGGCATCAGGATCGATCCATCGCCGTCGCCCGGCAAATTGAGGCGCCCGGCTTTGGTCCCTGGTCGCAAAAGGCCGGGGTCATTCACGTTCAGCCGCCGCTTGAGATTCTGACGGCGATGTTCACGCTCCGTTTGAGCCTGGATGATTGCGGGCCTGCCAATGGTCCACTGCGCACGATCGCCGGGACCCATCGAAGCATTCTCGATTCGGCCGCGGTCGAAAAGTTCGCCCGAGAGCAGCCCGAATCGATCTGCGCGACCGAGGCAGGCGGCGTGGTCATCATGCGGCCGCTGATTTTGCACGCCTCGTCGCCAGCGAGGATTGCCCACGGTCATCGGCGTGTTCTGCACATCGAATTTGGCCCGGCGGAGCTGCCGGGCGGCTTGGTTTGGGCGATGGTTTAGATTTGTTGGGCCGCAGTCGCGCCAATACGCCGGTTCATCCCTTGACCAGCAGCGACAGGATGTTTACGTTGTAACCGGTAAAATCGAGCTTCCGCGGATTCGGTAGAACCCGCGGGGTTCACGTTCGTAACAACCGCTCAACGGGATTTGTAGTCGTCCAGGATGGGCGACCCTTTCAAAAAGCGAGGTCAAGGATGGCCAAGCGTAAACACGCCGCGGCATTGTTTGAAGTCTTCCATAACAGCAACAAGCCCACTTCGCGCCCCGCGCCCAGCGCGCCATCGCGCGGATATGGGTGGTGGTTCAAGGGGCGGATTCCCAGCGCCGCCGATGCGGACGAACCGCAGGCTTTTGACGAGAATGATCCGACGACGATGACGATTCGATCGCCGCTTTTGGCGCCGCGGATCGCCGCCGTTGAGGCGATGGAGCCGCCGGCAGCCCCGGTTAAGCCCGAACCGCCAAAGCTGAAGATCAAGCCGGCGGCGGTTTTCAAACCCGAGCCGCCGGTCGAATCGCCCGAGCCGGCCGTCCCCATCCGCGAGCCGGCCGATCGAGCCGAGGCTTACGATGGCCCGGCTCGGTTTCATCTGGATCGCGAGCGCCGGGAAATCACCCTGCGCCTGCCGTTCAACGGCGCGTTGATCGCCGCGTGCGGCTTGTTTCTGTGCGTCGGCGTGGCGTATGTGGCGGGCCGACACATTGGGAGCAAGGAAAAGGCCGGGCCGGCCGTGGCGACGGCTCCCGTGGATCAGGCGCGCCCAGAGGTGCGCTCATCGGTATTGGAAGTGCCCCGGCACCCAAGCCGGGTCGCAACGGCAACTCCCGCCGCCGCGCCCATTAATCGGGTTGCTCCCCGCCCCACCATTGCGGATGAATCTCGCTATCACGATCGCGACTCCGCCCCGATGGCCAACAACGTTCACGGCCTGACATCGCTCACCCCGCAAACCCAGGCGACCGTTGGCCCGCGAATCATCGGGCTCAATTACGTGCTTATCCAGAATTATCCCAACAAGGAAAGCGCCGCCGAGGCGCGGGATTTCCTCGTGCAGAACGGGATCGATTGCACGATCGAAAAGGTGCCGAGCGGCTATTTGAACGATCCCACCTGGGTGTCGGTGATCAGCACCCGCGGCTTCACCCGCGAAGAATTGCACGCGGCGGAATACACCGCGTTCAGAAAGAAGATCGAAAAGGCGAGCGAGAAATTCGCCGGGAGCGGGAAATTCAAGCGATTTGCGATTCTGACGTATCAGTTGAAGTAGGCGGTAGGCAGAAGGCAGTAAGCAATAAGGAACGGCGTAATGCGCCGTTCCTTACTTTCGTTTCGGGGAAAGCTGATCGGCCGCAAAGCAGGTTACGTTTGGCCACTGCCCTCCGATGTTCAAGATGGACGCTGGACGGATCCGTGATAGCCGAGGGCGGAAGCCCACGGATCTTTCGCCCTTGCGCGACGTATACTTCCGCGGTTCTCCCCGGGATTCTCCATGCCACAGCAAAGTGCAGGCATCTTCATCGAATCACTCACGTGGCCGGAGATGGAGCGCGCGCTGGCGTCGATCAATACGGTTGTGCTTCCGTTGGGCAGCCGGTGCAAGGAACACGGGCCGCATCTACCGCTGAATGCCGACTGGATCATGGCTGAATACCTGGCCCGCCGCGTGGCGGAAAAATGCCGGGTGCTGGTGGCGCCGACAGTTCAATACGGCTATTACCCCGCGTTCATCGAATATCCTGGATCGGTGTCGATCGCCGAAACGACGTTCCGCGATTTCGTCGCCGACATCTGCCGCTCGTTTTCCCGCAACGGCGCTCGGCGGATTTATGTGCTGAACACTGGAATCAGCACCCTTGCCCCGCTTACGGCCGCACGCCAACTGCTCGCCGATGAAGGCATTCGGATGGAATTTTCCGATCTGCGGAATTTCGCCGTCAGCGAGAGGCGGGCCGTGGAACAACAGCCGCATGGCACGCATGCCGACGAGATCGAGACGTCGATGATGCTTTACATTGCGCCGCAGGTGGTGCACTTAGAGCGGGCTCGGCCGGAATTGGCTTCGCCGCAGCTCGGCCCGCTGACGCGAAATGCGCGAGGCGCCGGGCTTTATTCTCCCAGCGGCGCGTGGGGCGATCCAACGCTCGCGACCGCTGAAAAAGGACGGCTGATCGTGGAAGCATTGGTGAGTGAGATGATCCCCATCATTGGGGAGTTGTAGCTGGACCACAGTGAAAAAACCTCTAATGAAGAGTTCGCTGGCCAATTGGCAAGATTAATCGCAAATACGAATTCTAACCCTTTCGCACTTCGGCCCGTTCTGTCACACTGATTTCGACCTTTCCAAACTCCGGCACCAATCCGATTTTCGTGTGAACCGCGCCGCTGTCCCTTATTGGTTTGCACGTAACACCGTGCAGAATGCGAGACCCCCATGGAACTCCCCCGCCGATCGCGCGGCGATGAACTGCTCAGGCCCGGCGAACTTCTGGCGCTGCGCGCCCGGCTGCGCCTCGTTGCCGCGAGGCATGACCTGGCGACCGTCATCTGCTGCGCCTTCGACCATCGCACCAGGATGTTGCCGTTCATCTTTGCAGACACGCGCATGGCGCCGGCGGGCGTGCGCTCCATCGGGTCGGCGATGGTGGACTCGGGATTTGTAAAAACCCGCATCGTTTTGCAGCAGTGGAACAAATATTTCAAGCCGTCGCAGATGAAACTGGATGGCCCGATACCCGATTTGTTCATGGTTTCAAGCATGGGCCTGCATTCGGGGCGATGCATGGAATTGATTCGCGACGCGCGGCGGATTGACCCCGGCCATCGCCCGCTCATCATCGCCGGCGGACCGCACGCGGTGTATCAGCCAGGCGAATTATTCAGCGATGACCCGGCCGACCCCGTCGCCCCGGACGTTGCCGTCACCGGCGAGGAATTCGTCCTGCTCAGCATGCTGGAGGTCGTCCTGGCAATGCGCAGTGCCGGCGAATCGATGCGGGATGCGTTTTACCGCGCCCGTGATGGCGGCGCGCTCGATCATATTCCAGGCCTGGTTTTCGGCCGGGGCGAGCGCGACGGCGTGCCCGAAGAGCTCATCGACACCGGCACCCAGCGCCTGGTGGGCGACCTCGATGAGCTCCCGGATTCGGTGCTCGGATATCAACTGCTCGAACCCCCCAGCCGCCGGCCGACGCTCGCTGCCGCCGCCATTTCCGCCGGCCAGGTGCGCAAGCTCAGTCCGATCAGCTCTGTCGTGCTGACGTTCGGGTGCAAGTTTGCCTGTCCCTATTGCCCGATCCCCGCCTACAACCAGCGGCAGCATCGGGTGAAAAGTCCCGGGCGAATTGCCGAGGAACTTTACCGGCTGAATAAAGCATACGGCCTGAAATATTTCTTCGGCGCTGACGACAACTTCTTCAACCACAAAACCCGCACGCTCGACATCGTGCAGACACTAGCCAGCGCCAACTTTGACGGCGTCGACCTCCGCCGAAAGGTTCGCTGGCATACCGAAGTAACCGTCCACGATACTTTGCAGATGAAGGACCATTTGCAATTGGTGCACGATTCGGGCTGCCGGGCGCTTTGGCTTGGCGTGGAAGACATGACCGCCACGCTGGTCAACAAGGGGCAAAGCGTGGGCAAGACCGTCGAGGCGTTTGCCCGGCTGCGCGCGGCGGGCATCTGCCCGATGCCGATGATGATGCATCACGATTCGCAGCCGCTTTATTCGCCGGGCAAAAACTACGGGCTGCTGAACCAGATCAAGCTGCTGCGAAAAGCCGGGGCCGTGTCGCTGCAGGTGCTGATGATCACGCCATCGGCCGGAACCAAGCTTTATGAAGGCACCTTCGCCGACGGGATGGTCTTCAAGCGCGTCGGCGGGCGCGAGGTGTTGCCGCACATGTATGACGGCAACTACGTTGTCGCCTCGAAGCACAAGCATCCCTGGATGAAGCAACTGAACATCACGATCGGCTACGCCTCGTTCTACAATCCATGGCGGCTGATCGGGATGGGCCTGCGAAAGAAGACCAAGGTTTCGCACAAAGCCGCCGGCATGCAGGTGGTGGGAATGATCGGCCTGTTTCACACCATCCGCCGAACAGCGACCTGGGCGGTGCGCTTGATGTTCGGCCGGATCGAGCGTTTGACCGAGCCGCCAAAGGGCGCGCTGCCAATGCGACGGTTGGGCGAAGTCGCGGGTGCGTCGGCGCCGGTGAGCGTGACGATCGCGGCTTCGGTGAGATCGGCGCGGAAGGGAAGCTTGTCGCTTCCGGTGTCGGCGGGGTAAGGCTTGCGACGAGTTCGATGAGCACGTATTTCGGTATGCGCAGGAGAATAAAGAACTGGGTCGTGAATTCCTCCCGGCCGACCAGCGGGTCCTCTCGCACCTCACCCGGTCCTATGGAACGGCAGCTTTTCCTTGCGCGACGTTGCGCTCTTGATATGCGTACGAGCGAGGAATGATAACGACGCCATCAGTGGAGAACTGATAGAAAATCGAACCCTTGAAGCGATCGATATCCGGGATTCGAGACGCCACCTTGACGGTCTGATGGCGCAATGTTCCATCCTTCGTTTTCCAGGTCACAATCACCTCGTCCGGAATAGGGTACGGCGCTTCGACCGCGCTGACGCCAACATAGTGGTAGACCGCCGGCGGGACTCTCCCCAACTGCTGCGTGAAATGGCGGCCGTTGCTGTCCCAGTCGATTTTCACCGCGGTCATTGCATCGGGCGTGACATTCCGGAAGCTGTTGTCATAGTGTACCCCCTCACGCTCCGCGGATGCACAGCCAATGCAAGCAGATGTAATGGCCAAAGCCGTCAAGAGACGGGAGAGTTTCACTGAATCGTTTAGTAGCAGCATGGTTTTGTCACCGTCGGCACACCGGGCGGTTCGATTTGAGAACGATCTCTATGGCACCGTCGCCTTACCCAATCGCTGGTTTCGTTCTTCCATCCATCGCGGAACAGGGATGACGCACACGTCGCTGTCGAAGAACTTAAGGCAGATAGTCCCGGAAAACCGCCATTTCTGTGGCAGCAATCGATCCACTTCAATTCTTTTCGCGTGTTGTTGACCGTCGCTGCTTTTCCACTCAAGGTCAACGATTGCCGGGATTGGAAGCGGCGCGTAGTTGTAATAACGTCCGAACGGCACCTCGTCGTCGCGCGCGGGAAGGAGCTGATGGATATGGTTGCTCACATCATACCCATCCTCCCGCCACCGGATTTCAACGTCATTGAGCGCGGCTGGGCTCCCATTCTGGACCTGATATGAGAGGGTCCCCGCCCGAAAAGCATCTGAATTGCAGCCCGTAACGAAAAGCGTCGTCGAAAGCAAAAACAAGGGCCGCCCGGGATGTCTCATATTTTCTCCACCTTCGGAGAGTATAGAAAAACTCGCTTCGAAATGCCGCGCTGGAAAGGAAAAAAATCGTTCAAGGCAACGGAATCGGCCCCGACCCGATCGGCCCCGTCGCTGGCTGCGTGGTCGGCGAATTGAATTCAATCACCGGATCGATCGGCTGCGTGGTCGGCAAGGTCTCAGGCGTGTGGCCGCGGTGCATGCCTTTCATGTGCTCGTCGAATACGCCGGGACCGACCGCGCCGGGGGTCAGGCGGGTGCCGTTGAGTTCGTCGGCGGTCATCGGATCGAGGGTGTCGGGCTGCTGGGCAACGTGGGGGGTGAGGAAAATCAGCAATTCGGTCTTGGTCTTGTCGACCTGGGTGCGGCTGAAGATTCCGCCGATCAGCGGAATGTCGCCGAGTATTGGAATCTTGCTTATCGTCAGCGTCTTGTTGTCCTGCATCAATCCGCCGATCACGATCGTCGAGCCGTTTTTGATTCCCACCCGGCTCTGGGCCGACCGCTTGTCGATGATCGGCGCTGCCACGCCCGCGCCGATTGGGACCGTGCTTGCCGACAACTGGCTGATCTCCGGGGCTACGTCCAGGATCACCAATCCCTCGGGATTAATGTGCGGCGTCACGTTTAAAATGATGCCAATGTCCTGGTATTGGATCGTGTTGATCTGTTGGCCGGTATCGGTGATCTGGGTGTTGGTGATGAACGGCACCTCCTGCCCGACGGTGATGCTGGCGAGCTGGTTGTCGCTGGCCAAAATATAGGGCCGGGAGAGAACGTCGAGCTTGCCTTCCGTGGCCAGCGCGTGAAGCGTGGCGTTGACGTTATTTTCGACCAGGCCGACGATCAATCCGCCATTGGCGGCGGCGGCAGCGCCATTGCCGAGCGTCTGCG
This sequence comes from Tepidisphaeraceae bacterium, assembly GCA_035695715.1. GTDB lineage: Bacteria > Planctomycetota > Phycisphaerae > Tepidisphaerales > Tepidisphaeraceae > RYN-428. The sequence goes on from DASRRM010000042.1 coordinate 13,484, forward strand.
CGACGGTGGTTCCGTTGCCGTTGGCCCGGCGATTCAGCACCGAGAAATCTGTCCCCCAATCCGCCGAGTCTTCATGTGTCACCTCGGCCACCAGCACTTTAATCAGCACCTGCGGCACCGGACGATCGAGCTCGGTGATGATCGACCGCACTTCCTTTTCATATCGCGTCGCCGTGGTGACCAACAGCGAATTGGTGTCGAGGTCGGCCACGACAAACACCTGCCCGGATAATTCGCTGAGCACGCGCGTTGAGCCTGCCGACAACTGCGGCATCGCCGCACCATTGGCGGGCGGCCCGCTGATCGTTCCATAGCGCGCACCAATTCCCGTTCCGCCGGCCGAGGTGCTCGAGCCGGCAGTGAGCCCGCGAAGCCCGGTGCCGCCGAACATGCTGTTGCTTCCCCCCAGTCCGCCTGTGCCATTGGTTCCGGCGGCGGCAACCTGCTGGCCATTGCGTTGTTGGCCATTTTGGCCATTGGCGGTGTTGGCGGCTGTTCCGCCGAGTTGGGTGTTACCGAAGAGCTGATTGAGCACGCCTTGCAGATTGGCCGCCTGGGCATTGCGCAGGCGGTACATGAAGAAGGTTTCCTGGGTGCCGGGGCTGGAGTCGATCTGGTTGATGATGCCCGCGACGGCCTTGAGCACTGTCGGCGGCGCGGTGACGATCAGCGTGTTGGTGCGCTCGTCGGAAGTGGTGGTAATCCACCCCAGCTTACGCTGCGCATCGAGCACGCCGGGCGCTTTGGGTGTCGTTGATGAGCTGCCGGTCGTTTGCAGTGCCTTTGGCGCGAAGATGGATTCGAGCAGATCGCCGGCCACTTCGGCATCGGCATTTTTCAGCGTGAAGACCTGGATTTGCGCATCGGTTACCGGAGTAGCGTCGAGCATCTTCATGATGCTCTCAATCACTTTCAGCGTCTCGGCTGGCGCGGTGACCACCACCGAATTGGTCCGGTCGTCCGCCGCCGCCACGACTTTTGCCTTCACCGCCTGGTCCTTGCCGCTGCTCTTTGCGCTGCTCTGTGTGTCAGGCTGGAAAACGGTGCCGAGCAGCTTAGCCGCGGCCTCGGCGTCGGCGTTCTTCAAAGTGAAGGTTTCGATCTCGAACGCAGTCGACGGATCGTTTTCCACCTCATGCACGATCTGGTCGATCACCGCCAGCGCTTCGGGAGGCGCGGTAACGGCAACCGTGTTCGTGCGCGAGTCGGCCACCGCGTTTACGCCCACATGCACCGCGTCCGGCGGACGCTTTTCGCCGCTGCTCTCGGGCGACTTGAAGAAGCTCATGATCAGCTTCGCCGTCGCGTCGGCATCCCCCTGCTTGAGCCGGTAAAACTTCACCTCCGACCCGGCGGTTGGGCTGGCGTCGAGATCGCGGATGGTCTTCTCGACGATCGCCATCTCGTCTGAAGTTGCCGTCACGAAGATGGTATTGGTGCGGGCGTCAGCCGTGGCGCTGACCTTGTCGTGAACCGAACTGGCAACCCGCGACAGGCCGCTGCTCGGATCGACAAAAACCGATTGAATCACCTTGGCCGTCGTCACCGCATCGGCAAATTTCAGCGGGAAAGATCGCACGCTGGTATTGGTCGGCTGCTCGTGGTCGACGTCCCGAATCAGCGCTTCCACGATGACCAGCGCCGCCGGGGGCGCGGTGACGATCAGCGTGTTGGTGTGCGGCTCATAGACAACGGTGACATGTGAATTGATCGCCTCATCGGTCGCCAGTTGATGCGATTGCCCCGCCTGCGGCTCATCGGGCTGCTGGAAAACGGCGCGCAGCGCATGCGCCACTGCCTGGGCGTCGGCAACCTTCAGATGAAATGTTTTAATCGACGGCGTGGCGACGGTGGCAGGATTCTGGTCGATTTCCTGCAGCATGGCCTCGATGGCCTTGAGCGTTTCGCTGGGGGCGGCAACGATCACGCTGTTGGTGCGCTCATCCGCCGCCGCCGTCACCTTGCCGCCGTGCAAAGCCTGGTCGACGCCGGTGCCCAGGAGCATTCCTTCGCGATGTTGCTGTTGCTGCTGTTGCTGCTCCCCGCCGCGAGGGGGGCGCGGCTCTTCGGGGCGGAAAATCGACAGCACCAGTTTTGCCGCCGCCGGGGCACTGGCATTTTTCAACGCGATAATTTTTACTTCCGACGTCGTTCCTTCGCGCTTGTCGAGGATGCTGACGATCTGCACGATCCGGCGGATGTTGGCCGAGGTATCGGTCATGACGATGGCGTTGGAGCCGGCGTTGGCGGTCATGTCGGCGTCGGTGCCGACGAGCGGCGTCAGATCCTGCCGCAGTTTCACCGCATCGACGTTATGCACGGGAATGACCTGCGTGATCAGTGCATCGGTTGCTTCGACCTGGGCCGGATCGTTGCCGAAATGAACCGGCAGATTTCCCTTTTTCGCCTTTTCGCGGGCGATGATGTGCAGGATGCGCCCGTTTTGCACCGCCGCCATCCCATTTCCCGCCAAAACGGTGTTGAGCAGCGTGACGGCCTGCGCCGGCGTTAGCGGCTGAAGGCTGATTACCGTGACGCGCACATCGCCCGGCACATCGCGCTCGATTGAGAAGCCGGCATCCTGCGAAAGATGCTCCAGGATCGTGTCCAAAGGCGTATCGCGGAAATTCAGGCGAATCTGCGCGGGCGGGTGATCGGCATCCGCCGGTTGCGTGGCGGCGGCCTGCGTGGTGGAAGGCTGGGTGGCAGCTTCGGTGGTGGCCGGGACGGTTGCAGGCGACGTTGCCGGCGGGGTGGTGGCGGGCGATGGCGTGGTTGCCGGGATTGTGGCCGCAGGCGCATTGGCCGGTTGCGTGGCCGCCGGCGCACTGCAAAGATCGGGCGCAATCACACAAATCGCAGCGGATGCAGCCAGCAGCACGGCGCACGATCGGGATCGCTTCATCGTTTTATCCAAAATGCCCTAGTTTCCGCCGTCCGCTGCCGAAGCCCGCACGTCGCCGCCATCGGCATCGTGTTTGTGCTTGTGATGTTCGGGCTTGGAAATGGAATCGGGATTGACGGCGCTGGCGATGAACGGATTGCCGTCCAACCCCTGCCCAATCTCCACATGCACGACTTTCCCGCCGATCTCGTAGTTCAGGTCTTGCAGCGTCATGTCGCGGACCTGGCCCTGGCCCAGGGTATCGCCGACGTGAACCTGGACGATTCGCCGGGCGACGGTGTCTTCGACGAACGCGGTGAAGCTGGCGTCCTCCTGCGAGATGCCCTTGAGGGCAAAGGTGCTCGGTGCAGCCGATCCGGCGGCAACCGACGACTGCGCAGCGCCGGCGGAGGGTTTACCATTGAGCGGACTTCCATCGGCGGCGAAGATGCTCCGCGAAAGCAAAACGGCATATTCTTGCGAATAGGGGCGCGGCCGATCCGAACGCCGGGCTACCGACGGGCCGCGGCTCATCACGTTGGCGCTGGCCTTCGCGGGCCCCCCGGGAATTGACGCGTCGGCGGTTGTGCTGCCGTGCCAATGGATGGCGGCGATGGCCAGGCCCGATACCGCGCACAGGCTGACCGTCAACAGGAATTTCCGCGACTGAATTCGCTTAATGTCAAAGCGTGAAGTGAGATGTGCCAGGGCAGGCGTCGCCCAAGTGGGCCGGCGCAGCAATGACAAAAAACGCGACATCGTACCGCCGGTTTCGGGGCTGTTGAGCGTGTTCAGGATGACAGTGTCTCCGCGTGTCATAGGTGGTTGTCGATCGGTACTTCCTCAGTCACGCGCCACGCAGGGCGTGCTTTCTCGGATCGGCGTCTAATGATGTGTTACTGTAAAAACCTTTATTCTGTTGAAGATTTTCGTTGAAATAGGAAGTTCTGCCGTTAAAATCCCCCCAAGTTATCAGACGATCCAGACGGAGGAAACCGCCATGCAACGCATACTTGTTGTGGATGATGACGCGCCAGCCGGCGATCTCGTCGCGGCCCTCCTAAGACATTTTGGCTATGACGCCTCGACCGCCTGCGGCGGAGATGACGCATTGCAACGCCTTGGCGGTACCTTGCCTGACTTGGTCTTGCTTGACCTGATGATGCCGGGAATGAACGGGATCGAAGTTTTAAAGCGCATCCGCACCGACACGCGAACTGCCGAGCTTCCGGTAGTCATGCTGAGCGCGCTGGACGATGAAGACTGGCGTGCCCGCGCCCACGGCGCTGGCGCTTGCGACTATTGGATCAAAGGCGGATTCGATGTGGGGGAACTGGAAGAACGCGTTCGCTCTCGCCTGTCCGCTTGAGCCTTCACGCCGGGGCCACGCCATACGCCTTCAAGGCCGTCCGTCCCCAAATTTGGCTTTGCTCTTCGGTCGACAATCGGCTGGTCCAATTTCTGACCGTCTGCGCCCAATGTCCATATCCGCTTGCCAGCAGACACACCGGCCAGTCGCTTCCAAACATCAGCCGGCCCGGCCCGAACGCTTCGAGCACAACATCAAAATACGGCTGAAGCTGGGCGGCCGTCCAGGTTTTCCAGTTGGCTTCGGTCGCCACCCCGGAAATCTTGCAATAAACATGGCTTCGTTTAGCCAGATCACGAATCTGCTTTTCCCACATCGAAAATTCCCCGCCAGCAATCCTCGGCTTGGCAATGTGGTCGAGAATAAAAACCTGCTGCGGATGTCGATCCACTGCCTCGATGGCCGCGGACAACTGCCGCTCGAAAATCAGAAGGTCATATCGCAGATCGTATTCTTTCAGACTTGCCAGCCCCGCGTCAAAATCAGGCCGCAGGATGAACTGATCGTCCGGCTCATCCTGGAGGACATGCCGCAGCCCAACCAGCTTCGTCCGCCCCGCCGGCGGTGAGCTTGTCGAATTCGCCCGCGGTGACCCTGTCGAATCCACCCGCGGTGAGCCCGTCGAATGCAGCCACCGTTCCAAATGTTCACGCAGCCGCGCCGAATCCAGGAGCGGCCCCCATCCCACCACGCCGCGAATAAACTCATTTTTCTCCGCCAGATTCAGCAACGAGTCGGTCTCGGCGGTGGTCTGGCGTGCCTGTACGGAAATGACTCCGTCGACCCCCGCTGCCGCGATTTCCGCCTTTAATTCTTCCGGCCCGAAGTCCCGCCGCAGGATGGCCTTTTGCTCGTCAATCCACCCATACTCGGCCGGCGAATATTTCCAAAAGTGATGATGGGCATCGATGACGGCTTTCATGCCCAACTGAATACGCAAGGCCCGCCGCCTATGCAAGGCTTGGCGTCTGACGACCCATTCCCCATCGGCTTAACAGGTGGACGTGGGTGGCGCGGGTGTGGCGCTTAATGGAGGTGAACGGCTTGCACCAATGGTGGAGCGGACAAGAAAGAATGTCTGCCCCACCGGTCGCCGCAATCAGGAGTTACACCCGCTGGCGCTCTTGGGAGGATTACGGGCTCGTTCGCCAACCGGAGCGGCTCATATGCCAAGAAGCGAATGAATATATTGCAGGTCGGGATTGTTTGGCGTGTTCGCGAAAAAATCGATGGTAATCGTTCGCGGATCAGCAAACTTCCAGTACATCGCATGGCCGTCGGCATAGGAAATCGTGCAGCCGTCGTGATGGAGATGGGCGGGGCGATCGACCCAGCTATCGCCGCTGACGTAACAGGCAAACGAGCTCCACCGCCGCCACAAGCCGACCTTCGCGCTCGATGAGCAGCGATGGTTCTGCTTCAAGTGCGGCAACCGCCACCTCAACGTCCGGCTCCGTTGCCGCGACACTTGAGGCATCCGAAAAGCTCTCGCCGTTTCGAGGGATTGAACCGTGGGTTCGCACCGAAACGTCGGGCCGGCCCGCCGGCGCTCCGATGGCAACCGCCGGACCTGTACCCAAGTAAGCCCGGAACTCCTGGGGGAGCCGACTTTTTAGAAGACGCAATAATTCCGTCATCCACAAGAGAAAAACGCCGTCCCATCCGCTCAAACTTGTCCAGTCGTGCAGAGGCATGACCTTAGTATAGTTCGCGAAATGCTGACTTGCGAATAAGGCGAGGGCTCAAGCCGGGCAAATATAACAACGGCGGGCCCACGGCTTCTAAATATCAGTGAATACCGCGGATTCGCCATTTATTCGCTGCTCATACTTGGAAATGCGGATCGGTGGCCGTTGCCACTTTCGCGCCGTTAAGCGTCACGATTCTCGGCAGATGGGCGGCCAGAATCCGGCTGTCATCGCTCACCGCGCCGCGGAGGGTGATCGCTGTGATCGAGCCTTTGGGCAACAGGGCGATTCCGCCGGTGATCGTCGTGCTGCCGGTGGCGGGCGTTGCGCCGGCGGCGATCAGCGTCGAGGTGTCGGATGCGCCGATGAACAGCGTGCCAATCGCGGCGGCGGCGAAAACGTCGTCGCCGTCGCCGAGCAAGTTGTCAGGCCCGGTATCGGCGCCGGCATAGATGCTGGCGCTGGCGATGCTGCCGATGATATGCAATGTGCCGATGCCCCCGGCAACCGCCCAGATTCCGCCGGTCACCGCGCCGATGCGCGCTGAGGTCAGCTTTCCCCCGGCGTGAAGGCGCACGTCAGCGCCGAACGAGCCTGCAATGTTCATCGACGCGATGCCCCGTGCATCCACCGCCCCACTTTGCCACGACTTGGCGCTTAAAGCGCCAATCGGTCCGGCCGCCGTCAACGCCAAATCGCCAACCGCGCCCAGGGAAAGCGTCGGCTTGACCGTACCGGCGGCAACGTCGATGGTCGCGGCCCCACTCGCTGCGGAAACCGAGCCGAGCGAAAGATGATTCACCCCGCCGCCCAGATTCAAATCGCCCGCCAGCGTGGTATGCACCGCCGTGAACGAATTCAGCGCGCCGCGAACGTCGGCGCTGTCCAGCGTGAACGCGCCGCGGCTGGTAATCGTCAGACGGCTGGCGGTCGTTGTGCCGGTGACGGCCAGGTCGGTCGTTCCATTGGCTTGGGTGATGGTTCCGGTGCCCGGGCCGGTCAGCAAAAAGCTGGCGACCTGTCCGCTGGCGTCGGCGACTTTCAACGTCAGGCCGTGATGGTTTCCCACGCTGCCGAATACCAACCCCGCCGCCTGGAATGTCGTTGTGCTGACCACCGGCGTTGAGGAAACGTCGTCGGTGGTCAAATTGGTCACCGGCGTTACGTCTGCTACGAGAAAATAATTGCCTGGGGCGTAGCTGCCGAGCTTCAGATGCGCCGTTAGCGAGACGGTTTGCCCGCTGCCGATCTGCACGGCATGATTCTGCAAAGCCGGCACGGGGAGGGCGATTGCCGATGAATCGATCAAGCCGCTTTGGGACAGATAAAAGTTGACGTCGATCTTGCCGTGGGCTATCGCCCCGCCGCCGTTGGTCAGCGTGATGGTCGCATTCCCCGAATCGCCCTTGAGGAACTCCGCCGGAAGCGTGATGGCCGCGCCCAGCGTCGGCAGCAGCAGCGGCACCTTCGCTCCCGTTTCCAGCACGGTTTGCGAAAGGGCCGTCGATGTCGCGCCGGTGTAATTCACGTCGCCACCATAACTGGCGGTGATTGTCTGAATGCCCACGCCCGCGGCGGTAATGGTGATCGACGCCTTCCCATTGACGAGCGACGCAGTGCCGATCATCGCCGAGCCGTTGGAAAAGGTGACAGTGCCGGTGGGAAGCGCGGTTGTGGTTGCCGTCGCCGAAGCAGTGACGGCCACCGTATATTTCACCGAATCGCCGTCGACGGTTGGATTGGCCGAGGTGTGCAGCGTGACCACGGGCGCGCTGAGCGCCGCCTGCGAGTTGATCAGAACCGCCGCCGACGCGGCAAGCGTCAATCCGGTGCTGGTCGTGCTGCCGGCGATTCCATCGATGCTGATGATGTCGGGATTGCTGTCGGCGTTGAAGTCGCCGGTGGTGAAACTGACCGGCGGCCCGGAGACGGCGTAGAGCGTCGGCGTCGCGAAGGTGCCGTCGCCATTGCCGGTCAGGATCGCCAAATCGGATGACCCGGTTTGCGTGCCCGGCGAATTGGAAATGCCGGCCAGCAGGTCGACGCCGCCGGTCGTGTTGAGAAACTCCGCATCGAGCGCGGTAATGGTTTCGTTGGTGCCAACGGTGATCGGCCCGGCGTCGGTGAACGCGCCTTTGCCGTTGTTGAGGAAGATTTCCACCTGCCCGGCATTGCCCGAGGCGGGAATGGTTGCGAGGTCGGGGAAGCCGTCGCCGTTAAAATCCCCGATGGCGAAAATCGGCGCGGCCGGGAGCGTCGATGCCCCGGCGGCCAGGCCCTTGAATGGAAGCGCCGTTGCCTTGTTGAAAGTGCCGTCGCCGTTGCCGAGCATCACGCCAAGCGGCGAGAGAATGTCCAGATTCCCGTCCCCATTAAAATCCCCGAATGACACCGTCGCATCCGCCTGGGTCAGCCCCGCGGCTGAGCCGATGGGCGTGTTGACCGCGCCTTTGAACGTGCCGTTCCCGTTTCCCAGCAACACGCTGACGCCAATAGTCGGGGTTGAATTAGCCGTCCCCGACGCGGCGACATACGTGACGCAAACCAGGTCGAGGTTGCCGTCGTTGTTGACGTCCTGGGCGTACATATTGATGGTGCCGACGGGAAGGGAGAAGCCGGTAATCAGGGTGCCGAAGGTTCCATCGCCGACGCCGGGGTAGATTCCGTCGCCGGTGGCCAGGTCGAGCTTTCCGTCGCCGTTGAAGTCGCCGAGGGCGACGAAGTTGCCGCCTGAGCCATAGATCGACCCGAGGGTGAACACGCCGGTCTTAGCGCCGAGGTAAACCTGCGCCTGGAGATTATCGCGGGCGGCAATAAGGTCTGGAATCCCATCACCGTTCAGATCCCCGACGGCCGTCGCGCTGACCGGAAACACGCCGGAGGAAATTTGCGTGGTCACCGGGGCGGCAAAGGCCACGCTGGCGAATAGCACCCGCCCTTCCAGCGATTCGTAGACAGCCGGGGCAGTTGCCCTGCGAATGTTTTTGCCGCGTGAAGAACGTGATGGCATCGATTTTCTCCTGTGATCCGCCGTGAACGTCACCATTGTTGCATGGGGCATGATTGCGTCAAGATAAGGACACCCGCCAACTGGCGGCGGTTGTGGGAATTGTTTATTCTTGAAGGGAACAAAAGGTAAGCTTGCGGTAACAGAGAGTGTACCTGGTGGGAATTCGGGCCGCTGCAACTCAACTGCCGAATGCCAGTGAGACACCCATGGAAGAGCAATACTACTTATATACCGTGACCGGCTTGCGCGAGCCGTTCTACGCCGCCGTCGACCAGACGAGCGGCCGCGCCTGGACCGCCCCCACCAAGGACGGCGCCATCCGCCAGGCCCGCGAGGCGGGCATCGAAGGCTTCATCGAGCAAACCATCACCCGCGAAAAGTTCCTCCGCTCCCTGGGCATCGAATCGGGCCCCCGCCCCCGTGCCGCCAGCAACACCATCCCCCATCCCAACCCCACCCCCCCATCGCCATCCCCAGCATCCGCCACCTCCTGGTTCGTCGTCGACGAAAACGCCGTCGACGACGATTCCAACGGCAAGCGCGTCTCCATTCCCCGCCTGAGCACCTCGCGCCGTGCCAAGCCCCGCGGCGGCGGCTCCCCCTTCGCCGCCCGCCCCATCGGCGCGCCCTCGGACGACAATGCATCCGGCACACCTGACGATGTAATCATCATCCCCTCCGATCACACCGGCCCGGCCGCGCCCACGCCGTTCACCGACGTCCCGCCGCCGGTGCCGGAGGAGGGGGAATAGGGGTTCGGGTCTGCGTGTTTGCGGTCCGTGCGATGCTGCGTTGGAATGCGAAGGCGCCAGCGACGTCGCAGCCGCCCGCGCACCATGGCGCATCATTTGGCGCCCCAATTTGGTGCGCACCATCCCCGGTTGCCGGGCCATGTCCCAAAATGTCCCCTTTTTTTGATTTTTTCATCCCCCAATGGGACATCGACTTCTTTTTCCCATCCATAACCACATTGCCATCCTGATTTTAAGCCGATTCCGCCACCGCCGATCCGGCGGATCCCGATGGGACATGGCGGGACATTTGGGACAAAAAATGTCCCATCGGCGTCCCACTCGCCGCCGGCATGTCTCATCCCCCAGCGCGGACAGACGGCACGCAAGCGTGCAACGGCTAAACGATTCGGAAAAAGACGGGGGATTTTTTGCGCGTCCCCGCGACCCGGCCCCGAAAAAATCCTTTCGCGTGCGCAGCACTCCCAACCGTTTTAGCCGCTGCACGCTTGCGTGCCGTCTTTTGATGTCGGGCCGCGCTCGTCAAACCGGAACTCCGCAGTCGCGATGAATTTCGTCCACAGCGTGACCACGAATTTGGAAGCGGCTTCGCCCCAGCTATGAGCATTTGGATTTTCGGAGGCATGGCTCAAGCGTCCGATATGCATGAAACAAGACAACCCCCGACGGTTGACCAGGGGCTGACGCGCTATAGGCGCGCTCTCGACCTGATTATCCCTTGTTGGGTTGCTTCCCAGCAGAGCCCAACTCCGTTTGATCAGGCTGGAGGTATGCGCTCATGCGAGCAATACTCGGCGACGCGAGTGAACTCGTACAGTAAGAAAATTCTTTTGCTGAATTAGGAATGCCCCGTTATCCGCGATCAATGCGCGCAATGTGATTTAGATGGGTTTGCGCGACTCCAATGAACTCAAAGGCGACGAGAATGTTAAAGGTTTGAAGCGAGACCTCGGCGCACTGCATGCGGCCTTTTTCGCCATTTCAACCTGTCTATTTTCCGAGGACTTTCGCCCACAATTTGAGGTGGCTCACACCGTCCAAACCAAGTACGTCTTCAAATTCGCTGACACCGTCCGCTAAATTCTTGAGGATCACGTCACCTGTTGCCGTGCTGGCAAGTTCGTACTCGGTCTTCTTCCGATTGAGATAATGACGCAAACAATGCAACTTCGTCTCGCCCGTAGGATATTCAATACGCACCAGGCTGCCACCCCGCTTAACGGCTTTCACGTTTCCCTTGCCGAACTCAAGAAAATTGTCGATGTTCGTACCGATCGTACTTTTGCACTCCGGACACTGACATACGTTCTTATAGAAGGAATCAGTATCGTCCAGCCAATGCTTTGCATCCAGAAGTCGAACGGTTTCTCGATATCGAATTCTCGCATGAAGCTTTGGAATGTAATACCGCGCAATCGGAATGCCACCGCCGACTGGAACCACGGCCCGATGTTCGCCAAACTCGGGCCCATGTGTGACGCCGGACATGATGCCTTTCCCCAGCACCCCTGCCGCAAGTATCGAGAAGTACCCGCCGTGCAGATTAATTACTTCTCGTTTTCCTTCTTGCCGTAAGCCTCTTGCAAGCGTGAGCAGGCCCCCTAACTCAGCACTCTCAGCAGCCTGCTCGTCAAGCGCATCTATCCATAAAAGAAAGCCAGCCACATTGATGGGACCAAATGCCTCGATAATTCTTTCCCGTGCCGAGTTGTCAAGAATCACTCCTTGACTGACGACGATTGACGCGAAAATCCTCGCTTCTGGTTCCAATTCTATCGCGTATTCAACGGCGCGAATTGCGAGAGGCAGCCAGGAATCAATCGTGGTTTCGGTGATATAAAAGTACGGAGCAACTAGGCCACGCGGCTGGAGACCGTCGGCATCAAGATCCAGGTATTTAATCGCGTCACTTTCAGCCATCGCGTCGGCGAGAACACATTTTTGGAAAGCCAAGCACCGTTTGACATAACCGAGAAGAATTTCGTCTTTCTCGAAATCGCGGGGATGAATGGGTCGTTTCCCGATCGTTGAGCAAACGGGTTCACCATAGGCATCCGCAATGGCTCTGATCGACGATTTCGGCTCTCCGTCCGGGTCGCTGATAAACCGAGGATCATGCTGAAAGGCATGGGTCAAGGGGTCAATGATGTAATTAAGGCTTTCGGTTTTTTCGAGTAGGAATGCGGCCAATCCATCGGGTGCGTGCGCGGCCATGTTGCCGTTGATAATCACTCCATCGTACGTGTCTTTGCTGGGATAAATGAAATGTCGCTGCTCAGCGAACGTGCCAAACATCATCCAATGTTCAACTCGCATAAGCAATCCTCCTCATATTCTTCACCCAGTGTCGACGTTGAGGCTTCCAAACGCGCGAGTTTCTAGTCGGCTTTAGGCGCCAGGTAAACTGTTGCGTCGCCCGGTTAAAATGTAGGACTCCGTAGCCAATCGTTGTCGCCGTTTCAAGGAGCGGCGACGGAATGCCTACCGACGCGACAGCAACGCAGATGTAATCAGCAACATGCTCGTGTGCTCGGCATTGCTGGAGGGCTCGGCGCCAGTTGAATAATTTGGCCTCAACCACTGTCACCCATCTGCCTTTCGTTGCCACAATGTCCGCGCTCTGGCCCATGTTCGAAACTTCTATTCGTACCTTAAAGCCTTCTCGATGTAATTTGCGAACGAGTTTTTCGACAAGCACCGCTTCCGAAATCGAAGATGCTTTGGTTGATTTACGTGGTTTTCTCATATTCCTCAAGCCGCTTGGCACATCTTCTTAGAAAGCCGACTGCGTACACCTGCGAAATTATCACCACGTACGACAACACCGCGATCCAGGGACGAGTCTTTTCGAGCGGAACGGCGACGAGCAACTCCAAGATTCCAAAGGCTGCTGAAAAAAACAAGTAGGTATATACCCATCTTATTCCGCGTTGTATCTGCTCAAGCTCAACGAAAACGGCGAATACCCTAAACAGTTCACACGTGTGATCGCTCAAAATGTCAGTTTCTTTCGGTGGCGACCCGCGCAGATCTTTGACCACGATGCATTCCATCGCCTTCGTTAAGACTGCTTGAAATAGTTTAGTAACTCCTTCACGGAGAACCTGCTTCCTCAACTCAACCCGCTTTCGCACGTCGTCTTCTGCGGGGAGCCAGACCTTAAAGTGCGCTAAGCCGCCTCCAATAACGATCGGAATGATCGCACTGAAGATTGAAGTGGAGCCAAGCTCCAACCATGCCGAATCAGAAAGGATTTCCAAGTACTTCCCCTTTAATTTTCGACTTCTCGGTGAGGTCGGGATACGTAGAATACACGTATTTAAGAATCGCCCGGAGCGGCGCTCGAACCAAGCGGGCTTTGAATTCTTTCAGCAGCCTGCGCTGCGGTTCAGATAGAACGCCATAGAGCTTTTTTGCAAAAAGCACTCCCGCCGAAGTAAGTTTCAACTCTTCGTCTTGATAGACGTCGAGTTCGTCCGATTCTTGGTTGCCCGCCTCTTGGAACCATTTTTCCCATTCAGCTGCGGATTCGGGCAGGCTTTCCTCATCGGCCGCGATCGATGTCTCGATAAATCCTCTCAATTGGAAAAACGTCAGATCATCGTAAACTTGCGTTGAAAACGGCCCGAAATTCCAGGCGAAGAACTGGTAGAAGTTGCTTTCGTCGATTTCGGTTCCTCGGCGGAAATGGGATAGCGCCTCCTGCCGAAAAAGGAACAACATCTTGACTAGACGCGTTCGCCCAACTACGGCTTCGTTTGGCTTATCGTTAATTCCTGGCGAGTAGAGCATCAAAAGAAGTATGTCGCGCCGGTTATTAATTTTGGCAGTCATCGGATTACTCCTCGTAACCAAACATTAACCGAACATGCAACAAAAGCAATATCAAAATCTCCGCCTGCACTCGAATTTACCTCGTCCGTCAGCGTACACATTCGCTTTGTGTCCGCAAGCTACCGCCCCGGCCGCAATTCGTGCCTCTCGCTGAAGCCCTCCTCGAAACCAAAAAATCCGGAGGCACTAGCAAGCGGCCCCAAACGAATCAAACAGGGACAGCCGCCGATTTCGCCCCTGAAACCAAGGGCTGTCCCTGTTTTTTTCTTTGTCCCTGTTTTTTTCTTTGTCCCTGTTTTTTTCTTCCTGGCGTGCTTAAGTGGCCTGAGCTTCCTTGCCAAATGTTGCTTCATAGGTCCAGTCGACTGGTTTCAAAGAATTGCGCAAATATGAGTTTTGGTTCGCGCGGAGCTGTGACCAGGGGATCCGTTCCATGTCGCCCTGGCCATCCCCGCGCCGGCCGAGTTGGCATGTCATCCAACTGATTTGGTCCTGCAACGGAGCGACCTGAATCCGCACAAGCTGCCGATAAGGGGACATTCCACATTCCTAATTCAGGAAAAAAGCACCCATTGGCACCGCTCCATGTTCCATCCCCACGTTCACGCAACTCTCTCCGCTGACAATGCGACGAGTCCGCGGCCGCCGGAAACTGGGCTTGTAATGGGTGTCCAGCGACAATTAAAATCCCGGCGGGACGACAATTAGAACCCGCCAGTTGACCTTCCAAAATACCGATCGACAGTGCCGGGGAAAAAAGGCGGCCGGCCTCGCGCTGGACGCCGCCCGTGGCCGTAAGGCACCAGCTTCAACGAGCTATCGGGGATGGAGAGGCACCTATCCGGAAATTGCAAGACCTTTGTCATGAAGGTCGTCGAGAGCAACAGTCGCTTCGGATTCAGAGTACTTGGGTTTAAGCTCACGTAACCGATTAATCAGTTGCTGGCCCGAATAACTCCGCGATAAAAACAGCAAAGTCGAACGCAACTCTAACTCGCGCGCGTTCATCGTCCCGAAATCCCTTATCAATTCCTTCAGTTTTGGCTCGATATCTTGCGGCACCTTGCCGACGTCGCTGCCAGGCGTTATTCGATATCCCTGGTCAGGGCCCAGGTAATTGACGGTCACGCGATTCAAGGATTCGGCGAACTCGATGTCGCTCATGACCTCACTTTGATAGGGGCCGTAATTATACAGCGTAAATCGATAGCCCAGAGGCACTCCAAGCCCGTCTTGCAAGAGATGCAGCAGCTTCATCACCGCCGTCTTGCCGAGTTGTCCACCCTGTTTTAGGCGAGCGATTTCGCCGATGATTGATGTACGTTCAAGCAGGTCCATGACCATCTCCTTTGGGCGCGAGAATCGATTCGGCTGCGCTGACCTTTCCGAAGGGAACGTAAATTCGCCTTTGCTTGCTGTCACGAATTCTGCCCGCTGTCTCCGACACAGTCGTCAGAGGCCGGCCGCGAGAAAAAGCCGCATGGGAGGCATTGGCGGCAATCAACACTTCACTTGAGCCACTCTTGTACCAGGATTTCGACGCATCAGCGGACCACGCCTCAATGCCATTTTCTTGAAGTAATTTCATCAGCTCTTCGTGCTCGCGTAGCTCCTTCTCGCCGGCAACTTCCAAGGTTTCGTACACTTTTCGGTCATGCCTATGCTGCAAGATCGCGTAGGCATCACTGGTCTTCGAAGACTTAATATGCTCGAAGAGAAACCAATCGTCCATCTTGAGGTAGCTATTGCGCCCCCCTTCCGTTCGCGGATCGGGAAATGTTCCCTCCGGACCCAATGCGACTTTCAAGCAGGCGGCGCCGTGGTGGTCGTATGCCATCCGCGTTTTCTGAAAATATACTTGTTCGAACATGAAGTAACGAGCCAGGATCATGCCCTCGGCCGCATGCCGTCCCCCCGGTTCGATCGCCACTTTGAGGCTCGGTGACTCCTGGTCTCCGACCTGAACGAAGACGAGCGTGTCAAGAATCCGATCAATATCGTAAAAACCGTACGTCACGCCACAGTGGTGACTATCTCGCAACAGATAATCCATGCGATCAGCATCAAGTTGCCCACTTACAAGATCGCGGAAGATCAGGAGGTTTCCCACCACAGCATAAGCCCGTTCAATCGGGCTGGAATACCTTATCCACAACGGCAACAGCACGGCAAGCTTCCGCCGCCCCATCGGACGCTTGGGCCATGCCTCGGAAAATCCAAAACACCATCGCGGAGGCGAAGCCGCCTCCACGTATTCGGGTTGTGTGTCAACGCGAGATCGCGGATCGAGATGTACCGCTGAAGCTGCCGGCCCTATTGCAACTTGGTTGCGGCGAGTCTCACGGATTCTATGATTGACCGCCGTGGCACAGGGCACTCGATCTTCATGGCATTACCTGAAAGACGGCGTGGAGCATGGGCCGGTGAGTGGGTCGGCGTTGAAGGGGCTTGCCGCTGGCGGGCAGTTGTGCGCCGACGACAAGGTGTGGCGGGATGGGCTGCCGCAATGGGTTGAGGCGCGGGAGGTGCGCGGGTTGTTTCCTGATGCCGGGCCGCGGCAGTTGGCAGCTGGCGGCGGGGACTTGGCAAGCCACTGACGCCCTTAAAATTCAAAAACCAAAGACGTGAACAGCCCCCATTGCAATTGATCGCGGCCGCCTTTGTCGATGGGGAAGATGTAGCCGATGCCAAGTTGGGGCTGAATTTTTCCGATTGACTTGAACTCGGCGCGAAGGCCAGCGGTGCCTGTCAAAACGTTGGTCCCGGCTGTGTAGCCGCTCAGAGTTGTTTCGCCGAGGACTTCAACCATGGGGATAAGCCGTTCGACGTGGGGGACGGCAAATTCTTCGTCCTCGATGGCGTAGCCGAAGGCCAGGCCGTATTCAAAGGTGTCGCGCCCGGTTTGCAATGATCCGAACAGGTGCGAAAAGGTGAAGAGGGTTTGGAGGGTGAAATGATCGCCGATGGCTAGATCGTCGAAAATGCCGGGGGCAAGTTCTGTGTTTTTGCTGAAGATGGAATTGGTTGGCACGCCGAGTTCTAAATTGAAGCCGATGCTGTTGTCAAAAAGGCCCGAGGCTGAAACGAATTGGTAGATGGGAATTCTCCCCGCTAACTCGACATTGGCGAAACCTTCGGCGTGGTGCCCGCTGGGTCGATCGGCGGCATCATCGTCCTCGCCGCCGCCGGTGGTGATGGCGTATGGCGACTGCACTTCAAAGGTGACGATGCCGAACGACTTTTGAACCTCGGCGGTTACGATATTGCTTCGCGCGCCTCTTGCTTCATCGTGTTCCCAGTCAAATCGAAGTTCATTGTCGATGGCCGTGTCTTCCACCCGAAATGGCTCGGGGAATACATCCCGGTAATATTTACTGGCCGGATCGAGCAAGCCGAACGGGCCTTTGCCCGCACCAATCGCCGCCGGCGAATCATCCGCATCGGCAAGCAACAAGGCGGGTGAGAAAACAAGGGCCGCCGCGAAAACAACGAGCAGTTTTTTGGTCATGGGGCCGCAAGACTACGAGTTGAATATCGCGTCGGCAACCGCAATTCGCGGCATTCACCCAATCTTAATCTATAGCACTTTTCATGTTGGTGGCGCGTCTCCGTGACCGGCATCCTACTGAGACTATCCGAAGGAAGGTGTATGGCGTTGCGCACCGTGCGCACGCGCAGCGATTGAATTCTCTGAAGTATGCACATCTTCCGCAGAAAAGTACGGGCCGTAGGGGCGCCCGCAGTCGTCTAAGCGACCAGCGAGTCTACTCGGCCATGTGCATGGTTCAGAGAATTCAATCGCGCCGCAACCGACGGGACTTGGAGGCTTGATATGCACAAGCACTCGCGAGGCGTTGGCGGCGGCGTGGCCGAACACTCGCAGCGCCCGCCGAACGATGCACAATAATGCACGGCGATGCGGCATAATGCGTCGGCGCGGGCGGGATTCTCTGAACCGTGCACAAGGCCGACTAGACTTGCTTGTCGCTTAGACGACTGCGTGCGCCCCGGCGGCCCGCACTTCCTTGCCGAAGATGTGCACACTTCAGAGAATCCCGCCCTCGCTCCGCGCAGGATAGTCACAACGGGGTCGGCGCACGAGCCAGCACGCCTGAAGGCCAGATCCTTCGGAGTACCTCATACACACGCCACATGAAGTTGTCCGATTCCTCGAACTGATGGGGTCGTCATCCTGAGGTACTCCGAAGGATCTTGCTCGCCTTCGCGCATCGGCAAGATCCTTCGGAGTACCTCAG
>DASRRM010000043.1:0-5467 GCA_035695715.1 Tepidisphaeraceae bacterium
CGTTTCCCAAGTTCTTCGCGGTTGATTCGAGACATGGTCGATCCTCCTTGATCGCTTGTGCCATTCGTGAACACGGCAATCCATTGCCGAACCGCTATTATTACCCCCGCTGACGCCATACAACAACGGGCGTGCACCCCCTATTCCCCTTCTGATCGTCACAGGTTACATTTCCCCACCTCATCCAACCGGCAGTCGGGCCGGGATCGAATGAGGAAGTGTCATCGAGGAATGCAAACCACCATGCCCAACGTCAAAGATCTTAAGACCATCTCATCCAACGTCCGCTCCGCGCTTGACTCGGCCTTGCAGGAAGGCGGCGGATTGCTTCGCCTGGCGCCGTGCTGGGTGCCGCGATCTTTTCTTCAACCCGGCAAGCGCCTGAAGCTTCATCCGGACGACTTGTACGCATTTGGGCTCAATCGCGGCGGCATCGATGAGCGCTGGTTTGCATCCACCACGCCCGCAGCCAACGAAAATCGCGTGCCGGATGAAGGATTCAGTTACGTTGTGGTCAATGGCCAGCGCTTTACGCTGGCCGATGCCGTGGCCGAGGCGGGCGCGCAGCTCATCGGCTCATCCATCTTCGGCAAATATAAAAAGTGGCCGGTCTATTCGAAATTCTTCGACAATATGGGACCGATTCCGCATCACATGCATCAAAACGCCGCCCAGGCCAAGCTGGTCGGTCAGGAAGGCAAACCCGAGAGCTATTACTTCCCGCCGCAACATAATAACACCGGCAACAACTTCCCCTACACCTTCATGGGCTTTGAGCCGGGCACTACCAAGGCGCAGGTCCGCAAGACCCTCGAAGACTGGAACAAGGGCGACAACGGCATCCTCGATCTCTCCAAGGCCTATCGCCTCAAGCCCGGCAGCGGCTGGCTGATTCACCCGTGCATTCTTCACGCGCCAGGCTCGCTATGCACCTATGAGCCGCAATGGGGCAGCGATGTTTTTGGCATGTATCAGTCGCTGGTGGAAGGGCGCGAGGTGCCCTGGTCGTTGCTCGTGAAAGACATGCCGAAGGAAAAACACAAGGACTTGGATTTCATCGTCGAGCAACTGGATTGGGAAGCCAACGTCGATCCGCATTTCAAGGAAAACCATTATCTGGAGCCAAAACCCGTGGCCGACACGGCAAAGGAAGGCTACATCGATAAATGGATCGTCTATGGCAAAGTCTACGGCGAGCAGCTTTTCACCGCCAAGGAACTGACCATCGACCCCGGCAAGAAAGTGACAATCAAAGACAACGGCGCCTACGGCCTGATCACAGTCGCCGGCGAGGGGAAGATGAACAAACTCCGCCTCAACTGCCCCAAGCTGATCCGCTTCCACGATTTGACCGAAGACGAAGTCTTCTGCACAGAGAGCGCCGCCAAAGCAGGCGTCACCTTCGAAAACACATCAGCCACCGAGCAGTTGGTGATGCTGCGCTACTTCGGCCCGGAGGTGAACGCCGATGCGCCGGCGCTGAAGTACACGGGGAATGTAAAGCTGTAAAAAATGCAGTCAGAGATCCTTGTTTGCGAAGCGAAAAAATCGGCATGACGCGGGATCAGAATGCTGTATACGATCGAGTTCAGACCGAAGGCCTTACGCGACATCAAGCGACTGGCTCCTGATGTCTCTCGACGCATCGAAGATAAACTCGAGTTACTCTGTCAGGACATGGCCGGCGACGTGAAGCGGTTGACCAACTATGTTCCGGGTTGGCGTCTGCGCGTGGGCGATTGGCGGGTTTTGTTCCAGCCACAAGGCTCGCGACTGATTGTGCATCGGATCGTCCACCGTTCCGAGGCGTATGAATGAAAGAAGGCCAATGACCAAGCTCAGAACCCAACTCTGGACGAACGAAAAGGGGAAGCGATTTGTCGTCCTTCCAGAAGACGACTTCATCCGCTTGTCCGAATTGATCGAGGACCGCGGATTGTCGCGCATTCTGAAAGAAGCGGTTGCGTCGGATTCCGATGAGCCGTCGCTTCCGTTCGCAGAAGTGAAACGCCACCTGGCTGCCCAGCGCAAAACACGAAAGCGAAGGTAGCTCTACGCTGAACAAAACGCCCGCCCTGAGCATCAGTCGAAGGGCGTGAACCACACCGGCTGCGGATGTCCCCTGGGCTTGCGCAGCCGGTTGGCTCGCCGGACGTCTGCCAGCTGCCAGTGGAAGTATCCCGCCGTGCTTCCCGCGCCGCTTTCGACTTTGGCGATGACGGCACTGCCGACGTGTCAATCCGACATTGGCTCAAAACTCGTACATCTTCGCCCGCACCGTCGCGGCTTGCTCGACGATGGCGCGGTGGGCCTTGCAGTGATCCGCAAGCTTCTTGTTGTGCTTGCGGTTCTTCGTCGTCAATGGGTGGGTTTGCCAATCAATCCACACACGAAGGCTCGCACCCGATGCCGGTCCCAGGTTGCGAAGCTGCGGCCTGGCGCCGAGCCATAGAATTTGTTCCCAATCGTTGGCGCTGGGGTTGGTAAATGAGATGTATCCGCCGGGTAGAATCTGCCGCGGCCTTTGGATGTTTCCACCGAAGCTGTATCGCGTGCCGCTGGTCGCCACCGGATCGTAAAAGTGCGGCGTGATGAAGTCGGAAACCGCGATTCCCTGGATCGAATACGCGTATTGGTTGGCTTCGCAGGGGTCGCAGGCCTCGACGAGGTAGCCGAATTCGCCGACGGCGTCCTGAACGCCATTGCCCTCGATCTCGATCGCGCGCGAAGTCTGCATTCGATTGCCAGATGGATCGACCAGCATTTCGATGGTTTCGTGGCTCGCGTCGATGGTCCAATCATTGTTGCCCGGCGTTCCGATCACCAGCGAATACGGCTGATTCTTCTTGTCGAGATGAACCCCGCCTTCGCCGGGCGGAAGCCGGGGAACGAGGAAAACCGGCCAGACGCCGACAGGAATCTTTTTCGGATCGGGCAAATATCTGACGGTCGCCGATACGTTCCAGTACTGCGGGAGATCCCGCATCACCTGAATGTTCAACGCCGCCGCCGCTGCCTGCACCAGCGATGGATCCAATCCCGATCCTTTATCAACGAGTCCCACCTGAATGACCGACATATTGCTCTCCTGGTTCAAGATATGAAAACCAATTGCCCTTCAACGATGTGCCCCCCGGGTGGAGGGAAATTCTACAGCATTTTCTTGCTCAAGCAAGAAATTGCCGGCTCTTTCAACAGGCAAGGGTGTGGCCGGCTTTTTTGGTAGCGTCATTCGTGACACGGGCGTCCCGCGCGTGCGTGGTGCTTTTCACTCCAAAAGCAGAAGGCACCCCCGAGACGGCCATGTCACGCACGACCGTGCCAAAAAAGCCGGCCACGCCCACAGGCAAAATCTAGGTCGAGCGGCCGTGTTGATCTCTGGAAGAAGCGGGCCTGTTCCCGCGACTCTTATTATGCCGATTGTTCAGCAGAGTCGGATTTATTTCGTGGAGAAGAGGGAAACCAGCATGCGCGCACACTTTGGCAGATTCCATAGTCATCGTACCGGCATTTCGCGCGGATCGCGCTGGATCGAAATGCTTGAGCCTCGCGCGTTGCTGAGCGCGGCCGCTTCGGCGTCAGCCGGGCAGATAAGCGATTCGGTCCTGCTCACCCCTCTTCATCTGGCGTTTGTGCAACAGCCGGCGAATTTGACGGATTTGGGGGCAATCCAGGGGCCGGTTACAGTTGCCATCGAAGACCAGAACAACCAAGTTGTTGCCAGCGATGATTCCAGCGTGACGCTCTCGCTTCCTCCCGGCTCGCATGGCACGCTGACTGGAACAATGTTCACTGATCCATCATTCGATACTTCAACCACAGTCGCCGCGGTCAATGGCATCGCCACATTTTCTAATTTGAATTTATATGGATTCGGCAGTTTCACGCTCGTGGCGAGCGATGGCGACGACGCAACGGCAACATCGACGCCGGTGTTTAATCCGATTACGCCCACGATCACATTCGCCAGTTCAGACAACCAGCCGAACGTCGGCCAAATGGTTACTTTCAGCGGTACGATCGGCGGCGAAGGCAATATCGAAATCTCCCCGACAGGCACCGTGACGATCGAAAACGGCGACGTCGTCATGGGCACTGCCACCGTTAGCAGCCAGGAGATTTCCGACGGAGGCGCGATCGGCGATGGCGTGTTTTCCGTGACCGTCGCGGCGCAAGCTGCCTGGAACAGCGGCGGCGTGCTTACGGTCAACTACAGCGGCGACGCCAACTTTGCCGCCATTTCCACCAGCCCCGGGAATGTAAGCGAAAGCGTGAGCCAGCCGTTGCCGTTGCACGGGTCGCTGCAGATCCAGTCGCCGCTAAGCATCATCCCCGGCCAGCGGAGCGTCCCTGCCATCGTCCAAATCACCAATACCGGCGCCGCCGCGTTTCACGGGCAAGTGAGCGAGATGTTTTATGTCTCAGCCACCGGCTTACTTGACGCCAGCGCGATGGGGCTGCCAATGACGCATGCTTCGGAGTTGAAACTCGCGCCTGGGAAAGAATTCACGGAGCACGTCCGGCTGCATTTCCCGGCCAACGCCCCGCCGGGAGTTTCCGGCATGATACTGCAGTTGAGCGACCAAACTTTTGCCACGAACGTAACGTTTCTTCCCGATTCGGTGACCCTTGTGAAGCCATACGTTCATCTGGCCGGCGCATTTTCGAGGACGCCGGTAACGGGAAAGCCGGGGGCACCGGTGACTGCCGCGATTGTCGTTACCAACGCCGGCAATGTGCCTGCCGACGGCGATGTAACCATTCACGTGCAGGAGTCTGCAAGCGGCGTCTTCGACGATTCAGCCGCCGATGATTTGATGGTCACGAAGAAGATTCATCTCGGCATTGGGCAATCGATGAGAATCCGTCTAAACGGTCTGGCGCTACCGGCGACGCCGGGCAACTATTTTCTGGTCGCCGAGCTTGCGGCAAATGCGCAGCAGGTTCCCGAAATCGACGCCAATGCCAACACATTTGCGAGCAATTTCGCGATCAATGTGGCCTGACCCGTGGAGGAAAGAAACCTAAAGGATGTCATCTAAACTTCGAAAAGGTGAAACTTCGAAAAGGTGACATCCACCATAAACAATGGTGGATGTCACCTTTACCGTTCACCCACCTTTACCGTTCACCTTTACCGTTTCCGCCTTTTCCTTCTTTCCATCCCTCCGTGTCATGGGCGGCGGTAGACCTTAACCGTCTGGTGCAGCTCGACGGACACTGCTTCGATTTTCTGCAATTCGACGACGTCGACGCCGTCCGACCCATAGGATGCATTTACGAGCGTCCGCGCTCTCCCAAGCGCTTCGGATTGGTTAGGGAGAGAAGCGTAGTCAACCAAACCAGCGTTCATCATCTCATTTGGACCGGGAATCGATAATACGAGTGACGACGTCGGAGCAGCCTCATTCTCGTGAATGAGATTGCGTGGAATATCGCTTGAATTGAAAAATCCTTGGACGAAGAG
>DASRRM010000044.1:0-35838 GCA_035695715.1 Tepidisphaeraceae bacterium
CTATATATCACGGCGAGATTGATCGCGGCAATATCGCTGGAAATACTTGGCTGGCCGCACAACGACCGGCGATTGCAGAAATAACTCGGGATGATGTGACGGTTGTTGCTGGCGATTCTCGCCGTCCGTCAATGAGCGTTCCTTTTTTTCGCTCCATACAGATCATGCATCTCATTCAAATACTGACGCAATTCCGTCGCCGAGCGATTCTTCGCGCCGGCGTTTTCCTGGCGATTCCGTTGCTGGCGCCGATCTGCCCTGCCGATGCACCGGCGAATCCGCCGGGCGAAAAACGGCCGGCCGACGCCGACGTTCATCCTCCCATCCCCATCCGCTTTGCGCTGAAGGAGCCGGGATTCGTTACGCTGGTAATTGAGGACGCGAACGGCGTTCGCGTGCGAAATCTCGTCAGCGAAACGCCATTTCCCGCCGGGGAGAATGTGGCGTGGTGGGATGGATTGGACGACTTGGCGCGCGACACCGACGCGGCGGCGCATGCGCAATATCATGTGCCGGGGAAAATGGTGTCGGCGGGGAAATATCGTGTGCGCGGCCTGGTGCGGCCAGCGCTGGATCTCCGCTATGAGATGACACCTTACAACGAGGGAAAGCCGCCCTGGCCGACGAAAGACCCGGCAAGCCAATGGCTGGCGAATCACACGCCGCCCAGCGCGGTGTTGTATGTGCCGCAGGATTCGGCGCCGCTGCGCGAAGGGCATCCATCCCCCGGCGGGCAGATCATCGCCGGCAGCTTCGTCAGCGAAGGCGGCAGCGGTCTGGCGTGGCTCGACCTTTCAGGACACAAGCTGCACGGCCAGCTTTGGATCGGCGGCGTATGGACCGGCGCAACCCACCTGGCGCGCGATGCCGGCGACAAACCCGTGCCGGGTGTTTACGCGTACACGGCGGCGGCGTGGCCGGGC
Organism: Tepidisphaeraceae bacterium; assembly: GCA_035695715.1. GTDB lineage: Bacteria > Planctomycetota > Phycisphaerae > Tepidisphaerales > Tepidisphaeraceae > RYN-428. The sequence goes on from DASRRM010000044.1 coordinate 924, forward strand.
GATAAATACGACGGCGGGCGCGCGGAATTGCGATTGTTTGAGCTGTGCAATAAATCGAAAAACCCCGCGCCCGGCGACAGCCGATTCGGCACCGGCGAAGACAAGCCGGTCATCACGCCCAACTATCTGCTCGACGATATCACGGATGATTTCGAGAAGACCGGCGGATATCCACTCGGCGGAATCGCCGTGCATAATGGCCTGCTGGTGGCGTCGCTCAAGCGCACAAACAAATTGCTTTTCATAGACGCCGCCGAGGGCGAATTGCTCGGCACGGCCGCCTGCGATGATCCGCGCGGCGTGGCATTCGACAACGCCGGACATCTGCTCGTTCTCAGCGGCACGAAGCTCGTGCGATTTGCGCTTCCGGCCGACCGGCAGGAATTGGCAAGCCATCTCACGCCGGGATCGCTGACGAAGCTCGATCGCAAGGGCTGGACGGCGAGTTCGCCATTGAACGCCGCCAAAGCGCAAAGCGCCCTGGACGGGAAACTGGAAACGCGCTGGGACACGGCAACGGAACAAAAGCCGGGTCAGGAATTCTCGCTCGACCTGGGCGCGGCGAAAACATTCACCACCGTCATGCTCAACAGCAGCATCGGCGATGATTATCCGCGCGGATACGAGTTCTACATTTCTGCCGATGGCAAGGATTGGGGCAAGCCGCTGGCCGAAGGCGCGGGGAAGCGCGGTAAGACGGTCATTACCGTTCCACGCACCACCGCCCGCTATCTGCGCTTCGTGCAGACGAAAAAGGCAGGCAATTACTGGTCGATTAATGAAGTGAATTTGTTCGACCACAACCCCGATGCGAAGCGGCCATCGACCCTCCCGCCGCCGGTGACGATGAACGCCGACGGCCTGCAAGATCCGCATGGCATCGCACTTGACCCGGCCGGCAACATCTACATCAGCGACTGGGGCGACAGCCATCAGGTCAAAGTTTTCGACGCCGGCGGAAAGTTTCTGCACGCCATCGGCGAAGCGGGCAAGCCTTCGGTTGGGCCTTACAACCCGAATCACATGAACCGTCCCAACGGCCTGACCTTCAGCGGCGACGGGCATTTGTGGGTGGCGGAAAATGATTATTCGCCGAAGCGATTAAGCGTTTGGACGCCGGACGGAAAGCTGGTGAACGCCTTGTATGGGCCGCCGCAATATGGGGGCGGCGGATGGGTTGATCCGGCGGACAAGACGCGTTTCTTTTACGCCGACGCCGGGGGAATGGAATTGAAGCTCGATTGGGCCAATGGCGCCAGCAAGCCGGTCAGCGTTTATTATCGCAAGGAGCTCGATTCAGTGGCCGACGAGCTTCCCGGCGCGCTCGATGCATCCCACGCGCCGGAAACGCCGATGCACCTCAACGCCCGCGATTATCTCACCGATTGCTACAGTGCCAACCCAACCGGCGGCGTTTCCAGCGCAACCATCTGGCTGCTGAGCAATGGCGTAGCAAAGCGCTGCGCCGCAATCGGCGAGGCGAAGGATTGGCCGATCTTCAATGACACGGCGCAATTCTCCGCGCGCTGGACTGGCCTGATCGTCCCGAAATTCAGCGAAACCTATACCTTCACCGCCCGCGCCGACGACGGCGTGCGCCTCTGGGTCAACGGCAAAAAACTGTTCGACGCCTGGAAGATGCAGTCCGGCGAAAGTCATGGCGAAATCGCGCTCGACGCGGGCCATGCCTACGAAATAAAGCTGGAATATTTCCAGCACGGCGGCGGCGCGAACGTGCAGTTGCACTGGTCGAGCAAGAGCCAGCCGAGCGAAATTGTCCCAGCCCACCTGCCGATCGAAAAAATATCGACGCCGGGCGCCGTCGCCGCCCCGCTGGCGCAGCCGGCCGGCGTGAAGGGCGAATATTTCTTCGATCGCGAGCTATCGCGCCCCGCTTTTACGCGAAACGATCCAGCCATCAATTTCAACTGGGGCGATGGCGGATTTCACTTCAACAAGCCCAATGCGTTTCTCGCCCGCCTGCCGGCCGGCGTTGATATTTCCAAAGACCGCGTTCTCTTCGCCTGGTCCGATCTCAACGGCGACGGCATCATGCAGCCGGATGAAGTGACTTTCGCCAAAGGGGACACGCTCAGCGTCAACGTGATGAGCGATCTTTCGATCGTGACGGGAACGGCGCTCCTCTTTAAGCCGGCCGGCTTCACGGCAGGCGGCGCGCCGATTTACGATGCCGCCAAGTCGCAGGCATTCGCCGCGGATACGCAGCGCCCCACCAGTTCCGGCGGCGGGCAGGCGCTGATCGACCGCGATGGCCGCTTCGTCCTTACCGTCGCGCCCAAACCTTTCGCGCCACAATCCATGGGCGGGGGAAGCAATGGCCGGGCGACGTGGTCATATCCCAGCCTCTGGCCCGGCTTGCACGCCTCGCACAACGCGCCGCTTCCCGATCGCCCGGGAGAATTGATCGGCACCACCCGCCTGCTCGGCACGACCGTCACGCCCGCCGGCTCCGATGCCGGCGAAATCTGGGCCATCAACGGCAACAAGGGAAACATTTACCTCTTCACCACCGACGGCCTCTTCGTCGCGACATTATTCAAAGATGGCCGCACGGCGGCGTGGTCTTTCCCCACCAACGCGCGCGATATGCCCGTGAATGACGCCAGCCTGACCGAGGAAAATTTCTGGCCCAGCATCACGCAGACGGCGGATGGGAAAATCTATCTCCCAGCCTACAACGGTTCGATCGTTCGCCTTGATGGCCTGGAAAAAATCCACCGCCTGCCGGACATGGCGCTGGAAATATCGCCCGCGCAGCTTGCCGCCGCCGGGGCATACTTCGCGCAGGAGGAATTGCAGCGGCAGACCGCCCAGAAGAAAGGCCCCGCCACGCTGACAATTTCAATTCGCAAGAATCCGCCACCGGTCGATGGCAAGCTCGACGCCTGGGCCGGCGTGCAATGGGCGACCATCGAAGAGCGCATCACGCAGGTTGGCGATTGGGGCCATCGCAAGGAAGCCACCTCGGCAGCTTTGATGATCTCCGGCGATCGCCTCTACGCCGCGTTCAAAACCGACGATCCCCATCTTCTGGAAAATGCCGGCGATACTTTGCCGATGCTCTTCAAGACCGGCGGCGCGCTCGATCTGATGATCGGGACCGACGCCAACGCCAACCCCCACCGCCCCACCGCCGCCGCCGGTGACTTGCGGCTTCTGGTCACCCGCGTGAAAGGCAAAACCGTCGCCGCCCTCTACCGCCCCATCGCCCCCGGTGGCGGCGAAGGCGTGCCATTCAGCTCCCCGCTCCGCACCATCCGTTTCGATCGCGTCGATGACGTCAGCCGCGATGTGACCCTCGCCGCCGGCGAAGTCGACGAGCCCGGCGGCGCAAAAATCAGCGTCTACGAATTCTCCATCCCCCTGGCCACGGTGGGCCTGAAACCCGCCCCCGGCCAACACCTACGCGGCGACATAGGCCTCCTCCGCGGCAACGGATTCCAAACATTAAGAAGAGTCTACTGGAGCAACAAAGCCGCCGGGCTGGTTTCTGATGTGCCGAGTGAAGTGGAATTGACGCCGAGGTTGTGGGGAGAGTTTGTATTGGCGGCAGGCGGGTGATCTATGTTTAGAGCGTTTCTCAGGTTGGTGGCGCGTTCGCGCGACCGTCATTCTACTGAGACTGTCCGAGGGAAGGTGTATGGCGTTGCGCGCCGAGGGCACGCGTAGCGATTGAATTCTCTGAAGTATGCACATCTTCTGTAAGGGAGTGCGGGCCGTAGGGGCGCACGCAGTCGTCTAAGCGACCAGCGAGTCTTGTCGGCCGTGTGCATGGTTCAGAGAATTCAATCGCGCAGCAATCGACGTAACTTGGAGGCTTTATATGCACAAACACTCGTAGCGCTCGCCGAATGGTGTTACAACAGTGTACGGCGATGCGGCATAATGCGTCGGCGCGGGCGGGATTCTCTGAACCGTGCACAAGGCCGGCTAGACTTGCTCGTCGCTTAGACGACTGCGTGCGCCCCTACGGCCCGCACTCCCTTGCAGAAGATGTGCACACTTCAGAGAATCCCACCCGCTCGTTCATCCTGAAAAACGCTCTAATCGGATGCCTTTGTTTGCAAAAGGCAACGGCAGGCCATTCTCGGTATCGGTGTCCCTCGCCTTGAGTTGCAAACGTTCCCGGGATTATGATCGAACCCAGATGAATCGTCTCATGTCCTTTTCTCAACGATACAAGCGCCAGATTCTCCGGCTTGCCTTGATCATGCTGGGGACACTCACCTGGCATGGCATCGCTCTCTGCGGTGAGATTCACGACGCGGCCTCGAACGGAGATCTACAACGGATACGTCAGCTTCTCGAAAGCAATCATGATCTGGTTTCAAGCAAGGACACGGTCGGCGACACGCCGTTGCACCTGGCTGCAATCAAGGGCCAAATGCAGGCGGCCGAGTTATTGCTTGCCAACAAAGCCGACGTCAATGCGGGGAACAAAGGCGGGGTAACGCCATTGGAACTGGCCGCGATTTACCGTCATACCGATATGGCGGAATTGCTCCTTGCCCACAATGCCAACGTCAACGCCAGGGACAGCGGTGTTCGCATGACGGCGCTGGACTGGGCGGCGGCCTATGGAGACACCAGCATGGCACGCTTACTCCTGGCCCACAAAGCCGACGCCACCGCAAAAACTATCAATGGCGTGACAGCTTTACACCGTGCCGCGAACAGCGACATGACGACGCTGCTGCTCGCGGCTCATGCCGATATTAATGCAGAGGACCACGTAGGATGGACGCCCTTGCACGCCGCGGCGCACGCGGGCCATAAAGATGTGGTCGCCGTGCTCCTGGCAAACCACGCAAAGGTGAACATTGCCGACGCGTCGGCAATTGGCGACCTCGATAAAGTCAAGGCGATGCTTGTGGAAAATCCCAAGCTTGTGTTCCACAGGGACGGCCTCGGGCGGACTCCCTTGCACGAAGCGGCAGAAATGGGTCATGAGGACGTGGCGGAATTGTTGCTTGACAATCAAGCCGAAGTCGATGCGAGAAGCAAATCCGGCAGCACGCCTTTGTCCGACGCGGCGGGAGCCGGACACGATGAAGTGGTGAAGCTGCTGCTGGCGCATAAAGCTGATGTGGCCGCGCGCGACTTTGAAGATGCGACGCCTTTGCACGAATCCGCCAAAATGGGAAAAGCGCGCGCGACCGCGCTGTTGTTGAACGCCGGAGCAGACCTCGACGCCAGGGATAAGGAAGGCCGCACGCCGTTGCATTTGGCGGGGAGCGCCCAAGTCGCGGAACTTCTATTTGCCCGCAATGCCGACGTTAATGTCAGGGACACTCGGGGACTGGAGCCACTGCATTGGGCTGCGGGACTTGGCGAGGCTGATGTGGTCAGGCTGCTGTTGGCAAAAAAGGCCGACGTCAACGCCCGGGAGAGCAAGGGCCGCACGCCTCTGCATTTTGCCGCGATGCTGGACCGCAAGGATGTGGTCGAATTGCTGTTGGCCAATCATGCCGACGTCAACGCGCGCGACGACGAGGGAAAGACGCCACTGCGTCTGGCGATGGACAAAGGCCATGAAGACGTCGCGCTGGTACTTCGCCAGCACGGCGGAAATGAATGATCACCGCTAATTAAACGATCGCAAGACTCCCTCAACCGCGTCGTTCAGTTTTGAAATGTCCTGCCGATTTCCAAGCCGAAGTTTTCTCCACTGAGGATTCACGGGCGACCTGGTGGCTGCCGGTGGCTCGAGATGAAGCTGAAATGTGCCGGTGGCGCGCATGAATTGCAGTCCTTTGCCACCCCGGCTCCCCGATTCCCAATGGAAATGTCCGCCAATGGCCAATCCAGCCGTCACCAGCGTGTTGCGCGTTTCCGAGCGTAACTCGCCCCGCACGGCATGACGCGCAAGTCCCGATCGCCGCGGCGGACGTTTGAGCAACAGCGTAATATCCGACGTGGGGAAGATGGTGCCGTTGATGATTGTGATCGGAACGTCTATCAGGAATAAAGCCACCTCGTCCGGCGCGAGGTCTGCGGTTAGCGCGGGAACAGCGCCTTCGCCGGTAAGGCTGCCGGATACCGCAACCGGCTCGGCGCTAAGATTCTCCAGCGCGATAACAACACGAATATGCAATCCGGACTGAAACGCCAGCCCCGCAACCTGCAGGCAGCGCAATTGGTAAATGGCGCGCGAGGGAAATAATTCCGCCAGCAGGTCGCTGACCTCTTCCCGGCGTGGATGCCGCCAGCGGTGCCAGCGCCAGCATCCGATCAGGATGGGCAATCCCGCGACGATCCCCGTCAATCCCCAAAGCCTCAAGGTTCTGGCCTCTTGCGGCGTATTGTTTCCAATGGTGATCGCCAGCGCGGCGACAATGAACAGCCCCAGGCCAAAGCTCAGCGCCGCGATGAATCCGATTCCGATGGGCCAGGTAATCGCCACCTGGGAGATGCCGGTCGTGGCCATCTCGTTCATTAAATGGCGCCAGGGAAGGCGGTCGCTGGCGGGCGCGCTCGAGGCGTCGTTCGGCTGCAACAAGTCGCGATCAAACTTCTTCCGGGCGCGAATGTTCCACGCGATACAGCCGGGCGTCTGGAACAGTCCCGGCCCACTCCACCATCCCAACAACGCCGAGGTTACAGTGGCCCGAATGAAGATCCGGTCGGCGCAATTCCGGCAAAAAAAGCCGGAATGTGTGCGCGACGTGCTCACCAGGATCACGCCGATCGTCTCGCGAAATTCGGCATGACACACCGAGCCGGATAATCCACATTGCCGGCAAGTTCCGGTCACGGCTGGCTCCAAAATAAATGCCGCAGTTCGCACATGTTCAGAATTCCGCTGACAAAGTGATGGAGCCTCGCATCTCTTCGGTCCCTGTTCTTAGTACCGTCGAGCCATGGGAAATCAAGCGCGCGGGACGTCCAGGGCGGCTTGCATCACCGACGCAATTCGGCCGAACACGGCATCAGAGGGTTAACTTATGAAAGCGCGCCCGTCCCATTTCTCTCGTTTGTTCGATCGCTAAACGTGAACCAATAATCGCTGTTTGATTTTGATTTTACAAAAGAAATTTTCGAGTTTTCGTTCGTCCGTTTCTTCCTGTCGGCGGCCGACCCCGATACCATTCATCGGCTGTGTTTCCTACATTTCGATTCCGATCGAGGGAGCTCCACATGTTTTGTCGAACGAATGCACCGCTACCGGTATCAACCACTGCTCGCCGGGCGAGTCAGCCCGTTGCCCTGGAGCAATTGGAGTCCAGAACGCTGCTTAGTGGCACGATCACGCAGGTCGCTGAATTCCCTTTGGATTATTCGGATGGCGGCGCGCCGATCGACATTGTGACGGATTCAAACGGCAACATCTTTGGCGTCGCGAATGCCAACGGCGCAAACGACACCAATGCGCTGGGCGAAGTTTTCGAGATCCCCGCGGGAAGCTCCTCCATCACCGTTCTGTATCGGTTCACCGGCATGGTGGATGGCGGGAGGCCCACGGGTTTGGTCGTCGACTCCAACAACAACCTGTACGGCGGCACGAGCATGGACGGCCCGAATGGCCAGGGCACAACCTTCGAGATTCCTGCCGGCACATCCACTCCCATCCTGCTTGCTCCCGAGGCTATCACGCCTGCGGGGGTCGACGCCAGCGGCAACCTCTACGGGTTCGGGGCGGGCGGTGTCGCCGAGCTTGTCAGTGGAACTCAGTCGCTGACAGAGATTTCCACGGTTTCATCACTTGGTTTTATCACGCTCGGTGCTGACGGAAATCTCTATGGCTCCATCGACCAGGTCCAAAACAGCGATGGGACCACCAACGGCGGCGAGGTGTTCGAGGTCGATCTTTCCAGCACGCCTGCCACGACATCCATACTGGCCACGTTTCCATTTGATGAATCAACGCTCGAAGGGCCCCAGGGCAATGATCCCATCGGCGTTCGCGCCGACGCCAGCGGAAACGTCTTTGGCGTCGCCAAGCAGGGTGGAAACGGTAACAGTGGGGTCGCATTCGAGATCGTCAAAGGTTCCGGGACGATCACGCCGATCGATTATTTTGACAATAATTCATCTTCGGTCGGAGGGACGCCGATTTGCCCGCCGCTGCTTGACGGCAGCGACAACCTATACGGTCTGAACTTTGATGGGGGCGCCAATCAGCTTGGGACGCTTTGGGAGGTGCCCGCCGGTTCCGGCCCAGCCACCGAAGGCGCAACCCAGCCCGCGATAGACTTGAGTGATCTGAATGTCAACAATGGGATTGGGGGCGACGCATCCATGACCGACCCTGATTCGATAATCTACTACTCAAGCGAATATGGCGGCCATGGTAAGTCAAATGGCAACACCAACAAATTCGACTTAACTCACACGCTGGGGGCCGGCGAAGGACTGAACCAGGTGGATCAGACCACCATAGACACGTCAAATACCGACATCACGAGCGCGCAGAGCACCCTGAAGACACTGCGGAAAACGCTGCAGCAGGATCGCAAAATCCTGGGCAAGGATCGCTCCGATCAGCAAGCCAGGACGGAACTGACCCAAATCCAGGGCCAATTGAATGCAGCGCAAAGCGACATCACCAAAGCCCTCCACGAGCTTCGCACCGCGAAGCAGGAACTACGGGTCGATGAAAATCTGACCGCCCAATCCGACAGCTACGCCGGCAAAATCAGCACCCTTACCGCGCAATTGGCCTCCGCCCAGGGTAACGCGGCGGCCAAAATCCAAAAACAAATCACCGCCGACCGGACCGCCGAGAACACGGCGAGCAATAAACTCAATAGCAAGTCCGCCATCCTGAACGCCCAGTTGGCCGAGATAACTTCCGAAGATTCGACGATCAGCTCGGCCTTGTCATCGGCGCGGGCGACTCTGGCGGCCTTGCCGCTCTAGCTCATCCTCTTGGGAATGCGTGGTCTCGCACATCCGCTGCTTCGCAAGCCTCCGAAATTGGGGGAAACTCAAAGGTGTCGGGAACCGAATCAGACGCAGGAACCGAAGTTCAGTCCAAAGCCTCGGCCAAGGTCACCGCTGACGATAATGGCGCGCAGGCAAAGCTAAACCTGATCGATACCGATTTAGCAACCACCCATTGGGCCTGGCGCGGTCGGACGGTGAAGACCGATTCGCCACTAAAACTGGCGCCTCCACCCAACCCTTTGCAATTACATCACTTCGGCGAGCCGAGCGCACAACAAATTTATTATATCAAATACTTGCTACTCGATGTCGAAAAAACCGTGCGCAGCCGTGCGCTTTCGTGCGCAGGCCCGCGTTTTTTGCGTGAAAACGCGGGTTGGATCGGGCGGCCGACGGGAATCGTGCGCGCGGACCGTGCGCGCAAAAAAAGCAGGCGGCAGACGGGGAAGAAGTGGGCGGCACGCACGTCGTATCGGCATGCGGGCTCACACGGCCACGCCCATCGAAACACGCCGTGGCGATTTCAATTGCCTCGTGGATCGTCTTCGCATAGATTTGCTATTGAGGCAATGGATGGCCCCCAGGGCTCGCATGTCCTTTTCACGTCGGATTTGAAACGAAGGAGAACATTCATGTCAGCACTTATCGGCTCGCGGCGTTCGCGCTCAGCTCGCGCGCAGTTCCAGCGTTTTTTGTCGGCAAAGCACGCCAATCTATGCGTCTGCGAAAACGTGGAGAGCCGGGTGTTGCTTTCGACATCGACGTTTGCCACGCCGACGTCAATTACGGTTACGGGCGCGCGGGCGCCGCTGGTGGGAGAGCGGTTTAATGGGTCGAGCAGCCCGGCGGATATCGCCGTGGCGACGGCGACGACGGTGCAGATTCTGACCGGCAGCGGCAGCGGCACATTCACGCTGGGCGCCAGCATTCCGCTCCCGGCGAATCCGGCTGCCGAGAGCCCGTATAGCACCGGCGATTACAGCGGCAGCGGAACGGAGGACATTGTGCTGAATTCATATAACTCCTCCACCGGCAACGGAGAGATCACCTACGAAACCAACGATGGCAGCGCCAATTTCACCGCCGGCCCGGTCACCGATATCACCAACGGCGGCGACGGATTCGTTCCCATCGTCGCGAAGACCGGCGATTTTAATGGCGACGGCGACGAAGACCTGGCAATCGTCGGCAAGCCGAATACCGGCAGCCAGTTGGTGCTGGCCGTGCTTCTTAGCAACGCAGACGGGACGTTTACCGAAGCGGATTATCCGATTGCCGGGTCCAATGCCGCGGGCGATACCTCCAATGAAGAGGTGTTCACCGCCATCAGCGACGAGATCATCGTCTACGACGGCAGCAGCCAGAATCTCGATGTTTTCAGCACCAGCGGCGACGGCGTTTTCGCGCAGCTCACGCCCACGCCGCTGATGGCAACTCTGCTGTCGGTTGGCACATTTAACAGCGACCAGGACATTATCGTTGCCAATGGAAGCCAGGTGTCGCTGCTGGTGAACCAGGGGGATGGGACGTTTCAGGCCGACCCGCAGGGGCCAATTACTTTGCCGGGCGCCATCAATGCGATGGATGTGGACGATTTCAATAATGATGGCAACAACGACATCATCACCAACCAGGGCATTCTCTTCGGCAACGGCGATGAAACCTTCGACACCACCGCCGAGGCGCTGCCGGTGAGCATCGACGGCGGCGGGAATGTTTCCAACACGTTGCAGGGCGTTTTCCTTGGCAACGGGCGGCCGGGAATCGTGGGATTTGCCGCGGCGGGAAATGCCGTGGTGGCGGCGGTCAATACCACGCCGGTCGGCGTTTCCATCGACTTGGAATCGGACAACAACCCGGCCAATCCCGGCTCGGATGTGCAACTGACCGCCAGCGTTTCGTCCGATCTTTCCAACTTCAGCGCAACGCCTTCCGGAAGCATTACATTTTTCAACGGCGCAGCATCCCTGGGCACGGTGCAAATGTCCGATGGCTCGGCAACGTTGGATGCCGGTTCGAGCCTCGACACCGGCGTGAATACTGTCACCGCCGAATACAGCGGCGACGCGACTTTCGCCGCCACCACTTCCGCGCCGCTGACGCAAACCGGCCTCACGTCCACCGCGACCACTATTTCCTCCAACGAGAATCCGTCGACCGCCGGGGATGATGTTGTTTTCACCGCCGTCGTCAGTGGTGACGACGGCGCGGGGGATGTTCCCAGCGGCAATGTCGAATTCTTCGATAATGGCACGGATCTCGGCGGCGGCGATTGCGATTCCACCGGCACCGCCACCTTCGACACTACCGGGACACTTACCGCCGGGTCGCACACCATTACCGCCCAATATCAGGGCGATTCGAACTATACCGGCAGCGAGTCGGACGGTCTGACCCAGACCGTCAACCAGCCCTCGCTTGTGCCGCTGGTGACATCCACGTCGCTGCCCAGCGCGATTGTCGCCGGGTCAAAGGTGCATGGCACGGTGACTGTCGCGCTGACCAACGAAACATCGGACATTGTTTCAGTCAGTCAGATTACGGTCCTCGCATCCAGCAACAGCTCGATCGAAGGCGCAAGCCCCGTCGTGGTCGAAAACTTCCACCACGCGGTGGCGATCAAGCCGGGCCAGGTCAAGATCGAGCGACTGGTCGTGAAAACATTCCCCAGCGGCCTTTCCGACGGCACCTATTCCCTCCTCGCCCAGGTGACGAATTCGCTCGACCAGCAAAGCAATTCAATGACCGGCCCATCGATCAACGTGGCGGCGGCGTTTGTAAGCCTGTCCGGATCGGCGTCGGTCAAACCCGCCAGCGTGGTGGCGGGAAAATTCGTGACGTTGACAATCGACCTGAGCAACGCCGGGAACGTGATCACAACCCCCGCGGCCCTGGACATCGGGCTGTCGACCGATGGCCAGACCGAATCGAGCGATATCGAAAGCGCATCGGCCCACCTGAAAATAAAGCCCGGTCATAGCGGGCCCGTGCATGTGCATTTCAGGATTCCCGCCGGCACGGCAGCAGGAACCTATGAGCCGTTCATTTCCATCACCGACGATGGCGACACCGCCACGGTTATCGGGCAGGGATTTGTCGTGGAAACATGATTTCATTTTGATCTTTTCTTTGCCGTTGGCGGATGTTAAGTTCTTGTGCGATCGTCAGGTCAGGTCGTCGGGCGGAATAGAGGAACTGATATGCGTCGCACCTTCACCTCGCGCGGCTTCACCCTCATTGAATTGCTCGTTGTCATTGGCATTATCTTCGTGCTTGCCTCGATTCTGTTTCCGGTAGTCAGCGCCATTAACCGCAATTCAAAGGCGGCGGTTTGCGCCTCCAATGAACGACAGTTGGTGGCGGCGATTCTTTCCTACACTGCAAGCAACGACGGCGTTCTGCCGGCCCCGGCGGTCTGCTGGGGCACCAGCAGTTGGGGAGTTGCGGATTTCAACAGCGGATACCTCATGCCCACGCTGGCCCCATCGGTTGAGGCCAGAGCCCAGATCCTGCATTGCCCGGCCGATACCCTCGAGCAGCTTTGCTCCGTGGGTGCGGATATCCCGCAGCCTCCCGCGCGAAACTTCAGCTATTCGCTGAATATCAACATCGCCTACGCGCCGCCGGGGGGCACGGTCGGAATTCGGCTGCAGCAGGTCAAGAACCCTTCGGCTCATGTGATGGTCTACGAAGAATTCGCCCCGAATGACGTGTACTGCTACGGTCCCACCGACGGTGACGATTGGCTGACCGGCCGTCATGGCGGGCCTGGCACCATCGAGCACCGTGCGGCCTACCAGAACTCCAACTGGAGAATGGACGGGCGCGGCAACGTCGGTTACTTCGACGGCCATGTCGCAATCATGTCCGTTAATACCTATTTCAACTCGACCTACCACTTCGGTCCGCTAAACCAGTAGTAACGCGCTCGACGGTAATGCGAGACCGGAGGCACAGATCGGGACGGGTCCGATATTTATGATTTCCAACGCCCGGCCGCAGTATCCAGCCGCAAATTCTACCGAAAACAAGGTGAAGACTGAAAACCGGACCCGTCCCGGTCCTGTGCCGCTTTGCTTGTCCGGTCGCACCCGACGACTTTACACCGGCTTGCCCGGCATGCCCCGCTCGAACGCGGCTTTCACGTGCGGACGGCTCATCACATACAGAATCGCTATTGGCCAGGCGAGCATCGCCACGCTCATGAGGATCCCGCCATACGTGCTGTATTGCATGATTGTTTTCATCGCCGGGGTGTTCAGCATTGGGTTGTTCTTCATTGCAGCCTGCGTCACTTTCTGCATCCGTGCATTCAGAAACGCCAGATTCACGATCAGCCCTGCAAGGGAAATGACGACGTAGATGACGGCGTACGCGATGATTCCCGAGCGCGCCGCCGGCTTGAGCGCCAGCAATCCTTTGCCAGCCCACAGCAGAACCAGCGCCAGGATCATTCCGATCGCCAATGACCCGACGGTAAACCAGCGCAGGACCGGATCACGGCTGACGCCCTCGACGACAGGGTTGGAGCCGAAGTTAAGTCCCAGATATTGCGGAATGGAACAGACCCCTCCAAACAACCCCAGCGCCGCGAAAATAAAAGCAATGACGGCAATTGCCCGCACCGATGCCGGGCGCGGATCGGGCGGACGTGGGATGAATCCTGCATAGGGAAGCGGATTAATCGGAGGCATGGATTGACTCATGTGAATGCTCCAAAAACGGTGACACTAAGGGTCTGTGCGAAAATACCCCATACCAATTTTTTCGATAGACTCTACGATCTACTCTAAGTTCATTGGCCCAACACGCCGGTTCTGATAATGAAGTACTCCGAAGACCCGGATTTTACCGGGAAAGATCCGGCTCTTCGGAGTACCTCATACGCACGCCGTATGATTTTGTCCTGTTCGAAATTGCCCCATCGTCATCCTGAGCTGAGGTACTCCGAAGGATCTGGCTCGCCTCCGCCCGCCGGCAAGATCCTTCGGAGTACCTGCTCTGAAAATGTAGGGCGGGCACTGCCCGCCAACACCGTGCTCGGCGGGCAGTGCCCGCCCTACGTGAATTTCATGCGTAGCGAATGCGGCGCAGCCGCATGAGGACTCAGGATGACGGGCGCGCTCGCGACCAATATGAAAAATGCTAAAAATCCGGAAGGTCGCTAAATTCAGAGCCCAGGGATTCTCGCGATCAACGACTAACACTAACCACCAACACTCAACCAACCAACTCCCATGGCAGAATCAACCGCACATCGTATTGCCAAACTCCGCGACGAGCTGAATCGGCATAACTTCCTCTACTACGTCCAGGCCAAGCCGGAAATCTCCGACCAGCAATTCGATCGGCTCATGAAAGAGCTGATCGACCTGGAGGAAAAACATCCGGAGCTAAAATCCCCCGATTCGCCGACGGTGCGTGTGGGCGGACAGGCGATCGAGGGGTTTGCGTCGGTGAAGCACGCCGTGCCGATGATGAGCATCGACAATACCTATAACGAGGAGGATGTGCGCGCCTTCGATCAGCGCGTGCGAAAGCTGCTCGACGGCGAATCGGTCTGTTACGTTCTTGAGCCGAAGATCGATGGCAACGCGTCCTCGTTGCGCTATGAAAACGGCGTGCTGGTATTGGCCGCCACGCGCGGGGATGGAACGAGCGGCTTTGATATCACCGCACAGGCGCGAACGATCAATTCCATTCCGTTGCGGCTGCACGATGACGGAAAACTGCCGGACGTGCTGGAAGTGCGCGGCGAAATCTACATGGCCAACGCAGATTTCCAGCGCATCAACAAAGAGCGGGCCGACCAGGGGCTGGAAACATTCAAAAACCCGCGCAATCTCACCACCGGCACCTTGAACCAGCTCGATCCGAAAATCACCGCCCAGCGCAAATTGCGTTTCGTCTCCCACGGCCTGGGCGAAGTCAGCGAGCTGCCAACGCAAAGCTATTGGGAATGGCTCAAGTTCCTGAAAAAATGGCGGCTGCCGACCACCGATGAAACCAGCTATGCCAAGGACATCGATGAAGCCATCGGGCATATCGAAGTGTTCCAGGACGTTCGCGGCAAGCTTTTGTATCAGACCGATGGCATGGTCTTGAAGGTGGATGATTTCCGCCAGCGCGATGCCCTGGGCGCGACGAGCAAAGCGCCGCGCTGGGTGATCGCGTACAAGTATGCCGCCGAGCAGGTGCAGACGGTTTTGCGCGAGGTGGATTGGCAGGTGGGAAAAGGGGGCAGGCTGACGCCGGTGGCGAGGCTTGAGCCGGTCTTTGTCGCCGGCACCACCGTTTCCAACGCCACGCTGCACAACATTGACCAGATCCGCCGGATCGATCTTCACATCGGCGACACGATCGTGCTGGAAAAAGCCGGCGAGGTGATTCCCTATGTTCGCCAGTCGGTTCCCGAAAAACGGCCCAAGGGGGCTAAGCCGGTGGAGGTGCCGACGAAGTGTCCCTCTTGCGGGGCGAAGGTGGAGAAGGAGCCGGACTCGCCGCACTTGGATTGCGTCAACCCGGATTGCCCGGCGCAATTTCGTGAGCGGATCAAATGGTTCTGCGGACGAAAGCAGATGGACCTGGAAAACATCGGCGACAAGCTCGCCGACCAGCTTGTCGATTCGGGCCTGGTGAAAACCTTCGCCGACTTGTATCGGCTGACGAAAGACGACCTGCTGAAGCTGGAGCGCCTCGGCGAAAAGAGCGCGCAAAACGTGCTCGATGCCATCGAAGGCAGCCGGAAGAATTCCCTCGACCGCCTGCTGGCCGGCCTGGGAATTCATCACGTGGGCAACCGCGTCGCCCACGTGCTGGCCAGCAACTTCGGCTCGCTCGAGGCCATCGAAGCCGCGTCGGCCGATCAGCTTTCGGAGGTCAACGAGATCGGCCCCACGATCGCCGAGTCGGTTCACGATTTCTTCCACAACAAGGCGGGAAAGCATGTGATTGCCGAACTAAAAAAAGTTGGCGTCGATCCGAAAATGGCCGTAACTAAAGCGCCGTCGGAGCCAACGGCGGATCAGCCGCTGGCCGGGCAAACGATCGTCGTAACCGGAACGCTGCCAACGCTGGGCCGCTTGGAAATTGAGGAATTGATCGTAAAGGCAGGCGGGAAGGCATCGGGCAGCGTGAGCAAGAAGACGAGTTTTCTGGTAGCCGGTGAATCGGCGGGAAGCAAGCTGGATAAGGCCAAGGCGCTGGGCGTGCCGGTGCTGGATGAGGCGGAGTTTTTGAAGAAGGTGCGGGGGAAATCCGAATGACGAAGGCCAAATGACGAATGGCGAAATGGGATCCGCGAAACCGCCTAAATTCAGTGGCTGCGTTGGTGAACACTCTGGCGTCAACGTCACGCTGAGGTACTTGCCCCGTGTCTTAATTCAAAGAGGACACGGGCGAGACGCCGGCGAGACGCCCGTGATACGGGAAATCAGTCCCGCCTCGTCGTCTGGAGGATATCTCGTTCAAAGAACAAGAAATCGCGAGATATCCTTGCGGCATCTTGCCAGGTTGGTAAACATTATCCTGCGGAGTGCTTCAGCTTGGGAGGTGCGAGGTTTTGCGTGGCACGAACAGCCCGTGGTTCGACGTCAAAGACACGGGCGGGCCGGCGCGACGACTGCGATTTTTTGACGACCCCGGTTTCTTGCGCCGCTTGGAGGGCACCTTATGACTGAAAAAAACGCCTCGCCAAATATCGGGACACTGGCACTCCGTCGGCCGATTGGAGACATCGTTTTCAGTTTGGCTAAGGCGAGCATCAGTGCGGTGGACAAGGATGGAGTGATTTTCGTGGATCTATATGTCAACACGAAGCGACCGCCGATCAAAGGCATTCCCCATGACGAGTACATGGCAGCCCGCCCGAATGCCGAGGTAACAATCCAAATTCCCGCGGCTGACTATCATTCATTGATCGGTCGGCGATTCTCGGTGCCGAAATCGTGGGACGCGGCTCTCGATGATCACGTATCGTGCATTTATTGTTTTGAACATGACGACCTGAACGACAACGAAATATCCTTCGTGCAGCGCTCCGGCAACTCGATCAAGCTCAAATGGACCGGAACAACTGCGGAAGGCTATTGCGAAAACTCTAATATTCGCGTGGAGATTGAAGGGTGGTTCGCATTCGAGGGCGAGAACTCATTCCTCGAGAAATGAGTCAGCTACACCTTCACGCTCTTCCATCCCCCCTGCCGGAACCTGGCGTACATGAAAATCCCGCGCAGGGTCAGCTCGATCGCCAGCACCAGCCACACGCCTTCCAATCCATGATGCAGCACCAGCGTTACCACGATCACGCCGACGAAGCGCAGGGAAAGGATGCTGGCGAGGTTGATGATCATCACCACCAGCGTGTCTCCCGCGCCGCGCAGGGCGCTGCCGTAGATCAGCGACGCGGCGAAGCCGGGTTGGGAGAAGGCGGTGATGAACAAACACGCCGCCGACAGCTCGGCGATGCGCGGGTCGTCGCTGAGAATGCCGGCCAGATGATGGCGGAACAGGATGAAGCAGATGCCGCCGGATATCATCACGCCGCCCGCCAGCGCGAAGGCCAGATGCGCGCCGTGCTCGGCGCGTTTCGGGTCGCGCATGCCGAGGCTCTGGCCGACCACCGTCGCGGCGGCCGTCGCGAACGCCAGCCCGCACATGAAGCTCAGGCTCTCAATGCGAATCGTGACGATATGAGCCGCGGATTGAACGTTCGTCGGGTCGATGTGAAAGATAATCCCAAGGATGGCAAACTGCGCCACCCACACCACGATTCCCTCGATGCCATTGGGAATGCCGATGCGCAGCACGCGCTTCATCGTGAGCCAATGCGGGCGCAGGCGGTGCAGATACAGGCGGATTTTTCCCCTGCCGCTGAACAGCACCGCAAACTGAATCGCCCCCCCGGCGATATAGGCGATGACCGTTCCGATGGCGATCCCGCGAAACCCCATCACCGGAATGCCCCACCACCCGCGCGTCAGCGCGAAGCTGAAGACCACGTTCACCACGTCGACGACGATCATGGCGATCGCCGGTGAAACCGAATCTCCCGCCCCGCGCAAACAGGCGTTGGCCGCCAGCATGAGCATCATGAACGGCAGCGACAATCCCAAAATCCGCAGGTAATAGATCGAAAACCCAAACGCCGGGTTATCCGGCTGCAACCCCGTGGCCCGCGTGATCGGCACCGCAAACAGCGCCACGATAACCGTTGTTATAGCCCCCGCGATGACCGCCGCCATCACGCTCTGCCCGCAAACGCTGTTCGCCAGCCGCTGATGTTTCGCCCCGACCGCCCGCGCGATGATGGCGGTGCTGCCGGTGCCAATCGCCCCGGCAATCAGCCCGATCAGCCACAGGACATACGTCACCAACCCCACGGCGGCGGTTGCATCCTTGGCCTGTGCCGGCAAATGCCCGGCGAGATACGTGTCATTGAGCCCCACAAAGATATGCAAAACATTTTCCGCCAGCACCGGAATGGCCAGCCAAAGCAGCTCGCGCAGCAATCCGCGCAGGCGCGCCGCGGGCGCTGTTTCATAAGGCAACACCGGCATCGAATCAGGTTGTGCAGACTCCGCCTGGGTCATTAGGTGGGCAAATCTTAGGCGCAAGGGGCGGACAGGGAAGCAGAGGGAAGAAATAAATGGCCGTGAAGGGCCGGCGTGCCGAGCGAACAAGATGAACGCCAAGACGCAAAGGACGCCAAGCGAACAACGCCAAGATGGAACTTCCGCATGTGGCGGCTCTTGCTCCCTCGGTCGCCGCTGTACTTTTGCACACGCCGCTTAAGAATGTCTGGTTCGGCGCACGGGCGTAATCCGGAAACGAATGAGCCGCGCACGGAGGGTAC
Organism: Tepidisphaeraceae bacterium; assembly: GCA_035695715.1. Lineage (GTDB taxonomy): Bacteria > Planctomycetota > Phycisphaerae > Tepidisphaerales > Tepidisphaeraceae > RYN-428. The sequence goes on from DASRRM010000044.1 coordinate 19,684, forward strand.
TCCCGGAGTAAGCGGATCCGCGAAACCGCTTACTTCGGGAGTACCCTTCGTGCGCGGCTCGTTGCGACTTCGCACACGAAACGGACAATATCATACGGCGGGTGTGTCAGAACCGGCGTCGAGCGGACAGATTTGCGAGACGATCACGAAAATTATACAGGTTATTTTCGGGCGGACCCTAATAATATCGCGCCGGAATCAATGCCCATCGGCGGGGCTGACCGTCAATGAACGGAATTCGATTGAGCTGTTGGATGTTCCAAGTCCCAGCGTGTCGCCGCTGCCTGCATTCCATTTGGGCGCCAGTTTCCAATTCGAGAATTTCGCCGAAACGTGGTAGTGGAACTTGCCGTCCAGCATTGCATCGACGGAGTCTTTGCGGATCTTGACCACCAGGCGATGCACCTCGCCCGCCGGAGTAATGCGCGGTCCTTTGCCGCTGCCGGGACTGCGCATCGATCCGACCATGTCGATGCCGATGCGCGTATCGTGCTGTGCGCCGACCAGGAGCATCGAGCTGCGGTTTTTTTCCTGGAAGTTCAGGCCCAGTTCTTCGTTGCCGCTGTGGCGGACGAATTCGATGTTGAGGTTGCATGCTTCGGGCAAATGGTAGGGAATGCCGATCATTTCCACGCCCTGCCCGCTGGATTGCACGCCGGCCCCGACCGTCCGCCACGATCCGGCGCGACTGTACGCCGCCACGTCAAGCCCGGCGAGCAGCTCGGTCGATCCGGCGGGAGCGGCGAACGACTGGGCGGAGTTTCCGGAATTGGCGCTGGAGATCGCGGCATTTTTCTGGGCCTGCGCCTGCAATGCCGCGGCGCGCACTCGCGAAAAAGCGGGCCAAAGCGCCATGAAGATGCCTCCCACCGCCGCCGCCACAGCCAGGACCGACCCGCCGATGATAATCGTCAGCCAGGCCCAACGCGGCATGCCCTTTTTGACCGGTTCCATGGAGTAACTTGCATCAACGGGCGGCGCATCATTCGCCGGGGCCGCACTCGTCTGCGCCTGGAATTGCCGAACAACCGGTGCGGCATACGCCGGGGCATAAGCGCCGCCGTAGGGCGGGCCGGAGGACGGCGGGACAGGTCCGCCGTTGCTCCAAATCTGGTTGAGTCCTTCCTGGATGCTTCGCATCGACAGCGCGTTGAAAATCGGCGACGGCGAATAAACGCACATGCACGGAAAGACAACCACCTGTTGCAGGATCTGGAACACCATGACGGTGACGGGATTGGTGATCTGCTTTGTTGAACCGAGTTGCTGGTCGACGAATTCGGCCAGCTTGTACGGCGCGTAAACGATCCAATAGAGGTTGAAGAAGGGGATGAAGCAAAACCCGCACGCCTGGCCCGGGGAAATGGGATATGCGCCGTTGGTGTACTTTCGCACGTCGTCGTGCACGAGATAAAGCCAGACGATGAAATAGATGTGCAGGCCGATAAAGCCGAAAAATGCGATCATCCGCATTGCCAGGCCGGCGAAGGTCATGACCAGGAATGCGCCGGCCATGGGCCGCGAAGGCGCCCCGCTTCTGACGCTTCCAAAGACAGTCGCGACGGTGATCACCGTAAAGAGGATCTGTAATGCGATCATCCCGAGGATCACGATGGACGAAATCAAGTACCACTTGACGTTTCGCGGCCGCCCGACAAAAGAATTGGTTCCCCCCACGTACGAAGCGTACGCCAGCGAAGCGGGAGCTGGGACCGCTGGCGGCGCGATAGCCGAAGTTTGAGCTCTTACAAAGGGAGGCGGCTGGGGCATGGCGTCATATTGCGCGCCATCGGCCGTCTGCCATGATTCGCCCTGCGATTGCGACGATGGCGCTGGCGGCGATTGAGGCGCTGGCGGGAATGGAGCCGCCGCCGGCGAGGGCGCGGCAAAAAGCCCCTTCACCCGCGCTGCCGCCGTCCATTTCGCCTGATCGGCGGAAACGAACATCCCCTCGGTCAGTTGCCCGCTCGCGGCCATCGCCTTGAGTTGACTTCCCGAATACGGCCCCTCCGAAGTCGAGGCATCTGTCCGCTTAACCCAATAATTCGACATGTGTAACGGCAGTCTATCGCGGACGCCGACAAAATTAAATGCGCGCGATCTGACTCCCCCGCCTCCCCGTTTTGCGCCGCAATGCCAGGGCGAAAACCGCCCCGGCGCACAGCGCGATGGAAGCCGGCTCCGGCGTCACCGTGATATAGTCGCCGGACGTGGATCCAGTATCGAAAATTTGGCCTTGGGCAACGCCGGCGGAACTGAACTCAAAAACGCCGTAGTGATTCGAACTGTTCACCGCCAATTCGTAAACGTTGTCTTGCGAATCGACGGCAACGCCGGTGGGCGACTTCAGGCCGGTGGCGACATTCGAGTTGATGCCGCTGCTGATCACTATTTTCACCAGGCTGCTCGAGCCGGTATTGGAGACGTACAAGTCGCCGAGGTGGTCGACGGCGATGCTCCACGGGCCGCTCACGCCATTGGTGAACGTATTGATCAAAGCCCCGGAGGTGTCGTATTCGAGAATTTTGCTGTTGGCGTTGTCGGCGAGGAAGACGTTGCCGCTGACGGGATCGACGGCGACGGAATTTCGCACGCCGAAGCTTGTGGCGGGGGCAGTATCGGAAAAGAGGACCGGAGGCTGGCTTGTATCGTTGTATCGGTAAATCTTGATGTCGCTCGAGCTGCCCGTGTCGGCGTCGGCGGAAAAATAGATCCGTCCCGAGGAATCAACCGCCGTGCCGTAATAATCCCCTGTCGTGCCGCTGGTGGATAGAAAACTGTATGCGGCCGAAGGTGCGCCACCCGGAAACCTGACGACTCCGCCACCAAGGTCGGTGATGTAAAGATTTCCACTGGCATCGCTAGCGAGCGTATTGAGATTGCCGCCGGTGGCGCGTAAGCCCAGTTGTGTGCCGGTGGTCGAGTACTGGGTGACGGTGGAATTGCTGCTTGTCGTGATATCGATTACAGCGGCATCCGCCGCGGCCGCGCAACCCAACAACGCCGCGAACGATAAAATGAGTTTCTTCCCGCTCATTTCCGCAGTTATATGGCAATGCCATTTTGCAAAGCAAGCAAATTTTTGAAAAAGGCGATGTTGCGGGGACGATTGAATTTTCCCCCACAACCCGGGTGGGCTGAATAGCATTAACGCCGCCGCCGCCGACAGAGCAGTCCGATGCCGGTTAATGCCGCAAGCGACAGCGACGCTGGCTCGGGAACTGATGTGACGGTGAAGTTCTGGATGCCGCCGCCGAAAGAACCTGGTTCCACTGCCGTCGATGGCTGAAAAACTGATGGTGCCGGGGAAGGCAGACCCGTCCCGGAGTCGTCCCGCTTTGCCCGTCCCGTTTTGCGCCGCAATGCCAAGGCGAAAACCGCCCCGGCGCAGAGCGCGATGGAAGCCGGCTCCGGCGTCACCGTGATATAGTCGCCGGACGTGGATCCCGTATCGAAAATCTGGCCTTGGGCAACGCCGGCGGAGCTGAACTCAAAAACGCCGTGGTGTTTCCTTACAGCGGCGGCCGGGACGGCGGCGGGTTTTTGCCCGCCTTCACGTCGGCGATCAACTTCGCCGCAACAGCCTGGTCATACACATACACGCTTCCGTCGGCAAAGAGAAAGTTGGTCCTGGCGCCCGGCGCTTTCACATACGCCAGCACAAATCCGCCGTCCACTTTGGTCTGGTTCTTTCCCGCGCCGAGATAGGCAAATTCGGCATGCGCGTTCACCCATGCCGCCTGCTTCTTGATGTCCTGCGAGGCCAGGTCGGCCGGGATGGCAGTCTTGGAGTTTCCAACCAGACAGTTCTTCGGCGTGAATGTGGCCGACAACATCGTGCCCAGATCCGGGGGCATCGCGTTGGCGTGTTCGTTGGCGTATATCGTGACGGCGCCAAACATCAACTTCAAATTGCTGCTGGTCAGCGCCTCCGCCGCCCTCGCCCGCGCATCATTCAGAAATTTGTCGAACTTCACCTTCTGCGCGTCGGTGAGAATCGCCCGAAATTGCAACAGGACGTCGGATTCCGACGGCTCAACATCGGGCTTGGCCTTAAGCTTGGCCGCGATATCCTTTTCCATCGCGTCAACCTTCGCCTGCTGCTCCTTTGACAATCCACCCACCGTTTTGCTCAGCTCCTGGAACATGTCATGAATATCGGAAAGAATTGCCTCGGCGGGCGGATGAGGCGGCACAGCCATGGCCCGCCTGGCCAACGGGCCGCCGATGCAGCACATCCCGATGACGGCCGCCAAAACCACCAAACCCGCCCGCAATTTCGCCCATTGAAAATTCATTGCCGTTCTCCAATTGATTCAAAATGCCACGGCCTCGGGCCGACCCCGGCCGACGCCGGCCCATCATGCGTTATACCATCGCAAGCGACGCCAGTTTTGTGGAATCGTCCCTTCAGTCCCGGCGAGGGAGGAGAAACCGTTTGCGACGTTTAGTCCTGCACCGCGATCTCGATTGGCGGCGGAGCGGGAAGGCAAGCCTTTTTTCGATGCCCCATGCGCCGGCAGAACTCTTGCAAATCGGGAATTTCGGGGCATTGTGGCGAACGTAGCGAGCCCGTAGCAGGGAGATGAAAACCCAATGACTGAATGGTTCGTCCGCATCAAAGGTTTGCCCAAGGGGCCGCTGTCCATGCAGCAGATGCTCACGCTGTTGAATTATGGCTCTGCCAAACTCACCGACGAAGCATGGTGCGCGGGGATGGCCAAGTGGGTGCCGATCGAAACCATCCAAGATATTATCGATGCGCGCACTGCGGCGCTGGCGGTGCCGCTGGCTAATATCGTGGCGCCGGCGGCGGACGATGGGCCGTTCCATCGTGTGGGCAGTTCGATGTATCTTTTCAAGATGCAGTGGGATGCGGTGGCAATCGCCTCGCCGAAGGCTTTTTACCTCGCGAAGGTCAACAAGGTTCTCCCACGGCGGATGCCCCGGCTTAGCCTGTTAATCATGGACGGCATTCTCGAAAATGATGCCGCCCACGATGTCCACACGGCTGCGATGTCAAAACTGCCCGCGCCCGTGCAGACCTTCTTGAGAGCCACCGGCGACGTGTTGGAGTGCGATGTGCTGGTGGTGCCGAGGAATGCGGTGACGTTCGTGGGAATGGCGATGATGAATAGCCGGGTCAGCCTGCGTCTTGGCGGCGAGGAAATCGTTCTGGGTAACAATCCGCTGGGCAACACCCGCAAATTCCTGGAAAGCAACGGGTGGAAACTGGACCAGGAACTATTCCCCGCTGAATCCCTGATTCTGCGCCGTCCGCGGTATTTCAGCCTGATGTTCAGACTTTTCCTTCTTGCCGCCCTGCTCGGCCTGATCCTCGCGGCCGCCGCCATCTGCGATCGGATGAATATTCGCATATGAAAAATCTTGGGCGGGACTAAGTCAAAGACGGTGAAAAGGTGAGACGCTGAAAAGGCTCATGCATGCGAAAACTTAAATATATTTGGGTCGACTTTAATACCCAATGTGCGGACCGGCGGATTTATCTTGACGGTAAGGAGAGCCTCGCGGATATAAAACGATATGGCGGCGTTTGCGAGGGCAATCACGTCGTCGTTTATGAGAAGGACTCAACGGCGGAAATCTTTTTCTATTCACATAGTCCCAAAGGCTTGAGAAGTTCAATGCGAAAAACAAAGTCCTTCCCGGTATCGCTCGAAATGCTTGAGAATCGTTGCCTGCTGTCGGCGGCCGTTGCCACGGCAACGACGTTGACTGCGCCCTCCGCCACGCTGCTTGGCCAGGCGTTTACCGTCAGCGCAACGGTACAGGATGGGACGGGCGCTGCCGTGACCAGCGGAACGGTCAGCTTGCTTAACAATGGAACAGCCACCGACCTCACCGCCCCCGTAAACGCAAGCGGTCAGGCGATTTTCAACTTCGGAGCCGGCAACGCGCTTTACGCGGGAAATTATTCGCTCACTGCCCAATACCTCGGCACCAGCACCGATGCTGCCAGCACTTCCGCCGCCGCGGGCGTGGCCATCTCCCTTCCAGCTTTCACGACCACCGGCGACGGGCTTCAGATCGCCACCGTCTCCCCCGGCAGCGGCGCTGGAGCGGTCACCGGCCAGAATCTCACGATGCTCTACACCGGCTTTTATCAAAGCAGCGGCGCGGAGTTTGATGAATCTCTGGCACACTCGCCCGGCACTTTCACGTTTACGCTCAACGCCTCGCCGGAGCAGGTGATCAGCGGCTTCGATGAGGGGGCGACCGGCATCGAAGTCGGAGAAACCCGCGTCCTGGTCATCCCTTCAGACCTGGGATATATGGACGGCGATGTGCGCGTTTTCGTGATCCAATCGGTTGCCGCCGATTCAAGCCAGTTTGGAAGCGCGGCGGCCCTGAATATTGGTTCACAACCAGGCACCGCGTCCGGCACGCTTACCAGCAGCGCGCCAGTCGACGTGGATGTGGTCGATGCCAGCGACAACCTCGTTCAAACCGATTCTTCCGACGTCACGCTTGCGATTGCCAGCGGGCCGGCTGGGGCCGTGCTGGGCGGAACGACGACGGTAGCGGCCAGCTCTGGCGTGGCATCCTTCAGCGATGTGACTTTCTCGGTGCCCGGAACCTATACGCTGACGGCAAGCGACAGCTCGCTGGCTCCGCAGACCACCACGCCGATCAGCGTTACCGTCGCGCCTTCAACGGTGGTTCCATCGCTGGGCCGCGTGAGCCTGCCGCCGGCGGTGGTCGCGGGCGGAAAACTGTCCGCAAAAGTGCCGGTGATTCTCACCAATTCGGGGACCGCGTTGAAGGGGAAGGTGACGGTTAATATCTACGCCAACACCACAACCACGCTGGACGGCAACCAGGTTCCGGTAACGAGTGCAACATTGAAGAATGTGTCGATCAAGGCCGGCAAGACGCACATGGTTAATTTCAATATCAAATCGCTGCCGGCATCACTGCCGGACGGAAGCTATTACCTGCTGGCCGAAGTGGTCGACGCCAACAATCTGACAAACCTCACGGCAACCACGCAGACAGTGAACGTGGCCGCGGCGTTCGTGCAGCCGACGATCTCAGTCGGCGGCGTAGCGCCGGCTTCGATAGCCGCCGGTAAATTCGGCTCGCTCACCATCACCGTGACCAACGCCGGCAACGTCGTGGCGAGCGGCGTCGATATCGCGCTCACCCCTGCCGCTGAAGACGGAACCCAGATCGCCGGGGTAATCCTCGACAGCATCAGCCATTCCGGCGTAAAGATCGCCCCCAACAAGAGCAAAACCTTCAAACTTCGGTTCAAGAGCACCGCCCTTACCGCCGGAAGCTACCTTCCCGACGTGTCGGTCACTCTCGGTGGCGTGTCGGTTTCAGAAACCGGCACGGCGTCGTTCACGGTACTGTAATTATCAAACGCATGCCGACAGAACACGGGGACAGGAAACGGGACAGGAAACGGGACAGGACAGGAAACGGGACAGGTTTGATTTGACGGCATGGCCCTTTGGCGAAGAGCCGTGGCACGCACGCATGACCGCCGCGTTGGGAATGGAATCGATCTACCGAAACGCCGGACGGCCGAGGAAGGGAAGGGCGTGAATCGTGAAATCGATGGTAATCAAACCTGTCCCGTTTTCTTTGCCCAAAGTTCTACGCCTTTCACTGCCTTTCGTGCTTTTTTGCCTGACGTCATGCGCAAACAGTGCGCCGAGCCAGAAGGCCGCAGAAACCTATCGTATATATACGGGGCTGGGCGTGGTTACCGGCCTGAAGGGAACCGGCGATGGAAGCGGCTCCCCCGCCCTTAAGCGCATCGCCGCCTCAACTTTTGACAAGCGCACGATCGAAAAGATCGGATATGAGAACATGGCGGCTGTGGAACTTGAATTGAGGCTGCCGAGAACACAGCCCCCGGGAAGCGTGAGTGAGAAAGCGAGCGTATCTATCATTGGTCCCGCCCGATCGCTGGAGGGAGGAACGCTTGCCGATACCTCGTTGGTTTGGGATTCGGATCGTCTTCCCATGGTCGTGGTCGGAGGCAAGTTGGTTAGCATCAAGGACGAGAGCGGGGCCGTGCGTTGGTACTGTTCCGGCGCCAGATTGGTCACAAAGGCGAATGATCCGGCGACGAGACCCCATTCTCGCGGCTACGCATCAGATCGGAGATGAACAGTGGCTACTGAAATAAAACCTATGCAAGGCGCGATTAACGCCTTCTGTTCAAAATCTTGGAAATATCAGGAATCGTATTATGTTACGCCCCTGCGTCCGGAGTGCGTCGCGGATATGATTATCTCACGAATGACCGATCGGCACCAAGCCCGGATTATTTTCGACGAAATAGTTTTCGAGCCCACGACGCTGAACCTGATCCTCTCAAAGTGCGGCACCACAACCCCGAGTATGCGTGATACGAAATATCTCAAAGATTGGGTTGCTGAAACCACGACATCCTCTGAAACGCGCCGACTTTTGGTTGCCGTTTTGAAAGATGCGATTGATTTTGTCTTCGAGCCGATCGGGCGAAGAAGTTTCTCTTTATATGTGGATCATGATGAGCGCATAACGGTCTTCAGTAATTCAAGAGCCGAAGTCAAATGGACGTGGGATCAGTGACAGGTCACAGGGCGGAAAGAGATCAAAGACGAGGAAGGAAAACGGACAAGGAAGGAAAACAGGACAGAGGATAATGCCGTCAACTTAAGCCGCCTTGCCCGATCATCCCCGTCCCACGCAGCGCCAGCTCATGTATGGAGGAAGTAATGAAATTTTTCTCTCGCCAAATGATTGGGAAACGCAAAGCGGGACGGAAACGCAAAGCGGGACGCGGAAACGCAAAGCGGGACGGGTCCGATATTAGTGACAGGTCCCATGTCCGGTGTCCGGTATTAGTGATTTGCGGCATCCCGTAAGCGGAATCAGCTGAGAAAGAAGGTAGAAACGTGAAAACCGGACCCGTCCCGATTTGTCTGTCCCGGACCCGTCCCGCTTTGCCTGTCCTCCAGCAGGTTTTGCTTGGGACGCTACAAAGGGTGATATTCGCGTCACATCCATCATTTGCCTCTATGTGTTACCCATTATCGCGGTCACCGTTCGCGGATGCGATGCTGCGGACACAATGAAGGTTCTCAAGAGCGCTTCGGACGGCACGCAAGCGTGCAGCGGCTAAACGGTTGGGTGTGCTTCGCACGCGACAGGATGGATTGCGAACGCAACTTCATGGGACGGGTCGAAAAAACTGCCGTCTTCTTCCGAACCGTTTAGCCGTTGCACGCTTGCGTGCCGTTCGCATTACGCGAAAATCAACGCGGGTCGGGGGCAGTCAACAGGTTGGACGCCTTTGATTCTTTTTGCGGATCTCACGGGCGTCCAACCTCGCGGACGCATCGTCGATTTCATGCCCAACGTCTTTTCCGTCCGCGCAACCCATGCCCCGCTTCCAAACGCCCATGGGACATGGATGGGACATTTTTTGTCCCAAACATGTCTCACATGTCCCATCGGCCCCGCGATGCCAGGCGGCCGTGAAACGGCGTATGTGTTTGAATCGAACTGACTTGCGTACTTTGAAAAGAAACGCGTGTCCCATTTTTGAGTGAAAAATCAAAAAAATGGGACATTTCGGGACATGGGCCATGGTGCGCACCAAATTGGGGCGCCAAATGGTGCGCTTTGGGGCGCGGCCGGCGCCACGGGTGTTGGATAGACGACGTGTCATTTCTCCGGCGGGGTTGGCGGGAGATAGAGGCTTCGCACGTCGTTGGGATTTTCGGGGTTTTCCATCTCGATCAGCATGCCGTGGCCGTCGCCGGGGAGGATTGGGCGCAGGCCGCCGGGCATGTCGGCGAAGGATGGCGTGCGGCCGCGGTTGAACTCCTTGATGGTGTGATCGACCTGGGCCTGCATCTTCTGGCGGACGCTTTCCACGGCTTGTTCGGGGGTGAGATCGTGCTGCCAGAGCACGCGGCTGGCGATATACCACTTGCCCTTGCGGACGGCCTCGAGTTCCTTTTTCGCGCCCCAATACATGGCCGTGTCCAGGGCGGGAAACTTTCCGGTCCAGAGGATCTCGCAGCACTTTCCCTTCTTCGGATGGTACATGCCAAACACGGCGACCTGGGTCGGCTTTCCCTCGACGTTGGGCGGCCAGGAATCGATGTCGCAAGCGCCTTCGAATCGGATGCCGTTGTCCATGGGATGCTGCCTCCGCGGGGGAATTGTCCCCGTTTGCCAAGCTGAATTGAACCCGCAAACAGGATATCACCGACGCTCGTAGCGTCAAGCGGCCGGCGGTCATCTTGCGGAGCGGCAAATCGTTACGTTACGCTGTGTCAATGTGGTTTCAATCCTACAGGCCTTTGCAGTTGCGCCGCATGGCGGCGGGCGTGATCATGGTTGCGGCACTCTGGCTTGCGGCGTCGTCGCGAGCAACCGGCCTGCCGCCGGAAGAGGCCCGCCGGGCGCTTACGCCTGCGTCTGGGTTTGAGATTCAGCTTTCGGCCAGCGAGCCGATGATTCGCCAGCCTGTCAATATCATGTTTGACGAGCGCGGGCGGTTGTGGGTGGTTCAGTATATTCAGTATCCCTATCCGGCGGGCTTGAAGATCATCAGCCAGGACCAGTTTCTTCGGACGAAATATGATCGCGTGCCCGAGCCTCCGCCGCGCGGGCCGCGTGGGGCCGATCGGATCACCATTCTGCAAAGCAGCAAGTCGGATGGGAAATTCGATAAGAGCGTCGACTTCGTCACCGGGCTGAATCTGGCGACCGCGATGGAAATAGGCTATGGCGGCGTGTGGGTGGCGCAGACGCCATACCTGCTGTTTTATCCAATGAAAGAAGGGAGCGATGCGCCAGCCGGAGAACCGCAGGTGATCTTAAGCGGCTTTGGAATGGAGGACGCCCACGCTGTGGTCAACCACCTCACGTGGGGCCCGGATGGCTGGCTGTACGGGGCGCAGGGAAGCACCAATACGGCGCACATCCAGGGCCAGGAATTTCAGCAGGCGGCCTGGCGATATAACCCGCGAACCAAGGCATTCGAAGTCTTCAGCGAAGGGGGCGGAAATACCTTTGGCCTTGAATGGGACGAACACGGCAACCTTCTCACCGGCACCAATTTTGGCGGCAGCGCCATGGTTCACTATGTGCAGGGAGGATACTTCATCAAGAATTTTGGCAAGCATGGGGAATTGCATAATCCCTATGCCTTTGGGTTTTTCGGGCATGTGCCGCATGAAGGGTGGCACGGCGGGCATGTGACGCAAAATGGGGTCATTTATCAGGGCGGCGCTTTTCCTTCAGAATTCAATGGATCGTGGATCACTCCGCGCTTGCTGGATAACAAGGTTGATTGGGACACCGTCAAGCCGGCCGGATCATCGTTCACCACGCGATATGCCGGCGATTTGATTACATCGACGGATAGGCGGTTTCGGCCGGTTGATATTCGCACCGGGCCCGATGGGGCGGTGTATGTGGCGGATTGGTATGACATCCGGGCAAATCATGTCATTGCCAAGGATGATTGGGAAAAGGACACCGGGCGCGTGTATCGCATTGCGCCGACCGGGCTGCCGTTCTATCAGCCGATCGATCTGGGAAAGCTCAGCAGCGATCAGCTCGTCGATCAGTTGGACAAATCCAATGACTGGTATGCCCGCACCGCCCGGCGATTGCTGGCCGATCGGCGCGACCCGGCGGTTGTCCCGCGGCTGCGGAAGATGGTCGGCCAAAACCGCGGCCGCCTGGCACTGCAATCGCTTTGGGCGCTGTACGTCAGCGGCGGGTTTGACGATGCCTTCGCTGAATCCGCCCTCGCCCATGAAAATCCCGATGTCCGCGCATGGACCGTTCGGCTTTTATGCGATGAGAAGCACGTCTCGGAGAAAATCGAGGCCAAACTCGTCGCCCTGGCGGAAATCGAGAAATCCCCCGTGGTTCGAATGCAACTTGCCTGCTCGGCACGCAGGCTGCCCGCCGAGCAGGATATTCCGATCGTGGAAAAACTCCTGCGGCATTCGGAGGATGTTCAGGATCGATATATCCCCCTGTTACTCTGGTGGGCGATCGAGGACAAGGCGATCAGCGGGCAGGATCTTGTCCTGAAACTGTGGAAAAACCAATCGATCTGGTCGCAGCCACTGGCCCGCGATTTTTTGCTGGAGAGACTGGCACGAAGGTATGCGGCCGAGCGTTCGGCAGACGGGTTTTCCGCGTGCGCAGCGCTCCTGACGCTTTCCCCGGGACAGGCAGAAAACGACCTGATTATCTCCGGGATTGATCTGGGATTGCGCGGCGCGCCCCTGCCGGCAATGCCTGATGCTCTCAAGGAATCCGCCGGAAAGCTGTGGACCACGCAAAAACACACGCCGCTGCTCATTCGGCTGATGCTGAGATTGGGATTGCGGCAGGCACAGGCCGATGCAATTGAACTGGCGAGCGGGAAAGATAATTCTCCGGCCAATCGCGTTTCGATGATCGAACTATTGGCTCAAACCGGCGATGCCTCGTGCGAGCCGCATCTGCTTGCGTTGCTCGATGCCCGCGAGCCAAAGGAGGTTCGCCGAGCGGCAATCGCCGCTTTGCAGCGGTTCGATGATCCCGGCGTGCCGGGTGCGGTCCTGAAAGAATATCCCCGCATGGATCGCGCCCTGCGCGGCGGGGTTATCAGTCTGCTTGCCGGGCGCGCGGCGTGGGCAGCCGCACTGCTCGATGCCATTGGTGCGGGAGCCGTGCAACGGACGGAGGTGTCGCTCGATCAGGTGCGGCAAATTGCGCTTCACGGGGATGCCAAGCTCGATGCGCGCGTGACTCGATTGTGGGGTTCGGTCCAACCCTCCACCTCCGCCGAGAAGACACAGAGCATGGAGCGCGTCATGCGCGCCCTGCGGCATGGAAAAGGCGATTCAGCAGGCGGCAAAGCCCTGTTCGACCAAACCTGCGCGGCGTGCCACACGCTGCGCGGCCGCGGCGGCAACATCGGGCCGAATCTCACGGCATATGACCGCACCGATCTAAACTTTCTCGTTCCCAATATCGTCGATCCCAGCGCATCGATCCGCCCGGAATATGCAACCTACACGCTTCGCACGACCGATCGCCGGGTGCTCAGCGGGCCGCTGGTTGAATCGACGCCGCAGGCTGTCACGATTGAAGATGGCACGACAAAGGTGACAGTGCCAAGGTCGCAAATCGCCAGCCTGGACCAATCGGCCATCTCGCGCATGCCGGAAAAGCTGCTGGACCTGATGACCGACGCACAGGTCCGCGATTTATTCGCATATATTGCATTGCAGGAAGAACCAGCGACGCCTAAATCGAAGTGACCTTCCAGCAAAATGCCATAAATGAACGCCAAGACGCCAGGGACGCCAAGAAAAAGCGCCAAGAGAACACGGAATTACCAATGATTTCATCTCTTCTTTCCGATCTTGGCGTCCTCGGCGTCTTGGCGTTCATTTATGGCATTTGTTAGGAACTCTTGGAATCATTTGCCTGCCTTCTCCGGCCAGTGCAGTTGCTCGTGGAGGAACTTGAATGTTCCCACGCCATGGATCGTGTGGGGGCCGTCGAAATATTCGATGGTCGTGCGGTCGCCGATCCCCAGTTCATCATACAGCATTCTCACTCTGGCATATTCATAGGAAACCCATTCATCAATGCCGACGACGTCATGGTGCCCGCGCTCAACCATAAACGGGCGCGGGGCGATCAGGCCGGCCATCTCGGCATAATTGAAGGTATTGCCAAGGTTCCACTCGAACATGTCATATTCGTTAGTGGCGGGATATGCGCTTGGAAGCTGAAGCGAGGTGCATTTCCAGATCCATTCGTTGAAATCGCCGGAGCAAATTGAGAGGCAATATCGGTCCACCACGGCGGGCACGCGCATGGCGGTTTTGCCGCCGTAGGAAAGCCCGTAGAAGGCGATACGGCCCGGGTCGACGTTTGGCAATGACGCGAGCCATTCGGTGGATTGGCGGTGTTGCGCGACGATGAACGTCCAAAGGGTGGCCCCGAGCGGATGGGCCTTGCGGATCAGTTGGCGAAAACGGTTGCCGCCGAAATAGGGATTTTGCGGGGCGTAGGTAATGAATCCCTGCTCGGCGAGTTTGCATGCAAAGCGATGATAGTAAGGGCTGTCAAATGCCGGATCGGCCACCTGCTTCGCAAATCCATCCAGGCCATGCTGGCAAACAACCACCGGCCGGCGCTCGCCGGGCTTGATGTTTTTTGGAATCAGCAGAATTCCGCTGGCGATCACGTCCGGCCAAATATCCATCGCAACCTGATAGCCCGTAAACGCAGGGGTAACGTAAATCACCTTCGCCCGCACATCAGGGGCGAGTAGTTTCTCGTCGAACTGCCCGATCACGTCGAGCTCAAAAATCTTGCGATAGCTTTCCGTCGACGCCTTCCATTTTTCTGGCGACTTCGATTTGCGATCGGCATCGGCCCAGAACTTAACCCGTTCGCCATCGCTGAGCTTCACCATCTTTTGGGTATATGCAGACATCTCCTCGACAAGCCGCCGCTGCCGCGCGGCGGCATATTCGGGCTTGGCGATTTCCGCTCGCTGCAAGTGCGGCTTGCCCATCGGCGGGCTTTTCACGCTCTTCACACCAAGCCCGTCGAGGAATTCTACGATTGCATTTTCGCAGCCGACCGGCCCAGTACCGCCGCCGCTCACAATCAGCTTCGGCAACGCGCCATCCATCCGACCTTCCAACAAAAGTTTGACGCGATCAACTTCGGCGGTCGTGCTTTGAAGCTTTGGCGTTTGCAGGCTGCCGGGCGCTGCGCCGCTGCGCTGGGCCGTCGCCGATGGCGGACCCGCGACCCTGGGACCGGCGCAAGCCTCGATGGTCAATTTTCGCGGAACGATCAGCGAAGCGATTTCCGCGTCGCCGAACTCGCGCAGCAGGCCGAACACGTTGCGATAGATCGGCTCGGCCCACAGTTGCTGGCGGGAATCGAAGTAGCCGGCAACTCCCACCGAGGCGATTCGCGAATCGAGCGCGCCGGAATACAGCGCCAGCATTCCGCCTTCACCGTATCCATACACGCCGATTTTTCTGCCTGTTCCGGACGAATCGCGCTCGAACCAATCGACGCCCGCGAGAACTTTTTGGATCTCATACCCGATCACATGGCGGCCCACCTCGAACGCCGGCCGGTAAATCCATTCGCGGTGGGTCTGATTGGTCGCCCGCCCGGAATCGGCCACCGAAAATTCGTCCGACCGGCTCGCCAGGGTCGGAATAAGCACCCGGCACCCATGCTCGGCCAACCGCCGGGCGAACTGCGATTCGGGAGGCACGCCATCGGCCAGTCCACACAACATCTCCGGCGTTTGATCCGCATCGGGAATCGCGATCACATCCGCCACCGCCTGGCCCGCCGGTTTGATCAGCAGCCCCTCCGCCCATACGCCCGGCAGCGCCGGCCAGCGCACCGCGTAGACCTCAAAGTTATCTCCAGTCGCCACCAACGCCGGCTTGTCGACGGTTGCGATCAATTCCGGCGAATCGAAGCGCTCACGCCGGTCAACAACGCCAAGCATCACCGCCAGTCGCGCGCGATTCGGCGCGATCGATTGCACGTATGCCTGCGCCGAGGAAGTGTCGCGCTTCCAGAAACCAGGCCGCCGCGCGAGCGCGGCATCGGTTTGCCGATCGAGGAAACGGTCGATCCCATCGAGCATTTGCGAATCGAGATCGACGCCGTCCGGCAAAAGCCGGGTGCCCGGCAACGGCCCCGGCTCGGCAAGCAGCGGCGCTGCCAGGATCAGGATGACAAACATCGAGAGCATTGTGATTGATCGAGATTTTCCCATGTGCGTCTCTCCACTTAGGGGTAGGGTCCGCCCGAAAATAACCTATCTGGATTTTTTCGATAGACTCCCAAGTCCGTTGCCCCAACACGCGGGTTCTGTACTCCTCAGCGCGGCCGCTGGCCGCAACCAAAACACGCGCCCCACGCGGCGCGGGTGATTTCCCGTATCACGGGCGTCTCGCCCGTGTTTTCATTTCAAGAGGACACGGGCGAGACGCCCAATGCCGTCAACTTAGCTTTTGTCGTAAGTCCGCGCCAGCGCGCGCCTTACAAAGGGGTCGCGCAAAGCATGACCTCCTGCGAAAATGGTGTTGCGTAACACACCAACTTCAACAGGAGGCCAAG
>DASRRM010000045.1:0-2603 GCA_035695715.1 Tepidisphaeraceae bacterium
GCCTCGAACATCCGGATTTTTGGCTCGGTCGCGCGCGGTGACGCGACCGACACATCCGATCTGGATCTTATTGTCCATTTTGACGCGGGCCGGTCGCTTTTCGACCACGGCGGCCTTGTGATGGATTTGGCCGAGTTGTTAGGCACCAAGGTTGATGTAATTGATGAGGACGGGATGCGCCCTGAGTTCCGGGAACATGTCGCGAAGGAAGCAATACCGCTATGAGATCGGATCGGCTGCTTCTGCACGACATCCTCATCGCGATTGGCGAAATCCTCGATACGACGCCAGCCACGCAGGCGGAATTTGATTCCGATAAACTCGTTCGCTCGCACGTCCTTCGTCATATTCAGATCATTGGAGAGGCATGCTGGCGCCTTTCCCAGCCCGTCAAAGATTTAAATACGGCCGTGCCTTGGAAACAGATCGCCGGAATGCGCCATGTACTTGTCCATGACTATTTTCAGGTAAATTGGACGCGCGTTTATCAGACCGCAACTCTGCATGTTCCGCCTCTCAAACCGCAGATCGAGTCCATTCTGGCGAATCTTCCGCCGCCCTGATTATTTGCCGCCCTTTGACATTTACCCCGAACCCCACCCCATCTCCTGGCTTATTTATCCTGTATGGCGGCTTCCACTTCCCAAACCGGCCCGCTATCGGCAGTCGCATTGTTCCCGCTGCCCAATGTCGTGCTCTTCCCGCGCGCGGTATTACCACTGCATATTTTCGAAGAACGCTACAAGGCGATGACCGCCAGGCTGCTCAGCGGCTCGGGCCGGCTTGCCATGGCGCTGCTGAAACCGGGTTGGGAGAAGGATTACTACGGCCGCCCGGAAATCGAGCCGATCGTTTGCGTCGGAACCATCCTGAATTACGAAACGCTTCCCGATGGCACCTATAACTTTCTCCTCCAGGGCCATACCCGCGCCAAAATCGTCCGCGAGCACGATCATCATCCCTACCGCATTGCCGAGCTTGAGCCTTTGGAGGAAGTTCTCCCGCCCGAGGCCGAGCTTCATGCCTATCGCCAGCGATTTATGTCCATCTTCGACAACGGCTCGCTGTTGGCGACGGTCATCGGCCGGCAATTCCGCCAGCTTTTAAGCACCGCGCTTTCCACCGCTGAGATCTCCGACCTGATCGCCTTCAATTTCCTCGATGATATCGCGCTGAAACATTCGCTTTTGTGTGAATGCGACGTGCTGAGGCGAATATCGCGGACCGTGGCGGCGTTTGAAGCCATCCGCGCGCCGCTAAAGCCAGTTTCGACGATGCCGGGAAAGCCGAGCATGAATTAGCGCGAACTGTGCCCGGAACCCCATTGACCGGAAATGCGCAGAAGCTGACCACGGATTTCACGGATAACGCGGATGGGAAGGAAATCAGGGGGTTTTCTTATCCGTGCGCATCGGTGTGATCCGTGGTCAAACCTTTTCCGGATTTTCGGTCACCGGGTCGTGCGCCCAGCCCACGCTGAGCGGTTTCGCGCCTTTTCGCAACCTTACATTTTTCTTCGACGATCACTTTGTAGGATTATGTTATAACGATGGGTATGCAGGTTCAGCTTAAAAGACCAGAACTTCAAGAGTTCATCGATTCAGAAGTGCGCGCCGGGAGATTCCCGTCTGCCGACGCTGCCATTGAGGCTGCGGTCGAGCAGATGATGTTCGACCGCGCTGCCGAAGATATCGACAATGAAACTGCCGCTGCGATTAATCTCGCTGAGGAACAAATCGATCGGGGGGATGGAACCGATTTCCACGAGTTTGCCTGGCGGATGCGTCAGAGATTCTCCGCAGTCTAATGATCCCGCCCCGGCTTTTTTGCCTTTCCACGCGTTTTGCGCAAAATGCCGACACGTGACACGATCGCAGTAAAGAATGTGGTACTTCGCTTACGGATCCAATCTCAATTCGCGCGCCGTTGCCGAGTGGTGCAGGCACTACGCCCATCGCGCGCCGGTTCTCAAGGCGGGAAAGCCCGCCGTGCTCGATAATTATCGCCTGGGATTTCCCATTTACAGCGACTATTGGGGCGGCGGAATCGCCGACATCGTCTACGATCCGGGCAAATACGTCATGGGCGTGCTGTTCGATCTGACTGAAACGGAACTGACCGTCCTCGATCAGAAAGTTGGCCGCAAAACCGATACGCATGGCAAGGAAATCGGCGTCTATGGCCGGATCGACGTCAAAGTCGCCCCGCTGGGAAAGGGCGAGCCGGTGAAGGCGGTGACGTACCAGGGAATCAGCGTCGAGCGCTATCACATTCCGCCAACCCGGCATTACATGGACCTGGTCGTGCAGGGCGCATACGGTTACGGGCTATCGATGATGTGGATTGCGTATTTGCAAAGCTTCAGCACCCAGGTCGGCCGCAAGCCGCGGCCGCCGGGGATCGGAGATGCGGCTCCGAGATTGTGAGAAGCGCTTTGGAGTGAATAAGA
The DNA here is from genome assembly GCA_035695715.1 of Tepidisphaeraceae bacterium. GTDB lineage: Bacteria > Planctomycetota > Phycisphaerae > Tepidisphaerales > Tepidisphaeraceae > RYN-428. The sequence continues at coordinate 2,450 of DASRRM010000045.1, forward strand.
GCTACTGCATTGGACGCGAAATGACATCAGCCGAGAGGGACGATCTTCGATGCGATCTGTTGCTGTTCATCGCGACCCCGACGGAAGAAAAAAAGCTGGGTCAGAACGCCGGCAGATTCGGCGTTGAATTCGCCCAAAGGACGGTGGCCGTGAA
>DASRRM010000046.1:0-27561 GCA_035695715.1 Tepidisphaeraceae bacterium
CACGGCCTCCTTTCTATATTGAGTTGTGGTAACTACAACATAGAAAAGGAGGCCAAATATTGCGCGCCCCGCGGGCGAAATTATGCCTGCCGTCGGAATTTAGTTCGCGGCGTAGCGTGACACGGCCGTCTCGGCCGTGCCGGAGACGATAAAACGCGAAGAATACTTCTTGAAACTCACTACATCGCCAGCACGGGCGGGACGCCGGCGAGACGCCCGTGTCACGCGTGTCACGCGTGTCGCGTCAAAGCACGAAATCTCTCCATAAATGCTCGCCGGTTTCACCGCGGCACATTAAAACCGCTCAGTTTAGGAAAATGACCTTGCGCGATCCGGCGCCTCGGTTCTTCGCAGGGTCCACTCGTGTCCCGTTTTACTTATCACCAAATTCCCCGCAGCTCCCCCAATTCCGGGGCGCTGTTCTTATACCTTTCCCACCTCCCGATCGATGATGAGTAGATGGGCTTGCGCACCTGATTGCGGCTGGCGGTGTTGACGGCTCGATCGTTTTCATGGAATGCCAGGCACCGCTCATCCCAGGGCAGATTCAGGAAATCGAGCAACCGGCGGATTTGGCCGGCCGGGTCGGCGACGAGGTCTTCATAGCGCACATCCAGAATCTGCGCCCCGAGCAGATCCTTCCAACGCTGCATTTGCCGCTGGTAATCGCGGTAGTAGGAAACCAGATGGCTGACGTCGTTGCTGAAGGCGTTGCCCTTCTCGAAATCGGTGAGGAAACAGGAAATGCAGGTGTCGCGCGGATCGCGGATGCAATGAATAATGTGACACTTGGGAAGGATCAATGCGGCCATGCCAAGCCATTCGTAATTCTGCGGCATCTTGTCGGTGACATACGTGGCGGTGGAACTCAGGCTGTTGATGACGCTGAGATATTGCTCCGCCAGGCGGTCGACTTCGCGAAGGCAGAGCAGCTCAAGGCATTCCGGATATACCAGGCCCTCGGCCCAGGGGGTTGATGCGAGCGAAACGGAGATTTCCCCGAGCGTGCGAAGCTCTCCTCCGCCGAAGATCGATGGATGGCTGGCGAGGATTTGCTCGACCAGCGTGGTGCCCGAGCGCGGGACGCCGACGATCAGCAGCGGCCGGGTATCGTGGCGCGTTGTATGCGGCAGCGCCGCCAACCGGGCGGGCGTGAAAAAATCCAGGCAGCGGTCGACCCACTTTGAATAGGCCGATGGGTCGAAAGTCTCCGGCACGAGCTTTTTCGCCCGCCGCATGTGCGCGAAGGCATCGTCGTAGCGCCCGGTTGCCTCCAGCAGCGAAGCCGCCGAAACATGCAGCCGCCGCGCCAGCGCCGGGGAAATCTTGGCACTGGCGAGGGTTCGCTCAATGACCTGCACAGCCTGGTCGTGATGAGCGATGCGCCCGGCCAGGTCGGCATACGCCGACGCCAGATGCCAGCTTGTGTATCCGGAATCGACCAGCGGCTGAAGGATCTCCCACCCCGCCTGCGGCTGGGCATCGGTTGTGAGCACCACAGCGCGGGTAATGCGCGTATCGGGGTCGGCTGGAGCAAGGTCGAAGGCCAGTTTGCTGTGATGCAGCGCGCGGTCAGTTCGCCCGTGGGAGACAAACCACTGGGCCAGCATCTTGTGGGCCTCGGCGAAGCTGGGATCGAGCTCTGCCGCCCGCTGATAGTGCGTTTCCACGAGCGGCCGCAGGTCGAGTTTCCACGCTGCCGACGCGACGCGGAAATGATAATCGGGCACATCGGGCTGAAGGCCGACGGCCTGCTGAAAGCGGTCGAGGGCGGCGGCGAATTGTGCCTGGGAGTAGAGCAAGTCCCCCGCCGCCACATGCTCGCGAGCAAGCTCGGCGGGTCGCGCGGAACTGGGGAAGCTGGCACGAATATTAGACATGTGCTGGCGGGAAATATCGTTTAACTCACAAAACCGCAAGGGCATCCCATACACACCCACTACTATTCGGGATCTAACTTTTCTGTGTGACGACTCCCGCCCCGAGTGCGTTTGTACTCAGGGGAAAGTGGGGATTGGAGTGATAGTGGGAATTGTAATGTTCACGCCGGCGTCTGAGGTACCCCGAAGACCCGGATCCATCGCGCGAAGGATCCGGGTCTTCGGAGTACCTCAGACACCGGCGTGCGCATTTAGAAAATCCGCCCTCGCCCATCTCCTTGGGGCTACACGAGGAGGAGCCCCGACGCCACGTTTGAGCGCCACACCCTGTTGTTCGATAAATCTGACAATCTGCTTGCATTTTCGGCCATAGCCTGTACTTTAGATAATGTTAACTCTGCTACGATGGGTTGACCAGGCGATGGCAAATTCTTGTCTCGCGGGCGATCCGTTTTTTTCCTTTCCAAAATCCTTCCCAATTCGATTCTTGACGTCAGAACGGAAATTCACGCATTAGCTGAACTTAGGTGGAGAAACATGCAACGAATTAAGATGAGCCGTCGCGCCGCCCGCGCCAATTTCTCGAAGTCCAGGCGAATGATTGCTGGGGCGGCTTTTGCCGCCGCCCCGCTGCTTGCCTCGCCGATGCTGTTTGCAGCCGCGCCGGCGGGGGTGTTCTCTTCCTTTAACTACACCGCCGCTTCCAATATGACTGACACCAATGTCAGTCTCAATTCGAACTATACCTATCAGGAAGCCGCCAACATCAACGGCGGCGCGCTGACGATCAATGGCGTGAACTTCGCCACTGGCGGATTGACATCAGGCACTTCCAATGGAAGCACCTGGGCCATCGGCGGAACCGGAACCATTACGTCCTATACCGCCAACACCACTGCCAACGGCAACAACAACATCGCCACAACCAATCAGTTGTACACGATGGAAACCACGTTCAGCTATAATGGCAAACCGGCCATTTTCACGCTGAACGGCCTGACGGCTGGCACCGTCTACAGCCTGACTTATTACGATAGCTCATTCGGCACCCCGGGCACCCGCGTAATGAGTTCCATCACCAGCTCTGACGGCGGGTCAATCAGCAATTATGACGAGAACGGCAGCGGGGACGGTGTCGGAAGCTTGCTGAGATACACCTTTGTTGCCACCGGCGCCTCCGAAGCCCTCACGTTCAACCCCGTAAATTCCAACACCTTCCAGTTCTACGGCTTCAGCAATGAGCAGGTGTTTACCAACACCTTCACCAGCAGCAGCGGCTCAAACTGGTCCACCGCCGCCTATTCCATTCCCGCCCTTGCCCCAACCGCCGGCGCGGGGGGTACCAATGTCATCTTTCCCACCGGCGGCTCGTTGCAGACGGTAAACCTCGATGTCAACGAAACCGTTGGGCACATTCAGTTCAACAGCGCCAATGGCTGGACGATTTCCAGCTCCAGCGCCAGCACGCTGACGCTTCAGGGCGACGTCGGCGGCGTTTCAGTGCTCGATGCCACGGCCGGCACGAATACCATTTCCGTTCCTCTCACTTTTAACAACAACGTCGTCAAATACGGGGCGGGGTCGATTGTCTTTACCAACAATATTACCAGCAACGGAAACTCCCTGACCATCGGCAGCGATGGCGGCGTGCAGTTCGGCGACGGCGCCACGACCAATGGCGCCACCGACGGGCCAATCGTCAATAATGGCGCGCTCACCTTTGCCAATTTCACGCCGCAGAGCTACGGCAGTGCCACCGCCGTCATCAGCGGCACCGGCAATCTGGTGCAAAGCGGGCCCGCCGCCCTCACCCTCACGGGTTCCAACACCTTCACCGGCACCACAACAGTCAGCGGCTCCGGCGGCATCATTCTCGCCAACGGCAACGCCCTGTCCGGCAGCACGGTTGCCGTGTCTCCACAGATAACGTTTTCCCCTCTTTCGGTGGATTCATACACATTTGGCGGCCTGACCGGTTCGGGGGCTTTAAGCCTTGCCGACACCAGCTCCGCCCCTATTGCCCTGACCATCGGCACCAACAACCTCAATGCGACCTACTCGGGAAACATCACCGGCGCCAGCGCCAGTTCTCTCACCAAGCTCGGCACGGGCACGCAAATCTTGAGCGGAAGCAACGCTGGTTTCGCCGGCACCACAGCCATTAACGGCGGAGTTCTTGAAGCCGCCCAGACGATTTCTTTGTCAGGCTATACAACGCCAGGCCAAATCAGCGTCGGGGCAGCCGGCACACTTGCCGTTGAGGTTGGGCCCGCCGGCACGCCTTCCTATTTCCAGCCCAGTGACATCACCAGCATCCTGGCCAACGTTACTTTCGCACCCGGCGCAACGATCGGCATCGATACCACCAACGCGACCGGAGGCGTCTTCACCTACGCCCCTGGCATCGCGATCAACGGCAGCTTATTGAAGCTCGGTGCCGGAACGCTGCAGCTTGGCGGCACCAACAGCTACAGCGGCAACACCGCCATTCAAAATGGAACACTGCAATTCCTCGGTTCGGGCAGTTTTACCGGGACCGCCGGTGCTCTTACCCTGGGATCATCGACCAACTCCGGCGTTCTTATACTTGGCGATTCCAGCGGCCCGGTGAACGCGACTTTCACCTCTTTGACCGTGTCCGGGACGGGAACCGCCAGCGCAGTTGTTGGCGGAAGTTCGTCGATTTCAACCCTGACCATCAACAATGCCGCCGCCGACACTTATTCCGGAACCCTTGGCGGCACCGGCACGCAAAATAACCTTGCGTTGACCAAAGGCGGCGCAGGGACATTGACGCTGCCGGGCGCGTATGGCTTCGTCGGTCCGACCACGATCAATGCCGGCGTCATGGTGATCTCCTCGCTTCAGGCCGGTGGAACGGCCAGCGGCATTGGCGCTGCCACGAACGCGGCTGGTAATCTGGTGTTTGGCGGCGGCACGTTGCAATACGTCGGAAGTGCCGCGGCATCCACCGATCGCCTGTTTACGCTGGCCGGCTCGGGCACGATTGATTCTTCCGGCGGCGGGGCCGTCAACTTCAGCAATACCGGCACCATTGCCACCAGCGGAACGGCCGCACCCACTTTGACATTGCAGGGAAGCAACACCGGCAGCAATACGTTTGCAGGCCTCCTGCCTGACAATGGCACCAACATCACCAGCCTCACCAAATCCGGCGGCGGGACCTGGTTCATCACCGGCACCGCCAGTACCTTCACCGGCGTAACCACCATCAACTCCGGCATCCTGAATGTCGCCTCTCTGGCGAACTATGGCTCGGCCAGCAGTATTGGCGCAAGGCTCGCGTCGCAGGAAGTCGCTCAGAACGTCGGAATTCACTTTGCCGGCGGCACGCTGCAATATACCGGCTCAACGCCGCAGACAACCAATCGCCAGATTCGCGTCAGCACCGCCGGCGGCACGATTGACGCATCGGGAAGCAGCCCGACTGCAACCCTCACCTTCAATTTCAACGGAGTCAATACCGACTTTTTCGACACCGCCGGCACCCGAACACTCACCTTCACCGGCTCCAACACTGGTCCCAATACCTTCGACCAGACCATCACCGATCAAGCCGCCAGCCCCACCACCGTCAACAAGACCGGCTTTGGAACCTGGATTCTGGGCGGCAACATGGCCGCCGGCAGCGGTGGTTCCAATGGGTATACCGGCGGCACTAATGTCCAGAACGGAACGCTCGCGCTGGCCAGCACTGGCACGATGAACCCACTGGGCGCGCTAACCCTGGGATCGGGTACAACCAGCGGCGTTTTTGAGATTGGCGATGCCACCGGCGCTGGTACGGCAACATTCTCCAACCTCGCCGTTTCAGGAATCGGCGCGTCCAACTCCATTATCTCCGGCAGCTCTTCCAGCGCTATCTCAACGCTGACAATCAACAACGCCGCCGCCAATTCGTTCTACGGAACCATCGGCGGACCTGGAGCCAATCAAAATAACCTGGGCCTGACCAAGAGCGGCGCTGGGACATTGACGTTAAATAACGCCTCGACGTATGTCGGCCCCACGATCATTCAGGGCGGAACGCTGAAGCTTCAGTTGCCTCAGGTTGCAGCCGCCTCGGTAGCCACGGTCAACAGCTATACCTTCACCAACGGCGTCACCAACCTGATTTCCGGAGAAAACCCCACCGCCAACACCAACGGAAGTGGCGGAACTGAATCCTCCGGCGCAGTTGGCGTTTTGACCGACAACGCGATGGGACCCTTAACCGGCGCTGTCAACACGGCCAGGTACACCATCGGCAACAACGCCAGCCTCACCTACTCGCTGGGCAGTTCCGCCACCGGCTACAGCCTCAATGCCGTCCAGTTGTATTCGGTCTGGAACGATAGCGGCCGAAGCCAGATCACCCTTTCCAATATCAGCTATTCCACCGTGGCCGCCCCCAGCACCTTTATCACCCTCCCCTCCACCGGCATCAATTACGCACCGGGCAACGGCACCGGCCTGGCCACCATCACCGCCCCGGGCGGCTTCCTGATCAATAACGCCGCCGACATCCAGTTCAACTTCGGAGGCCAGGAAAACAACTACGTCGGATACGGCGAATTGCAGGTATTCGGCACGCCTACGCCAACCTCCATCCTGCCATCGGCCACGCCTGTGCAACTCGCCACCGGCGCGACACTGGATCTGGCGGGAACCACGCAGACCATCGCGTCACTTGCCGATGCAACGGCGGGAAGCACCGGATCGGTCATCAATAGCGCCGCGGCCGTCCCCGCCACCCTCACGATCAACCCCGCCAGCGGCACTACGACATTCAGCGGGTCGATCAGCGACAATGGAACCGCCAATGCCATCAGCGTCGTGAAATCCGGCGCGGGAACCCAGGTCCTTGCCGGGGCAAGCACATTCTCCGGCACCACCAGCGTGAACGGCGGGCCACTCATCATCGCCGGCTCGCTGCCGGCCGGGGGAACAGTCCTGGTCGCGGCCAATGCGACGCTCGGCGGCAGCGGATCGGTGGGAGCCATCACCGCGGGCCCGAGCAGCGCCGGCCTGATCGCCCCCGCCTTCGGAGCGCCCAAGATTCTCACCGCGCCCACCGTCGCCGGGGGAACCGCCCTGCAGTTCGCTTTCCAGTTAACCCAGCCCGACAATAGCAGCGCGAACTACGGAAACTCCGCCGCCCCGGCCAACGACGTGCTGCATCTGACCGGATCACAAGCTATCGGCAATGGCGGATTGACCAGCGGCAACATCGTGAGCATCTACCTTCCCGCCGGATTGAGCGCTGGCAATACGTTCAAGGGTGCCTTCTACGCCGACAGCGACACGAATTTGGGCAATGAAATCAGCGCGGCGACTTATGTGTTTTACGAAGGTTCATCAGTCGGCGGCGGCGACGCCACCACCTACGATGGAACCACCTACAAGCCAATCGCTGATTTCGGCCTGACCGTGAGTACCAGTGCTGTTCCCGAGTCGGCGGCGTTTGCTTCAGGCACCGTCAACGGCACGGTGGCACAGTTTACGGTCTCATCCGTTCCCGAGCCCGGGGCACTTTCGCTGTTGGCATTGGGCGGCCTGGGCTTGTTGGCGCGACGCCGCCGCATGTGCGGCAAGTAATTGAAGCGACCGTGCGACGATACGCCGTGTATTGCCCTGGGCGGCTATTCAGTCAATAATCCGCCAGGACTGCTCCCGGCGAGCGTGGCGGAATGGCAGACGCTACGGACTTAAAATCCGTTGACCGCAAGGTCGTGCGGGTTCGATCCCCGCCGCTCGCAATTGGCTGTTGCCTACCTCCTGGCGCGCGCCGATTTTCGCTGTGCAATTATCGATTATCTGTTGGAATTTCGCGACTTGCAGACCTAAAATTAATCCAATGCACTTCTATTCATCCCCACAGTGCAGTCGCCCCCGCAAACGCTGTAGCGCGTTTACACTCATCGAATTGCTCGTGGTCATTGGGATTATCGCTGTGTTGATGTCGTTGCTGATCCCGGTATTTCACCGGGCGCAGATGGCAGTGCAGTCGGCTACATGCCTGAATAACCTCCGGCAGTTGGGGACAGCCATGAACGCCTATCTGCACGACAACAACGAAAAGTTTCCCAAGCCAGCAGTTAACGTGCAATATGAAGACTGGATCTACTGGAATGGCGGGCGCAATCCCGCCGGCGGACGCATCATTCCCTACCTCGGCGGCATCGATGCGGCGAACAAAATCCTGGTCTGCCCTTCCAACACCGGTAATACCTATGTGCCGAGCTATCCCTACAGTTATTCCGTGAACGAATTCATGTGCCGATATTTTTACGACACGATTTCAATCACGCAGGTGCAAAACCCATCACAGAAAATCATGGCCATCTGCGAAAGCAGCCAGACCATCGACGATGGATGCTGGGCGGCACAGAACTATCTCGACGGCGAATTCGTCAATCTGCTGAGCAACCGCCACGACATGGCTCACGAAAGCCGGTACGACTATCTGATCAGCGACGATCTTTCCGGCCGCGGCAACGTCGTCTTCGCCGACTTTCATGCCGACATGGTTTCCCGCGCCAATTCGCTCGATCCGAACTTCTACATGGCTTACCCCAACGAGCCGGTGCGATAGCGGGAACAGCCCGCAATCTCTTTAAACATTGGGCCAAAGGAGCGGCGCACGAAGGGTACTCCCGGAGTAAGCGGAGTTTGCACAATTAATCCGGATTCCAATTGGTTGTCGCGCGCCGAGACCGCATTTTACGGCGCGTTTCAATAGCGACGGCGGGGCGCGTTTTTAGATAGAACCGGGACAACTCCGCTTACTCCGGGAGTACCCTTCGTGCGCGGCTCTTCCTGCGGGAGTCCTTCATTTTTTCACCGCGATTTTCCACAGATGCCGCTCGGTGCGGATGAACAGCGCGTGATCGATCACCGCATCCGACGCCAGCGAGCGCTCGCTCAGATCATCCTGCGATAAAAGCGCAAAGGTTTTTCCCGCCTTGATAACGAATCCCACCCCTGCCTCGCTTTGGAAATAAATCCGGCCATCGGCAAACACCGGCGAGGCCGAGAAATTCCCCTCCAGCCGCTGCGTCCAGTACGGCTTTCCAGTTTCCAGATTGGCGCAGGTCGCAATCCCGCCATCCGACACCGAGTAAAGCTCGTCTCCCACCACCAGCATCGACGGCGTCAGCGGCGCGCCCTTCCGCTGCGTCCAGGCCACGTTGGTCCGTGTCACATCGCCCTTGGCGCCGGCTGGCTTGATCGCATACATCACCGGCGAATCAAAGCCGGAGCTGAGGAACAGCAGGCCATGCGAAAACACCGGGCGGGGAACCACCGAATACCCTTCGCCATAAAGAACCCGCCAAAGCTCATGCCCGCTGGCAGGGTCATATCCGCCGACAAATCCGCTGCCAGGAATCACCGCCTGCGTCGCGCCGTCAACTTCGATCTGCAAGGGCGTTGAAAATGAGAACGGCTTGCGAGCCGGGCTGTTTCGCGGCGTGGTCCACTTCAGTTTGCCGCTGTTGGCATCGAGGGCCGCCACGAACGGATCGCGGGCGCCGTCGCAGGTGAAGATCAGCGTGTCCTTGATCAGGGCCGGCGACCCGCCGTTGCCATGAACGGGTGAATATTTCAGCGCGTTTTCCCGCCAGATGATCTTTCCCGTCAGATCGAGTGCCGCCGTGCCCAGATGCCCAAAATGCACGTAGAGCCGATCGGCAGTAACGATCGGTGTCGCGCTGGCCGGTGAATTCTTCGGATGCATCGCCCGCACTGCAGCGGGGTCCGGCGTGAAAACATTGGTATCCCACAGCACCTTGCCGCTGTCGGCATCAATGCAGATGGCCCAGAGGGAAACCGGCCCGCCGTTCTTATCCGCCGCCGTCGTCAGGTAAACCTTCCCATCCGCCACCACCGGCGACGACCATCCCTTCCCGGGAATCTCAATTTTCCAGGCCACGTTCTTATTCGCGTTCCACTCCACCGGCACATCAACGGCATTGGAAATCCCCTGCCCCCCCGGCCCGCGAAACTGCGGCCATTCGCCTTCGCTGGCGAGCAAAGGGGCGGCGGTGAGAGCGATGGCGCAGAAGCAGAGAAGATACCGAAGCGGCATGTTTTCCTTGGTGGTAAGCTTTGAATCGAACCGGATGAAGCGTAACGCAAGTGAGTGCAAAACAGAAGGTGTGCGAAATCGGGGCAAAAAGATGTATCATCCAGATACGTCCGGGCGGTGAATGATCCGCGCGGATCGGGATCGAATGATTTTCTCGATTAAAAATTCGCGCCGCTGGCACGATCGTCCGCCACCCTTAAGCGCTAAGCCCGGGGCGCACCATTGCCGCTCGATTTTGTTGGTACTTTCCGGCGACGCCCGTTATCCTTATGACATCAACGAACGGGATGGCGAATCTTTGAGGTTGTTTATGCCAAAAGCATTTCTGATGTTAGCGGGATTGATCCTCATGCTCGGGGTGACGGGCTGCGAATACAACTATGCGCCGATGGACGCCAAGGATGTGGCGGCGCATCCCCTTAAGCCGTTGCCGGTCGACTATCGCGCTCAGATCTGGCTGAAGCTGGCGCCGACTTACTCGCGCACCGACGAGCATTTCGCGCGATGGGACTTTTACGCTCCGCAGGGATGGAAGGAAGGACATATTCTTCACGACCATCCTGTCGGCGATTTCGACTACGAGTGGCGCTGCGATCTGATCGTGACATTCCTGCGGCCAAAACACGAGGATAAGCAGACGCGATATACCTTTGTCTACAAAGACGGGCAGATGATGCCGGAGGACATGACCGGCGTATCGCCCAAGGAATTGCTCAGCCCGACGTCGTCATTGCCTTATATTTCATATGATGTGGCGTTGGATCAGGTCAGCGCGCTGGCGGGCCATCTGCCGGACAAGAATTGGACTGTCGACAACCAGGCCGCCGGCATCAGCCCGACGCCCGGTGTGCGGGCGCTTTATTTCACCCACGCCGGAGACGCGACCTATGACTCGGCGATTTATCTGGTTGAGAAGTTGACGCTATTCAACGGCTGGAAATATTCCGACGACGCCAAGACGCCAACGCCTATCGCGGAGACGCCGGTGTATTACGTGTATGCGTTCAAGGGTCCGGGGGCATGGCCGACGTTTGAGAAGGACGCGCTGGCGGCGTTGTTTCCGGGCTCGCCGACCGATCCGGGTGTGAAGATTGGGGCGAGGCCTTGAGTTGTGGGGCGGGACGAGGGATTGGGCGGCGCGTTAGAAGAATCCGCGTCCTCGCTGTCGCTCGTCCACGGCGTGACTTGGTGGGTTACATCACGGCGTCTGGCATGGGTGCGTAGCGTGGGCGAATTCGCCCAGCCCCCTTCGCAGGTCGAGCGATAACCGTTTCCTCACATCAGAAAAACCGCCACCGCCGTCCCTAGCCCGCCGACGGCCAGGGCGATGACCGACCAGAGTGACACGGCGTCTTTTTGTAAAGGGGTTGCCGGCCACGTTTTTCGCGAGGCGGGCATTAGCGGTCCCAATTTTCCCAGAAAATCAGCGTCGAAAGCGCCGACATATTCTTCGATCTTGATGGCCCGGGCGGCGGCGCTCATGTATTGCTGGTAATTTCCCACCAGATATCCCGCGCCAAAAATGCTGGCCAGGGCGATGACCGCCGACAGGCTGATTCGCACGCCGGAGGCCGGGTGAATGTATCCCACGACGGCTAAAAACAGCCCGCAGTAGGCCAGGCCCAGGATGACAGTGCGATACCCGGCGGTTCGCCGCCAGCTCATCTCCTCGCAGCAGGCGCGATAAAACGCCAGCACCAGTTCCTGCTTATGGGGGGTGAACTCGGAGGAGAAAACCGCGGGGGAAGTGGTATCAGTCATGAAGGAATTCCTTTTCAGGAACATGCTATCGGGGGGTGGGGGTGAAATCGAGTGATCGGAGGCGCAAGGGGTGTGGGGACCAAAAGTCGCGAAATCGCAAGCAACTCCCTGCGCCATTTGGCAATCCGCGAGCTTCCGTTGCGCGATGCCTTCGTTTGTCGCTCGCGATTTCGCGATTTTGAGCGCGCATCACCCGTCTTTCCGCGAGGTGGATCTGTCACTACGATGACTTGAACAAGTTTTTCCAGTCCCCGGTTCCGGAGGTGCGATGAAAAGTGTGTTGACTCTTTCCGCGTTGACGTTCGTATTTTTGTTTAGCTCCGCGATCACCGCGCGGGCCGCGTCCGCACCTTCGCGCGGGCTCGATTCACTTGTCCAAGTACTGGGGACGATGGACGACCCCGCTGCACAAGCCGACGTGCTGCGCGGGATCGCCGACGCCATGAAAGGCCGGCGGCAGGCGCCGATGCCGGCCGGCTGGCGGCCGCTTTATGCGAAATTGCAGCACAGCGCCGATCCGCAGGTGCGAAAGCTGGCGGTCGATCTCGCCCTGGTGTTCGGCGACAGCGATGCCGTCGCGGAGCTCAAACGACTGGCGCAGGATTCCAAAGCGCCGGCGGCCGACCGTCTGGCGGCGATCGAGGCGCTGGCGGGCGCGCATGAGAATACGCTGGGGCCGATTTTAATTTCACTGCTCGACAACGCCGACATGCGCGACGCGGCTATCCGCGATCTGGCGGCTTATTCCGAAAATGCAACCGCCTCGGCGATTCTCGATCGCTATTCCACGCTAAGCGAAGCCGAACGGCGCGATGCGCTGGCCACGCTCTGCGCTCGCGGCGCATGGGGGTCGGCGTTGCTGGACGCTGTCGAAGCCGGGAAAATTCCCCGCGGCGACATTTCCGCCCTTACCATCCGCCAGCTCAGCACATTGAACGATCCGGCCGTCAACGATCGGCTGAAGAAGGCGTACGGCTCGGTTCGCGCCCACGGCAAGGACAAAGCCGCCCTGATCGCCACGTATAAGAAAACGTTCACGCCTGACATGCTGGCCGGGGCGAATCTCTCGCACGGCCGGCTGGTGTTCAGCAAGACCTGCGGCGTATGCCATACCCTGTACGACGCCGGGGGAAAGCTCGGCCCGAATCTCACCGGCTCGCAGCGCGCCAACCTGGATTACATCCTGGAAAAGGTGACAGACCCCAGCGCGGTGGTGCCGAAGGAGGACTACATGACGGTGATCCAGACGACCGATGGCCGGACGCTCACCGGGATCGTCGTTCAGGACACGGAAAAATCGCTGACGTTGCGCGATGCAACGCAGGAAACGGTGCTGCCCAAGGGCGAAATCAAATCGCGGCGAAGCTCGCCGACCTCGATGATGCCGGAAGGCTTGCTGGAGGCGATGAGCACGGCCGATGCGCGGGATTTGATCGGATATTTGCAGAGCAGCGCGCAGGTGCCGATGGGGAAGGAGTGAGCGTTGCCGCTCGATGTCGACAATCAGTGAATATCATGCAGATAGTCGAGGAATTGAAATGGCTCTTGCAACGGAGGCGAAAGCGCGCGAATGAGCTTTTCGATATTCTCGCGTTCCTTGTCGGTCGCGCGGTGCAGCACGATGGGGCCGAATTCTTTCCTCCAGAGCTCGGGATTTTTTAGATTGTCGGTGATCATCTTTGCCAGTTCCTCGGGGGTTTTGGCTTGCCCCAAAAAGTTGTCGTTCAGCACCGTTACCTCGCGCGCGCTCGGGTCCGGCCCATCGGGCCGACGGATCCGGAAATAGAAATGGACGGAACCGGGAAAGTAAAAATCCCATTCAGGATCGATCATCTTGCAGCACAGCACGTCCATTCCGGCAACTGAGGTCATCCATGCCTTGCATGTCGTGCGGCTCTGGAGTTTTGCCTTCGCGCCATCCCCTTCATAAGAGTAAAGGGTGATGAGATACGTGCGCGGATCATAGGCCAATACGTAAACAAGCGGTCCCGGTGTGCCGGCGAGGTACCATCCATTCAGCTTCTCGCTGGCGGCGGATTTTTCCGGATCTCCCAGCGGCGCGTTAATGCAGCCTCCGGCAAAGAGCGTCAGAAGCACCGCGAACGTCGCCGCGAGGGTCAGTGTACGATTTGGCACGAGGCTCCCTTCAGGATTGACGCGGGCAGTCTACTCATTCGTTTCTTCAAATGCGCTCGCAAGCGAGGGCAAATCCTCCTGCGCTGATCCTTGATACGACGAACTTTCGTTTGCACCAAACGAATCGCGAAACCGCAAGCGACTTTTCGGCGGGGTTGTAAAAAGCGGGATTCGCCGCGGCGCGCGGTGGTCGCTTGCGATTTCGCGATTTCGTCTGTCGCCTTGACGAGATCGTCCAACTCAAGACTTTGCGCAGCAAAACAAACGCGCCCTCCCCGACTTTGCACCCTCCATCATTTTCCATAAGATTCGCCCCGCTATGTTCCTTGGCGTTGAGATCGGCGGAACCAAATTGCAGGTCGTCGCGGCAGGTGCCGGTGGCGACATCGCGCGCCGGTGGCGCGCGAATGTCCGCCCAGAGTTCGGCGGCCGGGCGATTTGCGACCAGATCGCCGAGGGAATTGCCGAAATCTGTCGGGCTGATCCGGCGGAGAAAATCCGCTCGGCGGGCGTGGGGTTTGGCGGGCCGATCGATATTGCCACCGGCACGATTCGCAAATCGCACCAGATTCCCGGGTGGGAAAACTTCCCGCTGCGCGACTGGCTGGCCGACCTGATTGCAGCGCCGGTTGCTGTTGACAATGACGCGAACGTGGCCGCGTTCGGCGAGGCCCGGCGCGGGGCGGGCGCGGGATTTGACCCGGTGTTTTATGTGACCATGGGCAGCGGCGTCGGAGGCGGCATGGTGGCCGGCGGACGGATTTATCACGGCATGCCGCCGGGCGAGTCGGAATTCGGGCATGTGCGGCTTGATCGCGATGGCGCGATTGTTGAATCGCGCTGCTCGGGATGGGCCGTCGATGCGCGGATTCGCGCGCTCGGCAAAGCCGAACCAGACAGCCTGCTGGCACGTTCCATTTATGGCGCGACTGGTTGCGAGGCGCGGTTTCTCGCCCCGGCGCTGGCGGCGGGCGATGCCGCCGCCTCGCGGCTGCTGCGGGAAATTGCCGATGATCTGGCGTTCGCCTTGTCGCACGTGATTCACCTGATGCATCCGCGGGTGATCGTGCTAGGCGGCGGGTTGTCGCTGGTTGGCGAGCCTTTGCGGTTGGCGGTGGAGACCGCCCTGCCGCCGTTTGTCATGAAGGCATTCTGGCCGCCGCCGGAGGTGCGCCTAGCCGGACTGGGTGAGGACGCGGTGCCGGCCGGAGCGATCGAACTGGCGAAGATGCTGGTTTAGGGCGTGTCACGGGCGTCTCGCCCGTGTCTTCGCATTCAAAAATGCACGGGCGCGACGCCCGTGATACGATATTAGTCGCAGCAGCAGGTAGGGTGGGCGTACTCGCCCACCATCTTTTGCACCGCGCCGGCGGTGGGCGAGTACGCCCACCCTACGAATCGCAGGTGTGAGGGGTCTTTTGGAAGATGCGCCGCTCGCGCGAAAGGCCCCTCACCCCAGCCCTCTCCCTGAGTATAGGGGAGAGGGAGCAGGAGTGCCAATCGCTTGATGGTTTCGCGGTCGAGGTAAGCAGTTTGTCAGTACAGAAGGAAACTATGCCCACCAACCCGTCCGCTCCCATACTTGACTGGATCGAGCGCTATCGCGCGCAGCAACTGGCGGCGATTAATTCTATTCCTGCCGATGCCGTCGCCCGGCTGATCGATCGGCTGCGCACCGCCTTGAAGGAAGACCGCCATATCTTCGTCTTCGGCAACGGCGGCAGCGCCTCCAACTCCTCCCACTTCGCCACCGACCTTGGCAAAGGCTCCAGCGACAAGTGCGGCTCGCGCTTTCGCGTGCTGTCGCTTAACGAAAATGTCAGTTGGATCACCGCCCTCGGCAACGATTATCACTACGAAGACATCTACGCCCGCCAGCTTCACAACTACGCCAAACCCGGCGATGTGGTGCTGACCATGAGCGTCAGCGGCAATTCGCCGAACCTGGTGAAGGCATTTAGTTGGGCCAAGGAAAATGGTCTGTACACCGCCGCCCTGGTCGGCGGAAAGCGCGGCCGGCTGGCGGAGATCGCCGACGAGGTGATCGTGATCGATTCGCACCATTACGGGCGCGTGGAGGATGCGCAGATGACGATCTGCCACATGCTCTGTTATGCGTTTATGGAACTGCCGGAATTGGGAAAGTAGACGTCAACCGCGTTCGAGAATCCTGTCGATATTCCGCGCGCCGTGGAGGACATGAAGCACGTCGATCCCGCCATCTCTCAGTGGAAGATAGAATACCACGTAATTCTCATACCCTTTGATTGGCCATGATCTGAGATCGGCCAGGCGCCGGTTACGATTGGGTCGCCTCGCGCCAGCCCCGGGATGGGCGGCGAGATATCCAAACGCTGCCTCTATCGCGTCATAGAATGCTTTACCCGGTTCGAGATTTCGCTCTGCGATGTACCTGGCGGCTTCGTCGATTTCTTCGTCCGCTGCCTGGCGAAGGAGAATGCGCGGCGCACTCATTGTCCCGCCTCGGCCAGCTTCCTTCGCTTGGCGTCCCAGTAGCCGGGCGTGACTTCAATTGAGGGAGAATCCAATGACTTGAGCAGGTGGTCTTCCATTTCCGGGGTCAAAGGCTCGCCGGCATCGGCTTGAATCAGCGCCTGGACGTACTGCGAGACGTTTGAGTACCCTTCGGCCGCGGCGCGTGCGCCAGCAATACGCCCCAGTTCGTCCGACAACGTGATGATTTCAGTGGCCATTACGAATTCCTCAGGACTCAATCATATATCGACCGCAATAACGGTTTCAAGCATGAAACGCGACACCGGACTGCGATTTTAGGTGCTGGCGCCATCGAACCAACTACCTCGATCTTCACGGCTGCGCGCTTTTCTGTTGAAATACCCCCCATGAAATGCCCCATCTGCAAAACCGTCGCACTGGTTGATTCAGAGCTCCCCCAGGGACCGGCGTCACATCACTGCACGCAATGCGGCGGACACTGGGTCGAATCCAAGCGATATTGGGCGTGGCTGGAATCGCCCGAGGCGAAAGCCGACCTGCCGGCGACGGCGGGCGAGGTGCATTTCGCCGTGACTGATTCGATGAAGGCCAAGATTTGCCCCGAGTGCGGGCATCTCCTTTCGCGCGCCAAAGCCGGGCATGGGGCGGATTTTTATCTGGATCGGTGCAGCCATTGCGGCGGAATCTGGTTCGATGCGATGGAATGGGAAGCGCTTCGCGCCAAAGGCCTGCACGATGACGTGCACTTTGTTTTTTCCAAGGCCTGGCAGGCAGAGATCGCTCGCGCCGAACGGCAGAAGCAACACGACCGCCTGCTGCGGGAAAAATTGGGGGATGCCGACTTCGCGGAAATTCAGCGCATCAAGGCGTGGCTCGATGCCCACCCGCATCGGCCGGAGTTGTACGCCGTGCTGATGGCGGATGCGGGGGCAGCCGTGCCGGCGGTAGAGCATCGGACGTGAGTATGTTGTGGGATGATTCTGTCCATTTGGTACGCAAGAGTTTAAGGAGCCGCGCACGGAGGGTACTCGGGTACTCCCGGAGTAAGCGGTTTTCGCCGAACCCGCTTACTTCGGGAGTACCCTCCGTGCGCGGCTCCTTCTTCTGTGGATTCAGTGCGTCGCAAAGGATTTATCGCTTGGGCACCCTGCCCGGGGCGGGCGTTTCTTCGGCGCTCATGCGCGATTTGATGGAGTCGATCGCCACCTGGGCCGACTGTTTGGCGGCGGCGTCCTTGTCCTCTTTGACGGCGCGAGTCAGGTCGGCCAGGCTCTTTTTTGTGCCGATGCGCTCGAGGATTCTGGCCGCATCGATCTGCACGATGGCGCTGGAGTCGCGGAGGCTGGGCGTGACGGCGAATTCCGCGCCGCTTCCCATGGCCATCAGTGCCGTCACCGTTGGAGCCGGGTCGGTCTTGAGCCATTTGGCGATGGCCGCCGCCGATTTCACATCTTTTAATGCGCCCAAAATCTGAATGGCGGCATGGCGCAGCTCGGGGTCGGCGTCTTCCTTAAGCAGCGGGCCCAGTTCCAGGCCAATGGAAGAATCGCCCCACACGCTAAGGGCGGCGATCAGGTCGTTTCCTGGCACTGATTTATCGCCGGCTCGCAGGAGGGCGGCGAGTTTGGTGGAAACCGCGTGGCGGTCTTTTTCAGTGGGCGGGATGGCGTGAAGTGCCAGGACGGCGGATTTTCGCGCCGCCGGGTCGGTGCCGTTTAAATCCGCCAGCACCGCCGGTAGATCGCCGGTCTTGGACGGATCCACAACCACCGGCGCCGTCGTTGGCGCGGTCGCGTCGGCGGGCTGGGTTGCGGCCACCGATTGAATGTGCGCGATAACGTTACGCGCCATGTCCGCCGTTCCCAGGTCGCTGCTGAGGGTTGCCTTTCGCAAGGCTTGGGCAGAGCGGATCGTAGCATTTTCAGCCAGATACTTCAGGGCAGTTTGCCGGGTGGCGGGATCCTCGCTGCTCAGCAATCCGTCGACGGCATCTTCGCCGGCCGGGCCGGCCTTTTTCAGGATGGCCGCCGCCCGATCGTAATCATCCATCAGCCGCGGCGCAATAAACACCGGCGAAAGCGGATCGCTGAGCGATTCGCCAGGATCGATTTCGCGAATCGTTCTTGCCGCTGCGTTCACCACCTTGGCGTAGAACGGATCGGCGGCAGGGTGAACCTGGATGACGATCCATTTGTCGCCCGCCGGGATGTAATATTGCGTTGCCCGCTCGCCGGCCGTTTCCACCAGGCGGGTGGTGGTCATGCCGTTGATCTGTCCCTCGCTGGCGTTCATGTTCGCGCCGTTGATGGCCAGCAATCCCTTCTCCGCGGCCGCGTGAAGCACCGCCGGCTTGTCGCTGATCGCCGGCTTTCGTTGCCGGGCATTGTTTCGCGGCATCGTGAAGATCGAAAGCGATGCACCGGCGTGCGTGCTGCTGGCCCAGGTCAGCACCCCGGGCTTTTCCTCGACCGCGTGCAGATCGAGCTTCATGTCGCTGGGCGGCTGCAGCTTGAATTGTCCGAAGGAAACCTCCGGGCTTAATCGCCCGCGCGACAACTGCCCGGTGGTCCACTCGTCGGCATCGGGCGAATCGGTATAGATCGAGTTGTCAAACTTCCCCGATGGCAGCGCCGCCACCGCCTGGGCGAATACATCCACCCGGCGGGCGGTGTCGTCCCAGTCGGGCTGATCGTGAAATGCGGCTTGCAATGAGGCCAGCCCGCGCTTTAATTCGATCACGTCCGGCATGTGTTCTTCGCGGGTGGATTGGGAAATATCCGCCGTGGTCTTGGTCTGAACCTCCTCCTTGAATCTCGCGTAGGCGGCGGGGTCCCTGGTTGGGGTCACTGCCGGGCCGGGCTTCCCGTCGGCAGTGGTGTTCCAGGAGGTATCGTCGGAGGTGCTGGGCGGCGGTGAAGCCAGTGCCAGATCGCGCGCGGTGTTCACGGCGGTGAAAATCGTCCCGGCCATGATCAACCCGAGCACCAGCTTGAGAATGAACGCCCCCACAAGCAACCCGCCAGCTCCGAACGCCAGCGCTACCGCCCCAGCGCCCCAATCGAAGTCGAAGGCAATTTTCACTACGTAATACAGGGCCGGAAGGATGAGCACGAAGAGGGTGATTTTCAGCAAATCGGGACTGAATTCCGCCATGCAGGCAATGATGACCGCGACGGCGGCGGTGGCGCAGGCGCGAAGGTAGGCCGACCGCGTCAGCCGCTCGTTCAAGACCGTCGCTGCGCCCCAGACGCCCAGGAGAAGCAGCGGGCCGAGTACGGCAAAGACCATCGCGTCGAACAGAACAATCCATCCCCAGATTTTCGCCGTCACCATCATGGCGGCGTGTGAATCCTTGACCTGGCTGAAAGCCTGGCTGCTCAAATAAATTCCCACGCCGAGCGACACGACGGCCAGCAGCCCCAGGACAAGCCAGGTCAGCTTGTTGATGGGCAGGTTGGTATGCGAGACGCGCGCTGAGCGCGCGGCGCCAACGAATTGTCCGGTCGAGGCGGCGGGCGGAGCAGGCTTGGGGGCGGCGGCGGGTTTGAGCGCGCCGGAGGCGATGGGATTGCTGTAAACGCGCTCGGGCCTTTCGGCCGGCTTTTCCTCGACGGCGGCATCGAATGCGCCCTCGGCGAATGGATCGTCCGGCGGAGGCGGCGCTTCGATCAGAAACGCGCTGCCGCAATGTTTGCACTTGACGCGCTGGCCGACGAGTTTTTCGTCAACCTTATAGGAATGCCTGCAGTTGTCGCACTGGACGCTGATCGCCATAAGAACACAGCTCTGGCCGAAACGCCCGGCAGTGGCCGGGCCCTGGCGTGTGAAGGAAAACAGCCGCTCCGCACACGTATTATGCCCCGGTTTGCGGCGGGTCGTCAAATCAGCCGGGGCAAATTTGGGTGGCGGCTGGCGGTGGTTAAGTTTGAAATGTCCGATGGGTGCGATCGGTGCCACAGGTCTGGCGGTACCGCGAGCTGTGGCAGCCCGCGATCCTTTCAAAATGAGCCATCACGATTTTTCGCGGCCTCTTTACAGCCGTCGCCTGTTTGCGGTAAAACAATCTCCCAAGGCTCGCATTGATGCACTGGAGGTTGAGTTCGGTTTCGTGTAATATCTCTCACCCGGATCGCAAAAGATTAACAAAGTCCATATAAAGCAGGTTGGTTATGCGACGCCCATTTAATTCATCGTCTTCCTCGCGAAATCCCAAGGCCCGTCCGCCCGGTTTTATTCCGCCCAAGCTTTCGCAACTGACGGCCCGCCCGCCTCTGACGGGCAAGCAGCGCCGCCGCCAGCTCAAGGCCAGCGCCTGGCGCCTGAGCCGGATCATTCACGCCCCAGCGCACATGATCATCGCAACCCTCAAGGCCGACCGTTCGCAGATTCCAGTGCTGGCTAATCGCACGGCGGATCGGCGCGGCGATGCCTACCGGCTGGCCAACAAGATCGCGCGCCTGGCGCGGCGCAGCGCCTGAGTGCGATTGGCCAGTCCAACACACCGCTCATCAAGGGGAACCCTCTGCGTCGCGCCGCGGCAACGGAATTTTATGCCGCGTCGTTTTATTACTTCCATTTTCAAGGATCACAATTCGGGGAGTTGGGCGATATGTAAAGTGGAGGCGGCGCGCGCCGCCGGGTAAAATCGGGCCGTACCAGTTCGTTTCAAGTCCGCGGGTCGGTTTCGGCTCCGCTCGGAGCTTATGCCGTTCCACCTTTCGCATCCCGATGAACGCGACGCCATCATAAGCAACGGCATCGAAGCCGATGCCGAGGGATACATCGACGTTTTCACCGACAACATGGTTGCCAACACAATTGCGCGCGACCAGCTTTTCCTCGATCGCTACGACGTTTTCTGGATCACCCCGACGGGGATTACCGCCGAGCTCGAGCCGAACCTCGAATGCGGCATTACCTCGCCCTACCAGTTTCGCATCCGCCAGTCGCGCGTTGCCGAGCAGTTTCTGAGGTTGATGGGTGAGCACGAGGTTGTGTTCGATCGTCCGACGGCGTGGGATTATTTTTACTGGAAGCGGGTGGGGTTTTTGAATGAGGATGTGAACGATCAGTTTCGGATCCTGCGCGACTTCCGCGCCAATCGCATTTCCGCCGAGCAGGCCAACGCTCATTTTGCCGAAATCACCAAGCGCGTGAACGCCCGGCTGCAAGTTCGCCGGCGCGTGAAGCTGAGCCGGAAGTAGCGGTCATGGCCGCGCCAAACAGCATGCTATTCGTCATTTGTTCAAACTTTGCGGTTTTTGACGTCCGGCGGTGAAAAAGATGTGGGATTTACCGAGGATTTTGCAACCTCAACGTGACACGGGCGTCCCGCCCGTGCTGGCGATGAAATGAGTTCGAGAACTACTGGCGCCGATTATTCTTCGCATTTTCCCGTCGCCAGCACGGCCGAGACGACCGTGTCACGATGAGCGCCTTTAAAACCGCTCAGTTTTGAGCATTTAGATTTCGCCGCACGACGACGAATTTCCGGCACCTAAAACCCTTCCTTCGGAACCTGGTTCCGCAGCATCTGATGGCAGCGGTCGCGCACTTCAGCCGCGAAGGCGCGGGCGGCGGGGTCGCTGGTGTCCTGGAAAACCGTCTCCTGCAGCATTGCCTTCACATATTGCCGGCAACGCGAGACGCGCTCGTCCTGCTGGTCGCCCAGCTCGCGGATTTTCGCGATCCCGGCTACCTCGGCGTAGTTGTCGGCTTTCACCATCTCGATCAACTGCGGAATGCGCTCCTTCCAATAAGCCTCGCTGCCGGGACCGGTAAATTTGTGGCGGGCGATGTCGGCATTCAGCTTGTCGAGCTGCGCCAGGGTCTGATCGGCAATCGCTTTTACCGCCGGGCTCTTGGCCGATTCCTGCTTGCAGAATGCATCCATGTCGGCCCCCCACTTCTTGTATTCGCGCAGGCGGTCGTGAATCGCGTGAACGAAATACCACATGTCCTGAATCGCCTGAATCAGGTGCGTTTTGGTTTTCTCATCGAGCGGCTCATAAGTGCCGTCCGGCTTTTTCTTGAGCTGGTTGACGATCGGCTCGATGTGCGAATCCCATAGGCCGCACGTGGCATAGGCCAGCGTCTGGCGATCGCCGCCGGGCGGGCGCGGCTTGATGCCGGCCACATCGAGGATGTATTCGCACGGTCCCTGCCCCAGCGTTTCGCGCATCAGGTCGATGGGCGTGAAAACATTCAACGGCGTGCTCGCCACCCGGCCCAGCGGATAAATGATCACGCGCTCGTAAACGTGCGATTGGTTGCGTTTATCTTTGTCAGCATATAAACAGAGGCGCACTTCATCGCCCTTGAAAACAGCCGGGTAGATGAAAAAAGCCGCCAGCGATTCCTGCCAGATTTGCGGGGCGTTGGCATCGCCGCGTTCCCACCAGGCCACGCCTTTGTCCCACCAGTCGGCCGACCGCTTGCTGCTGGTGTCGGCGGTGAAGCGGGCATCGAGCGGATCGGTGCCGCTTTGGGCATTGACGGTGTTCTTGAAATCGAACGATTGATTCCGGCTGGGCCAATCGGCCAGGTGCTTTCCCTCGGCCACGATAAAATCGCCACGCCATCGCGCTTCAAACGGGCGCTTCCAGGCAATCGGTGTGGGCTTGTACGTGGGCAGCGGCGTGGCGTCTTCGTCGCGCCAAATTCCCTTTTGCTCGAGAATACCTGCGTAAACGGGCTGACCCTGAAATTCAATTCGCGCCGCCGCCAGACGACGGGCTTTTCCCTCGCCGCTGAAAACCAGGTCGACCTGCGGATCGGCGTCGTCGGCGGCCTTGGCGGCGGATGGAGCGGCGGCGTCTTTTTGCCTGGTTTCTTTCAGCCGCCCCGGCCAATCGCACATCACGATCGTGTTTCCCCCGTCGAGAAACTGCAGCAGGAAATTCTCCGCCGGGATGGTAAGCGATGGCATCTTCAGCCGCACCGGATCGAAAACGACATCATCGGCAAAAAAGTCAGGAAGGACGGCATAGCGCGCCCCGGTTCGCACTTCCACGCTTGCCGCATTCTTGCCGGGAACAATTTTCACATACCCTTCAGCGCCCAGCGACAAATCCGCCTCGGCGTCTCCCGCCGTGATTCGCAAAACCGTATGGCCGGCGGCGTTTTTAGTGATTTCCGCTTTGCCAATCGGCTCGCTCTTGCTCGCGCCTTTGGCCAGGATCGCCAGCTCCATCCGCGGGCTGGCCAGGTCGGATTTGATGTACGCCGCCACGCCCGGCTTGCCCGGTATGGCGACGATTTTCATCGCCTTGTTCTCCAGTGCCGCCTCGCCCGGCGCATCGGCCCGCAACAGCGCCGGGCCAAACGCGAGAATCAATGGCACGATGGCCGCGACGAATCTTGTGATGGCTTTTGCTCGCATGAGTGTTCCCTCTTGGCCGTTGTTTATTGCGGTCCGCTGATGGATGTACCGCAACGGCGGACTTTCGTCGAACGGCGGGCAATGGTAAGTTCTCGTGGTGCATCCAATCCTACAACGCTGGTGGGGTCAGAAGCCAGCGATCGCGAAGGTGGACGCGAAGAATCCATGGAGAATTTCGGGTCGGCCCAGACGTGGCGCGGAGATGCGGAAGAATTCCCGTTTTTCATGTCTTCTTCGCGACTGTCTTTGCATCTTCGCGCCATCGCGAGCAATCCGCATTTTTTTTCTTCGACGATTGCACGACGGGACCAAAAAACATCCGCGCGCCGCGCGGGTACAAAGGGGCGCTCAGGTTTACGATCTTTTGTCATTCACACATTTACAAGGAGCGAGGCGATGAAGCGAGTTGCGCTGATCACCGTGTTGGCAGGGGCTGTCGCATTCTGCGGATTTAACCACACCAGCCGGGCTGCGGATGAAAAGGGCGGACAATTAAAAGCCGGCGACTATGTGGCAATCATCGGAGATTCAATCACCGAGCAGAAACAATATTCGGTTTTCATCGAAGACTACCTCCTCATGTGCCAGCCGGCCAAGGATTTGAAGACCACGCAATTTGGCTGGGGCGGGGAAACAAGCTGGGGATTCGATAGCCGGATGGTAAACGACATGACGCCGTTCGGGGCCACGGTCGCCACGATTAATTTCGGCATGAACGACGGCGGCTATCGCCCCGAAACGCCGCAAAACGCCAAGCATTATCACGATGCCTATACCGACGTCGTTGAGAAACTGAAGAAGGCGGGCGTGCGGTTCATTGTGGTCGGCTCGCCGGGCTGCGTGGATTCAGATTCGTTTCACAAGAAGCCCGCCGACGCCGAGATGTATAACCAGACCCTCAACACCGAGCGCGAGATCGCCAAGAAGGTTGCCCAGGAACAAGGGGCGGCGTTTGCCGACGTCTATGGGCCGATGGTCGAGGTGATGTCCAAAGCCAAGGAAAAATACGGCCACGGCTATGTCCTGGCCGGCGGCGACGGCGTGCATCCCAACGCCAACGGGCATCTGGTGATGGCTTACGCCTATCTCAAAGGCCTGGGCTGCGACGGAAACATCGGCACCATCACCGTCGACCTCGACGCCAAAAAGGCTGAGGCCACCGATGGCCATAAGATTCTTTCCGACAACGATGGCACCGTGGAAGTCGAAAGCACCCGCTATCCCTTCTGCTTCAGCGGCGACCCCAAATCCCCCAACGCCACCACCGGCGTTCTGGAATTCTTCCCGTTCAACCAGGACCTCAACCGCTTCACCCTCGTCGTCAAAGGGGCAGACAGCGGCAAGAAGTACAAGGTGACCTGGGGCAAGGAAACCAAGGAATTCGCCGGCGCGGATTTGGCCAAGGGAATCAACCTGGCGGCTGAATTCCTGGAATCGCCCTTTGCTGATGCGTTCAAGGCGGTGGATGAAAAGGTTCGCGCCCAGCAAAATTTTGAAACGCCGCTGGTGAAACAGAAGATCCACGATTTGCTGAAGAAAAAGGCCGAGGGCAAGGAAAAGGTTGATGCCGAGCGCACGGCGCTGATTGCCGGCGACAAGCCGCTGCAGGAAGAATCTTCCAAGGCGGTTGTTCCCGTGAAGCACACGATCAAGGTGGAAGAAGCGAAGTAGGAGAGAAGGCGCGAAGCAGTGGAGGATTTGCAGCGCGGGCCGGCAATTTTGCCGGCCCGCGGTGTTTTATCAGCGCAAGCGAAAAGGGGACAGAGATCAGGAACTGGGACAAGCAACGATATCGCGAGGGAAGCCACATGAGGCCTTTTCCACCCACCTTTTGCACTTTGCTCAAAATTCCGTCAGCACGATCCCCACCCGCGTCATTTCCGTCGGCACCGGCTGAACCTGAATCGGGCAAAGCGTGTCATAGTCGCTGGCGGACATCAGGAGCAGAAAGCGCTTGCCGTCGGTCTCGAAGAAATGGTGCTTCCAACTGACAATCAACCCGCCGGCCTCGGCGTCGGTCAGGCCGGCATCGATCAGCATCTGCCGAAACATCGCGATGGCGGCGGGGCCGGTGTGATCGGGCAATGGCTGTAGTTGAACAGTGGCGTCGGCGGGGCCGATCGGAACCCGTTTGGCGGTGGGCTGACCATGAACAACGGTAATGAACAGGCCGTCGCGTTGCTCGTAGCCGCGCACGCGATGATGTTGCTCTACTCCATCGAAGCCGGCGGGATTACTGAGATGCAACAGGTCAGCCGAGATCCGAACCGCAAGCGCGCCATCTTTATATAACGCGCTCACCGGCGTGGGCGCAAAGCTCGGTCCATCATAATAGAAAAATCGATCCGCCTCGCCGCGGCTGGAAACCCAGGCCGACGGCACCTGGCGAAGCTGGTTCCACCAGTCATATTTTGCATCAGGTCCACATGCGGGGGGCGACATCCAGGGCAGCTTTTTCGGACTGGCGATCACGCTTTGCCAGTGAAGGCCGAGGCTGTGAATCTGACCCCCTCCAAGTCGGTTCCCTGAAGATTCAACGACCCGATGATGTGGCGAGAGCCAGGGATATCCCTCGCGGATATCTGATAAATTATTTTCCGGATTTACCTCGTGCAGCAACTCGGGTTCATCTTCAGATCCTGGGCCGATTCCCCTCAGCCCCTCGACAAAGCCGTACGTTGAGATGCTGAAATCATCCGGCTTGGGATACGCAAACCAAGGCCGACCTGAATTGATGATCACCGACAAATCGACCGCCATTGGCTGATTAACCGTCAGATGAATGATCGGTTTTTTTACGATATACGGCACCGTCTCGATCCGGTCAGCGAATTGCGAGGCAGGGTTGCGGGTTTGATGCACGAACGGGGGAATCTCATCGAGCAATGATTTCACCATTGCCATTCGCCCCGCTTGCCCCGCCCACACACCCCATTCCGCCAGGCGAAGCTTGTACCCGCTCGGCGGAAATGGCAGCAGCGCGCGGGCGGCGGCCTCGCGTTCCAGCGAGGTTTCGCCGCTGAGCATCGTTTTCATCAATGCGGCGCGCTGCGCGTCGGTGGGAGGTCGAACTTTATTCTTCATCGCCAAAAGACCGTCGATCCTGATCGCCGGAACTGTTTGCAACTCGTGGGGAACCGAGGCAAAGTGCAGGTTACGTTCTGTTCCACCTTCCAGTTGAAATCGCGAAGCAAACCCGATCCCCATGCCATCCGCCGCCGCCGCGCGAACTTCCGGTCGTGGGTCGGCAAGCAAATGCTCGAAGGTATTGGCGGCTCCACTGTCGCGGGTCATGGCCAGCACATGCAGTTCGGCTACGCAGACCGCAGGCTCAACCTCCGCCGGCGCGATGCGATTCAACACGCCGGCAACGGCGTCGGGATGATTTCTGATGAGCAGATTGACGGCGGTCAGGCGCTCTTCCGCGGTGGGCATTTTTCTCGCCGCGGCTTCAAGGGCGACGACCTCCTGGTCGGCCGACAGTGGAATAAGCGGCGTCGCGTACGCAGTGGGCGCCGGCGATCCCGGCCCACGGTAAATCCCCGAATTCTGATCGAAGATCTCGTGGGCAACCCAATCAGCCCCCACCCGGTAAGGCCAGCCCGCAGTCAATCCAACGATTGCGATCGCGAGGCATGCGACGATGACGGCATGGCGAAAAAACCGTCGCCGCCGTTGCGGGCGGTATCCGCGATAGCGGTCCATCGCCAGCAGCAGCAGAAGTCCCCGTATGAAATACGTCGCGGCTGCCAAAAGCGTCAGAAGCGTCCCGCCTTCAATCAGCCACGCCGCCGATGGCTGATCGCTATTGGGAACAGTCTTCAAAAATTGCGGAT
>DASRRM010000047.1:0-9402 GCA_035695715.1 Tepidisphaeraceae bacterium
AGGCTGCAGCGCAGCGACATATTCGCATGAAGAAGCGCTGCGCTTCGTGCTGAATTCGATCCGAGTACGGATCGAATGTTGTGGCGTACCGCAACTCACGGGCGGGCCGGAGCGTGCCACGTCAAATGCGATCTGTCGACAGCGTTACGCACCTTGCGGAAAGTTCGTCGGCTTCGCCGCGCCGCATTCGCTGCAGAGGCTTTCGGGGAAATGGTTCACCTTCATCTGGCGGCCGCAGGCGTGGCAGAAACGGGCATCTCGCTTGCCGAAGACGACGTTGGAATTGATCGCAAGAATGGCGGCTTTGAATTTCTCGTGGGATTTTTTCGAACCGAGGGATGATTGGGCGAGGTTGACCAACGGTCCCTGGGCAATGCGAATTCGCCGGCCGTCGTGGAAGGCAATTTCGCACCAACGGTATTCGCGATTGAAGACGCCGTCGATCTGGGTGATGTCGGCAATTGGGAACTGGGTCAATTGCCGGGTAAGAGTCAGCGCGCGGAAGGAAAGCATGCCGCCTTCGACGCGGCATTCATAGGCTGAATTCAAGCAGTAAAGAACAATCGCGGCGGCGGCAAAAATGCCGGTCATGGCAATGAGGCCAAGCTCGAATGGATGAACCCAACCAATTTTGAAACTTGCCCCGACGGCTAGAATTGCACCCAGGGCCGCCACTGCGGCCATCGTCGGCCACAGCGGCTGATACAGCCGATAACTCAGCGGCAGATATTCGAGCTTGGGAGACATGCCTGGCTATCACTGATACTTATTCCCAAATCGCTCCTTCACCTTCCCCACCAGTTCCTTCACGCGCTGCGCCTCGTGCTTGGGACAGACGAGCGTGGCGTCCTTGGTATGGACGATGATGAGGTCGTTGATGCCGATCGTGGAAATGAGATGGTCGGGGTTTTCGCTGACGATGATGTTGTCATCGGAATCAATGAACGCGCACGCGCCGCATTCGATCGAATTATTGTGCTCATCGGTGCGCAGCGTCTCGGCCAACGCCGGCCATGAGCCGACGTCGAGCCATTGCACCGGCATCTCCACCACGGCGACCTGCGCCTTGCCTTTTTGCTGGCTGGCCGGCTCCATGACGGCGTAGTCAATGCTGATCTTCGGCAGCGCGGGATACATTTCCTGCAAAACCGACTCGCGACGCGGCGTATCCCATGCCTCGGCAATCTTCACCAGCCCGCGATGCGACAATGGCAGGTGAATCGACAACTCCGTCAACACCGTGTCGCAACGCCAGACGAACATCCCGCTGTTCCAATAATATCGGCCCGATTCAACATAGCGGTCGGCGGTGGGCTTGTCGGGCTTTTCGCGGAATGCCTGCACGCGATAGGCGCTGCCCTGGCCGCTCTTGAGTTTCAACGGCTCGCCGCGATGAACATATCCGAGGCCGGTGTGGCCATGGGTTGGCACGATTCCAAAGGTGACCAGTGCATTGGGTTCCTGGGTGGCGACTTCAAAGCCGGTGCGAATGGCCGATTGGAAAGAATCGATCGGTTCGATGACATGGTCGGCGGTAACCACGGCGCAAACGGCGTCTTTATCGCGCTGATGCAAAACCGCGGCACTAAAGCCGACGGCGTTGGCGGTATCGCGGCCGGCGGGTTCGCCGAGCAGGTTTTCCCTGGGCAATTCGGGAAGATTTTCCAGGACCTGCGAGCCAAATGCCGCGCCGGTGCAGACGAAAATTCGCTCGGCAGGCAGGATGCCGCGCAGGCGGTCGTAGCTGAGTCGCAGCAGGCTTTTTCCCTGAATGACGGGAAGGAGCTGTTTGGGGCGATTGCCGCGGGAAAGCGGCCAAAGTCGCGTTCCCGCTCCGCCCGCCATGATGACGCCGTATTGCATAGGTCCTTTTGAATATAACAGGAATCCGCACTCCCGTCCCGTAACCGATCTTAGGCTCTACACCGTTTAATCGGCAAATTCCGCCCCGCGCATCAAGTAAGCGTATATAATGCCAGCATGCCCCTGACCTGCAACATCGACGCCAAGGGAAAAGCCGTGAGGCTGGTGTACGGGATCGTGGTTTTGCTGCTGGGAGCGGCGCTTGGATATTGGTGGGCGCTGGGCAGCGGATCTTTCTGGCGCTGGGGATTGAGCGGAGTGTGCGTGCTCGGGGGACTATTCGCCCTTTTCGAATCCCGCGCGGGATGGTGCGTGGTAAGGGCGATGGGAATAAAGACTCCGATGTAAAAAACCGCGAAATGCACGGATCGCGAACGTTTTGCCGCTTGCGGCTTCGCGGATCAAGCACCATGGGCCTGTTGACGACTGGAATAGACCGTGGTTTCTGTCATCGACCGGATTGAAGACCCGTGGTCTTTGATCCGCGAAGCCGCAAGCGGCAAAACCTACCCAAACAACGATTCTTCCCGATCCATCACTCACCGCGCCGCCGGCGCGGGCTTCGGCTTGCGCGGACGGCGCGGTTTTCGTGTCGCGACGTGATTGGTGTCCGTTTCCGATTCCACATCCACTGCAATCGGCGCAGCCGGGGCGATTTGCCATTTCAAATCGGGATACCAAAACTTCATCACGCCCAGCGGTAGATCATCATCAACCGCAACCGGCTCCAGCTTTTTGCCCTTTAAGTATTTTGCTTCCGCTGGCGCATCGACGCAGACGCCGTCGGCGTTCCATCCAGAGTTGCTGCTCAG
Source organism: Tepidisphaeraceae bacterium (assembly GCA_035695715.1). GTDB lineage: Bacteria > Planctomycetota > Phycisphaerae > Tepidisphaerales > Tepidisphaeraceae > RYN-428. The sequence goes on from DASRRM010000047.1 coordinate 2,676, forward strand.
ATCGAGGAAAAATGCCAGGGGATGCCGGCGATGTAGAAGATTCGGAGCGAGTTTTAATATCAAATCCAACTTGCCGGAATGATCGTAGGTCCGCCGATCAAATGCCCGAATCGGCCCATCAGCTTCCTCGCGAAATAGCGCGACGGGAACATCATCGGCGCTGGCGTTCAATGGCGTGGCCGTCACTTGGGCCGAGTCGATTGCGATCGGCTGACTTACACCGACCACCGCCACGCGCAAGCTCGCCGGATGGTCCAGCGACATCGGCGGCATGGGCCATGCGGGCTGGATCGGCTGCGTCGGGGCGTTGACCGCGGTTGGGCCGATTTGCGCGAAGACCTTGGTGTCGGGATGCGCCAAGCGCCAATCCTTCCAGCGCATTTTGCTTGTGGGGATTGGAAGCGATGTGGCGAAGCCGATCGGCCTTTCGTGGTGGGTTGTCTCGCCGGTCAGGCCGTTGATGAACTGGCCGTGCCGCGAATTGTAAATCAGCAGCGCGTTGGCGGGCGTGGAGACAATATCCAGATCGCGCCCTTTGAGTTCCTGGTCGATCGCGACGGCCAAGGCGCGGTTGGCGTAGGCCGACCAGATCAGCATCATCCGTTTATCGTGGTCGGCTTGAATGACGACCGGCGTCGAGAAAAGCGAAGCGTAGGGATAGGCGTAATGATCATCGCCGAAGGAAAGGCCGACGACCCATTCCTCATCGGGAATTTTGGAATCGGCGACGGCGACGAACGCGGGATTCTCGGCGACGGTCATCCGCCCCGCCGCCGGCCCGATGGTAAAGCGGTGGGCAAACAGCGCCAGCACCGGTGCCAGCCCGATCAGCCACCAAGCGCGCCGGCGTCCGGAGATGACCATCGCCATCAGCACGATGCACGCCAGCAGCGAGAGGGAAACCAGCGGCCACTGCAGGCGTCGCGACCAGAGTATGATTTCCAGTCCGTGGGGATAGCGCATCCATTCCGCATAAGTGCCATACGCCACCGCGCCGCCAGCCAGCCCCGCAACGATTATGAGAAGAAGCGGAAGAACCACGGCGACGAACATACCGGAGGAAACGTGGGAAGGCGAGGGGAGTTGGGCAGGCGGTGTTTAAAATCTAAATCGCCTTGCGCGATTCGTGTAGAGTCCGCACCGCGGGCCATTACCTTTTAGATGGAAAAACACTACGAAGTTTCGAAGGGCTTGATCGCGTAATGCCATTTAGACGCCCTAACAGAATGCCATGAATGAACGCCAAGACGCCAGGGACGCCAAGCGAACAGCGCCAAGAGAACACGGAATTACCGATGATTTCATCTCTTGTTTGCGATCCTGGCGTCTGTGGCGTCTTGGCGTTCATCCCGTTTTGCTAGGAACTCTTAGAAACTGATCGGAAGCCCAGATGACGAAATCCGAACGAAGAGTGACGAGCGACGAGTGACGAAATCCGTATGACGAATAGCGAATGACGAAGCGCGCGCACGAACCGTGTTGGTCGCGCACGGCAATCTTCGCGCTGGTCCCAAATTCGGATCTCGTGATCTGGCTTTTGGCTTTACGTTATTTCTTCAGTTGATAGGTGCCACGTTCGCCGGAGGGAAGGAAACGCTTGCGCTCTTTGATGAGCGTCTGGTTGACGATGGCGCGGAAGTTGTCGCTGTTGCTGCGATAGCCGGTGGCCAGGACGGCATCGGTGATGTCGCCAACCTTCATCGGCTTGCCGTTGGCACGGAGAACTTCATCGAGGGTTTCCGGGAGGCTCTTGTCATTGCGCGCCCGGCTTCCAGGTCCGGTTCGCGGACCGCCGCCAACTCCGCCGATCCTGGCAATTTCGCGGTCGATCCCATCGAGTTTTTTCTGTGCATCTTTCCGCTGCTTCAAAAGCTTGGAAATTTTGGATTTGCGTTCATTGAGAATCTGTTCGAGTTGGGCGATGTTAAGATTCGCGCCGGTGCTTGGACGTGCCATTGGGCTGTGTTCCTTTCAATCCCCCTGACCTTGGTTTTCGAGGGGAGTGTTTTATACAAATCATTGTGATTATGCAATGGATGGCTTACAGATCCGTTTTAAGAGTGTGGCTCACTAACAATGGTCCGCTCCATCGAAATGGAGAACACTCGAAGTCGATCAAACTGCTCAGTCTTGATCCTTCCCGTATCACGGGCGTCTCGCCCGTGCCTTTCACTCAAAGTGATTTTGCGCCCTGTTTTGACAGCTTGAACTTGTTGGACACGGCCGTGACGGCCGTGATACGAGGATGGGAACAGTCCTGATCACAACCGCTTACCATATTGCCGATTCGCGGCGGTGGTCGTTTGTGGTTGCGCGCCACGTAGCGGCGTTTTCTAAATATCGTTGCACGATTCGTGTAGAGTCCGCACTTGCGGACCATCACATTTAAGGCGGAAAAACGGGCCGCGGTGCGGACCCTACCAAGAACCGAAACGCCGAATCGCGCAAGGTCATTTAGAATGGTGTGGCGGTTGGTCGTCATCCTGATGTGTGAAGTACTCCGAAGGATCTGGTACGCCCTCGCGTATCGGCTGGATCCTTCGGTGTACCTCAGCTCAGCCTCAGTTCAGCTCAGGATGACGGTCACGCAGACGCGCCACCAACATGAAAACTGCTATAACATCCGATGCATGCCGATCACACGACTTGCCCCCTCCCCCACCGGCGCGCTGCACATGGGCAACGCGCGCACATTTCTTGTGAACTGGCTCCTCGCCCGCCAGCAGGGTTGGCGAATTGTCCTGCGCGTCGAGGACCTTGACGGGCCGCGCATCAAGCGTAATGCCGACCGCCAGGCGATTGATGATCTGCAATGGCTTGGCATGGATTGGGATGACGGCCCGATTTATCAATCCGCCCGCAAGGGCAAATATGAAGCAGCCGTCAAATTACTTCTCGATGCCGGCCTGGCATATCCGTGTGTTTGCAGCCGCACTGAAGTTGAATCTGCGGCCAGTGCCCCGCATGCCGACGATGGGTCGGCGGTTTATCCAGGCACGTGCCGGGGACGGTATGCATCTGTTGCAGATGCATTGCGAGCATCGGGGCGAGCGCCGGCCATCCGCTTTGCGGCGCCGCCGGGCATTTGCGAATTCGAGGATGGTTTTGCCGGCAGGCAACAATTTGATGTCGCCGGCCGGCTGGGGGATTTCGTGATCGCCAAGGCCGACGGCACGCCTGCCTATCAACTCGCCGTGGTGGTCGATGATGCGGAGATGGGCGTTGGCGATGTGGTTCGCGGCGACGACCTGCTCGACTCCACGCCCCGGCAAATGCTCTTGTATCGCGCGTTGGGATTGGCCGGGCGCATCCCGCGCTATTATCACCTGCCGCTGGTCGTCGGATCCGACGGCCGGCGCCTCGCCAAGCGTCACGGCGACACCCGACTGTCCCATTATCGCGACAATGGCGTCACGCCTGCGCGCATCTTATCGCTTCTGGCGCGATGGTGCGGAATGGATTGCGGCACATCGAGCGTGACGGCAGGCGATCTTCTGCCATCCTTTAGGATTGACCGGATTCCGCATTCCCAAATTGTTTTCAGCAGCGAGGACGATCGCTGGCTGCGACAGGCGCCAGTAAAATGAGCACTACCGCGGCTTGCTCAGGTGAATCGCCAGCACCGTCACATCCGCCGGGGTGATGCCGCTGATGCGCAGCGCCTGCCCTAAGCTCCGCGGCGTAAATGTGGTGAACTTCTGGCGGGCTTCGTTTCTCAGGCCGCTCACCTTCGCATAGTCCAGCGAGTGGGGAATCAGTTTCTGTTCCATCTGGCTCATCTTGTCGATCTGCTTCTGTTCGCGGGCGATGTATCCCTCATATTTGGTGCGGATTTCAAGCTGCCGGCCCACGTCGGCGGAGAATTCGCCAAGGGCTGGGAATTGCGTGGCAATATCGGTCCAGGTGATTTCCGGCCGGCGGAGAAGATCGAACGCACTCTGATCACTCTTGCGCGTGGAGCGCAAAGTCGCCATTCCTTCTTCGATCTGCCGGCTGCGGGCGGTGAACTTTTCCCAGCGATCGTCATTCACCAATCCAATCTCGCGGCCGAGCGCCGTCAGGCGCTCGTCGGCGTTGTCGGCACGCAAATGCAGGCGGTGCTCGGCCCGGCTGGTGAACATGCGGTAAGGCTCGATTGGCGGCTTGGTCACCAGGTCGTCGATCATGACGCCGATGTAAGCCTGGTCGCGCCGCAACACGAAGTCGGCGCTGCCGGTTGCTACATAGCGGGCGGCGTTGATGCCGGCGATTTGCCCCTGGGCGGCGGCTTCCTCGTAGCCGCTGGTGCCATTGATTTGTCCTGCCAGAAACAGGCCGCTCACCGTCTTGGTTTCCAGCGTCGAACGGATTTGCGTCGGCCAGACCATGTCGTATTCGACGGCATAGCCATAGCGCAATACCTCGGCCTTTTCCAAACCCGGCACGAGGCGAATGATCTGATCCTGCACATCCGCCGGCAGCGAGGTGCTGATGCCGTTGCAGTAAATCTCGGATGTATCGAGACCCTCAGGCTCAAGGAATATGTGATGGCTCGTCTTGTCGGCAAAGCGCACGACCTTATCTTCGATGCTCGGGCAATAGCGCGGCCCGGTGCTGGAAATTTGCCCGCTATACATCGGCGCGCGATGCAGATTATCGCGAATGATCTGGTGGATCGTCTCGTTGGTCGAGCCGATCCAGCAATTCACCTGCGGCAGCGGAGGACGCCAGGGAGTGCTGGGTGCTGAGTGTGCCGGGAGCTCGGCAACCTGTCCATTCTCACTCTTCATTCTGAATTCTTCATTCTTCATTTCCCGCCCGTAGTCATTCATGTATGAAAATGGAATCGGCTCATCATCCCCGGGCTGGGATTCGAAAGCATCAAAATCGATCGACTCCTTTTTTAGCCGCGGCGGAGTTCCAGTCTTCAGGCGTCCGAGCTCCAGACCCAATCGCGACAAACAGCCGGAGAGCCCCGTCGCTGCGCCTTCCCCAACCCGGCCGCCTTGCGTCTGTTTCTCCCCCGTATGCATCAGCCCGCGCAAAAACGTTCCGGAGCCCACGATGACCGCCCGGCACGAAAGCCGTGTGCCATCAGCCAGCAAAACGCCGCAAATGCATGCACCCTGTGAAGTGGAAGGTGAATCGCCGGCGTTGGATTCTTCCTCATTCTTCATTCTGCATTCTTCACTCTTCATTTCCGTGAGGATTTCCCCCACTTCTCCCTTCACAATCGTCAATGATGGGCAGGTTGCCAGCAGCCGCTGCACTTCGATCGCATACTTATATTTGTCAGCCTGCGCACGCGGCCCCCAGACAGCCGGGCCTTTGGAGCGATTGAGCATGCGGAACTGGATTCCGGTGGCGTCGATTGCCAGGCCCATCAGTCCGCCCAGGGCGTCAATTTCGCGCACCATCTGTCCCTTGGCCAGGCCGCCGATGGCGGGGTTGCAGGACATTTGGCCGGTGCGCGATGGATCGAGCGTGACGAGCGCGACCGTGGCTCCAAGCCGGGCAGCGGCCCAGGCGGCTTCAGCGCCGGCGTGGCCGCCGCCAATAACGATGATGTCGAATGTACGGTTCATACTGGCGGTTGAACAAATGCGCGGGTCCGCGGGTATTAATAACAAAGACCCTTTCGCGCAGACACGCCGATCGGTTATAATAGCCCGTCGATTCGTCTGCCGAAATGGCGATCGGAAAAGTTGTTAGGCTCGTCGACAAATTCACCTGCACCCCGGCTGGAGGACAATTCCATGAAACTTCGTTTTGCACACACCCTGGTTTTGATGGTTGGTCTTGGCGTTGGTTCGCCTTTGGCGATGGCAGTCCCCCCCACGACGCCGCCCCGGGTCAACCCGCTGGCGGGTCCGCAAAAGCAGGTGAATGACGCCCGCGCAAATTTGTTGGCAGCCAAGAAGGCGCTGCTGGCGATTCGGCATAAGGTGGAGGCGGAATACGCATCCAAGCCCGACTTCAAGAAGGCCAAGGAGGCGGTTGAGAAATCCAAGCTCGATTACAACGCCGAAACACGCAAGGTCGCATTGAATCTACAAAAAGACCCGACCTACGTGGCGTTAAAGACAAAGCGAGCCAAGGCGCAGGCAATCATGGACCAGGGCAACGCCCCGGTGGTTCCCACCAATAGCGGGGATGATCCGGTGAAGCTGACCGACGAGCAGATTAGCACCGCCGTCAAGGATCACCAGGATGCTGTGTTGGCAATGCGTGCGATGGAGAAGCAGGCCGAGGAGGTCGACGCGAAATTCGCGACGCTGAAGCAGCAGCGCGATGATGCCAACTCGGCCTGGGAGGCGTTGCAAACGCAAGTTGACGAAGCGATGAAATCCGATCCGGGATATGCCGCGGCACAGCAAGGCGTTGATGCCGCCGAAGCGCAGTACAAACAGGCCACCGACGCGCTGGCGTCGGCTGCCAAGGCGCAGCGCGACTCCGAAGCCGCCGCCGCCAAGGCCCGGGCCGCCAGCGGGGCGCAGGCAAGGTAGTGCGCGAGTTATTGCGTGGAAGCGTTATATCTCGTGCTACAACCCTTTCGTCGTCGGAAATGCCGACAGAGCTCGGGAAGGCGCGAAGCTGCGAAGACAGACGCGAAGAAATCAGAAGAAACATGGATTCCTCGCGCACTTTATGGCGACCCGAGCCTCGCGAAGCCAGTTTTTGATGTATTCTTCGCGCCTTCCTTCGCAGCTTCACGCCTTCGCGAGCGCTGACTTCTCTCACCGACTCA
>DASRRM010000048.1:0-27119 GCA_035695715.1 Tepidisphaeraceae bacterium
GAGCCGCGCACGGAGGGTACTCCCGAAGTAAGCGGTTTCGGGGATCCGCTTACTCCGGGAGTACCCTGCGTGCGCGGCTCATTCTCAAACCGGCCGCTCTCACAGCAAATTTTCCTCTCAAATGGAATGGTCGGCGGTGCGGACCCTACACGAATTGCGCTACCTTTTCGCGCTCTCCATTCGTGTCGATTCGTGTCAATTCGTGGACAGACTCCCGCAAAGCCCGGAGAGGATTGTCCACGAATGGACACTAATTGACACGAAGAAGAGGAGGAGCGGGAATCCGTGCGTATGGGAAGATTCGGTCTTCTTAGGGTCCGCACCGCGGACCGTTTTTCCTCCCAGACGGGATGGTCCGCGGTGCGGACCCTACACAAATCCTCTCGCTCTTTATTCGTGTTCATTCGTGCCAATTCGTGGACAGAACTTCTCGACAAGCCCGGAAGAGATTGTCCACGAATGGACACGAATTGACACGAAAGAAGACGAGGAGCGGGAATCCGTGTTTATGGGAAGATTCGGTCTTCGTAGGGTCCGCACCGCGGACCGTTTCCTCCCAAATGGAATGGTCCGCGGTGCGGACCCTACACAAATCCTCGCGCTCTTTATTCGTGTTCATTCGTGCCAATTCGTGGACAGATCCTCTCGACAAGCCCGGAAGAGATTGTCCACGAATTGACACGAAAGTAGACGAGGAGCGGCTCATGTTTCTGCCGGAAACGGCCGCCCCAGATCACTTCTTCAACAGCAACGGCTTCGGATCCGCCACCCTCCCCGGCGGCCGGACGCCCTTGCCCTGCTTTGCCACGCCCAGGTCGGCGTCCATTTTCGCCACAAATTCCTGCAAGTGCTTCACCACATCCGGATGAGCCGCGGCAACATCCGTTGTCTCGCCAATATCGGTGTCAAGGTTATAGAGCACTGGCGTGAAGGGCGTCTTCGCGGCGGCGGGTTGCCTGGGCTTGTCCTGGCCGTTGTTTTCTCGCTGCTGCGCGATTGCCAGCTTCCATGGACCACTGCGCACGGCCTGCAGGCGATTGCCGTCGAAATAGTATTGGCATTCGCGCGGCGAGACGTCGCTTTTCCCGAACAGCAGCGGGCCGATGTCGGCGCCGTCGATCTTGCGATCGGTCGGCACCGTGCCGCCGGCCAATTTCACCAGCGTTGGCAGCAGATCGATCTCCCCGGCGACGGCATCGGTGGATTTTCCCGCCGGCACATGGCCTGGCCACCAGGCGATCGTCGGCTCGCGCATGCCGCCCTCGTATGTGCCCCCTTTTCCGCCGCGTAATGGCCCGGCGGTGCCGCCGTCTTTTCCCTGAATCAGCCATGGGCCGTTGTCGCTGGTGAAAATCACCAGCGTGTTCTGATCGAGCTTTAGATCGTGCAGCGTGGCGAAAATCCGGCCGGTGCTGGCGTCGACTTCCTGCACCCAGTCGCCATACCGGCCATTGCTCGATGTGCCCTGAAACGCCTTGCCGGGATGGATCGGCACATGCACCGCCGTGTGCGGCAAATAGAGGAAAAACGGCCCGGCCTTATGCTCAGTGATGAACTTCACCGCCTCATCGGTATAAAGCTGCACCAGCTTTTCCTGGTCTTTTCCCTTCAGCGTTTCGATGACCGTTTCATCACGCACCAATGGCAGCGGAGGCAGATGCCTGCCCGGTCCCGGCGCGCCATCCCATTCGCCGCCCATGTCATTGGAATAGGGCAGGCCCAGATAATGATCAAACCCGCGCCGGGTCGGCAGGAATTCAACCTGATCGCCAACATGCCATTTGCCAATCGCCATCGTGGCATATCCCTGCTGCTTGAGGAGCTCGGCGATGGTGTGCTCCTCGGCGCTTATGCCGATCTTCGCCGCCGGCATGATCACCTGCGGCAGCGACACGCGCTTGGCGTAACATCCCGTCAGCAACTGCGCCCGCGACGGCGTGCAAACCGGAGCCGCGTAAAACGACGTGAGCTTCAGGCCCTCCTGTGCCATGCGATCGACGTTTGGCGTGCGATTGAGGCACTTGGGATTGAACGGCTCAACGTCACCGTAGCCCATGTCGTCAACGAGGATGATGATGAGGTTGGGCTTGGGGATGGTGGATGCTGCGCGAGAATCGTCGGCCCGCGCGCCGGTTGTAAGGAGTGCGCTGGCGCTGAAGGCGATTGCGAGAAAGAGAAGGGAGAATTTTGCGGAGAAGTGTCTCATGCTGAACCTCCGGATTTATGTACCGCGGATTCTTGACGGCGTTCCAGCATGTTTAGTGCGGCTCACAAATCAAGGATTCCTCGCGAAACGCGCGGTCATGAGTATGATGACGCAATGTCGACGAAGTTCAGCTTGCGATTTGATGCCGTGGAGATAGCGGAATGGGCGTCTCGTTATTCGTACGAAGATGATTCCCAGCTTGAACAAGAGATTGGACCCCGTTCGAGGGCGCAGGGTTACCTCACGCGAGAGGACTTTCTAACGTTATGTCGTTGGAAATCGGCTCGTCCGCAAAAACACTGCGAGCATAACAGCGAAACCGATGTGCGCGCGGTAACAGCAATCGCGCTATCGACTAAAGATGAGAAACTTCGGATTGATGTTCTAACAGCGCTCCGGGGCGTTGAGATGAGAACCGCGTCCGCGATCCTACATTTTACGGCTGTGGATCGTTATCCTATTATTGACGTGCGCGCACTCTGGTCTCTGGGAGTTGAGGCCCCAAATTGGTACGGTTTCGGGCTTTGGTGGTCGTACACAGAATTCTGTCGCGAGCTTGCAGATAATGCGCACGTTTCCATGCGCACGCTCGATCGCGCACTTTGGCAGTTTTCTAACGTCCACCAGAAGAGCGCCACTTTCGAGCGTCCTCTTTCAAAATGAGCGTGTTTTCCACGTCCGGGGATGAGGCACCTCGCACCACCGTGTAAAGTGTATGCCATGGAAAAGCGCCCACGCAGTGCTTCGAATCTTCGTAGGACCGTTTTTCCCCCTCAAACGTAATGGTCCGCAGTGCGGACCCTACACGAATTGCGGAGGGTTATTTAGAGCGTTTCCCAGGTTGGTGGCGCATTCGCGTGATCGTCATCCTGAAAAACGCTTTAAATCAAGACATAGTCGCTGAAGCGACCATGCCCCAAATGCGGTATCCTTTCCGCATGGAAAAACGCCCCCGCAGTTCTCAGCCCTTCAAAAAACCCCCGCTTCGCCTCCAGCCGACCACGCTTTGGGATTATCCTTCGCAGCATTATGGGGACGGCGTGCAGGGCGACCCGAATTATAAAGGCGCCACGCCAAGCTATATTATTTGGAACTTGCTGCAGCGCTACACCAAGCCGAAGGATCTGGTGATCGATCCGTGTGCCGGGAGCGGCACGACGCTGGACGTGGCCCGCGAATTAGACCGGCGGGCGCTGGGCTACGATGTGCATCCAACGCGGAAGGATATTTTCCGGGTGGATGCCCGAAAACTTCCGCCGGAGTTGACGGGGAAGGTTGATTTCGTCTTTATCGATCCCCCCTACTCGACCCATCTCGATTACGGCCCCGACCCGCGCGACATCGGCAAGCTCGACGCCGCCGACGGCAAATATTATGCCGCCATGGAAGAGGTTATCGCCGAGATCCACCGCGTGCTAAAACCCGGCGCTCACATGGCGTTGTACGTCAGCGATTCGTTTGTAAAAGGCAAAGGCTTCTACCCCATTGGCTTTGAGCTTTTTGCCCGCCTGCAAAAGAAGCTGACGCCTGTGGACATCGTTACGGTCACCCGGCACAACAAGACTTTGGAAATGGGGAATTACCGCAAGGCGGCGGAAGAGGGAAACTTCTTTTTGCGCGGGTTTAATTATCTGTTCATCATGAAAAAATTGGAAACTTGACGCGAAGGCGCGAAGAAAAACGAAGGTCGCGAAGGGAATTTCTCCGATTCCATTGAGGATATTCCGCGATTGCTAAATTAGTTTTTACTGTAGAACAAGGTTTCCAGCGGTCAGGAACGGCTGAAGAATGCGAAAATCGCCACAGATAAACACAGATGAACACGGATAAGACCGACGCGATCATGTTTTATCCGTGTTCATCTGTGTCAATCTGTGGCGATATTGCATTTGCTTGTTGCCATGTCGACGCGGCGAGTGCTGCTCGAGCCAAGCGCCAAACATGGAATTGATCAAGGAGCCTCAACCTTGATTTGCCGGGTCACCGGGGCCAGGCAACTCGTGTCATTGCACGCCTGGTAGACCAGATTGAGCACAAGCGGCTTACCCGATTCACGAGCCTCTGCAAATTTCACGCGAATCTTGATCGTGCCGGAATAGACCTGCAAGGGACGATCCATAAATGGGACGCTTAGCTCCTCGCCCGGCGGATAGTCCACTTCCGCGGCCGGATCGTCCGCGGCCGAAATGCGCGTGGCGATCAGCGACAAGTCGGCGGGCACCTGGTAGGCGTTGATGTGATAGCCGGGGGCGATGATGACTTCCACACTCACCACGGTTGGCGATTGCCAGGCGGCCTTGGCGCCGACGACCCCTTCGGCAAGCTCCGTCGGCGTCATAGGACGGGAATCTTCCTCGCTCTCGGCGTACGCCGACACGGTAAATGCCCCGGATTTGCGGCAGAAGAGCAATGCCGCCTGCACCATGGAACTCATCCCTTCGCCTTGAGACTCGACCTGCTGGGCGAATTCCGCCAGGACGCCGGCGGCTTGCGCTTTGTCCCCCAGTTCCAGCAGCGCCATGGCGGCGACGGCGTTGCCGCTGGGCAGCGGGCTGTCGCTGGAGGTCATCTGGCGGAGAATCAGGTCGGGAGCATCTTTCTCGGTGAAATAAAAGGCTTCGCCGCCGAATTTGGCGTTCATCTGATCGGCCAGCTCGACGGCGTGCGTTTTCCATTTGGCCGTGCCGGTGGCTTCATGCAGCGTGAGCAGCGCTTGCAGCAAAAATGCGTAATCGTCGAGAAAGCCGCGATATTTTGCCTGGCCATCGCGGCTGGCGCGAAACAGGCCGCCCTCGGGCGTGCGATGCGATTGCAGTAAAAAATCAGCGGCGCGGGCGGCGGCTTCGGTGTAGCGCGGCTCGCTGAGCACACGGCCGCCATGCGCCAGGGCGCGAATCATCAAGGCGTTCCAACTGGTGATGATCTTGGTGTCGAGCAACGGTTGCTTGCGCTTCATTCGCGCTTCATATAGCTTCTGCCGCAACGGCGCGAGGCGCGATTCCAACGCCGCCGTGTCGGTCTTCAAGTTTTTCGCGGCCTTTTCCAAGGCCACCGGCAAATAAAGAATATTTTTCTCGGGAATGCCCGAGCCATGATGCGGGTCGGCGAAATTGGGGCCGCCATCCACGCCATAAACGGTGTTAAAAACCCCCGTGTCTTCCGGGCCTAGAAGTGCCGTGATTTCCTCTTCTGTCCAGAGATAATTCAGCCCTTCCTGCCCATCTACTTCCGCATCGAGCGCCGTGTAAAAAGCCCCGGCGGGCGAGGTCATCTCGCGAAGCACGAAATCAAATACGCCGCGGGCCACTGCCGCATAGCGCGGGTCGTTCATCTGCGCAAACGCCTCGGCATAGCACCAGGCCAGCATCGCGTTGTCATAGAGCATGATCTCAAAATGCGGCACAAGCCAATGGGCGTCGGTGGAATAGCGATGAAACCCTCCGCCAAGCTGGTCGCGGATGCCGCCGTCGGCCAGGGCGGCCAGAGTATGAAAGATCATTTTGGAAATCTGAGATTTGAGATTTTCAGATTCCTGTGGCCTGCGCTCGACCCCCGGGAACGCCGACGTCCTCGTCGGCCCTTCCGGAAGTGACCCGGCTGGCGCACTGGTGGTACTCGCTGGAGAAGACATGGGCGGGCCGTGCCCCGACTGAGCCTGCCGAAGTCCCATGCCGCCCATGCCACGTTCCTCATCCGGCGTTCGCAGATAAACCAAGAGAAGTTCCAGCAGCGTTTCGCGGGGAAATTTCGGCGCACCGCCAAAGCCGCCGCGGGTGGGATCGTAATCAGAAACCGATCGGCGGATCAGGTCCTCCACAAACGCCATGTCGATCCGGATCGGCTCCTGCGGGGCGGCAGGCCGGGCATATTGGCTTAGAATATTCACGAGCTGATCGGCGGTCTTCTCGACGTCGGCAGGGCGATTTTTGTACGCATCTTCGATCCCGCGCAGGACCGAGACAAACCCCGGCCGGCCGTGCATGTCGGCGGGTGGAAAATACGTTCCGCCATAAAATGGCCGCAGGTCCGGCGTGAGAAAAACGCTCATCGGCCAGCCGCCATGGCGGGTGAGCACCTGCACTGCCGTCATGTAGAGCTGATCGACATCGGGCCGTTCCTCGCGGTCGACCTTGATGTTGATGAAGCGGGCGTTCATCTCCGCCGCGATGGCTTCGTTTTCAAAACTCTGCCGCTCCATCACGTGGCACCAGTAGCAGGTGGAATAGCCGACGGAAAGAAAGATCGGCTTATTCTGCACCCGGGCGGCGGCGAAAGCCTCCGGTCCCCAGGGATACCACGCCACCGGGTTGTGCGCATGCTGGAGCAAATAAGGGGACGATTCGTTGGCGAGGCGATTGGTGTGCGAAAACTTCTCGTCGGCATTGGTCATGTGATCTCCTTAATAGAGGTCACACGCATCGTAACCGAGGAGCGTCAAAATCCTTATCGATGAATTGGAATCCGCGGAAAGTGGACATGCAAGTGTGACAGGCGGCTGGAAGCGAGGTAATTCGCACGTATAATGGTTTTCCTTATGCCGTCGATCATTGAGCGACATCTCGCGGAAATCCAACAACTATGCAGACGCCATGGCGTTGGGCAACTCGATCTCTTCGGATCTGCAGCCCGAGGGCAGTTTGATCCGGCGACAAGTGATTACGACTTCCTTGTGGAATTCCTCGATCACGGTTATCTCGGCTCATCTGATCGGTACTTCGGTTTGCTCCACGGTCTGGAGGATTTATTAAATCGGCCGGTAGACCTCGTGGACCGCAGCGCCGTGGAAAACCAGGTTTTCCTCAGCGTGGCCGAACAACATATCGAGCGACTCTATGATCACGCCCCAGCAGCGAAAGCTTCTTGAGGATATGCGCGTCGCGGCGGACGACATCATTATTTTTACCCGTGGCAAGGCGCTGGCGAATTACCTCGCGGATAAACAACTCCGCTATTCAGTCGAACGTGCATTCGAAATTATCGGTGAAGCGCTAACACAGTTGGCGAAAATCGACACTTCGCTTGTCCAGCAGATCACGGATTACCGAAAAATAGTGAGTTTCCGTAACGTGCTTATTCACGGCTATAGCACGGTCAACCCCTCAATGACGTGGGATATTGTGGAGCGAAAGCTGCCGGTTCTTCGCACGGAGTTGGACAGCCTTTTATCATAAAGCTCCCGCCTCGACCGAATCCGCATAGGAGGACAGCAGGATCGCTTCTCAATCACGCCCGACGGCGGCGGGCGAGAAGGCCGATGCAACCGAGGGTGAGCAAACCGAGGGAGGCCGGTTCGGGGACGGCGGAGGTGCTGAAGGTGAAATCGGAAATCTGCTGCGTTTCCTGCAAGCCGCCGCTGCCGCCGCCAAATCCGACAAATGCGGTGCCGTTGGCGAGGGCCGTCGAGGTATTGGCGGCTAATTCGTTGGCAACGGTGTCCGTAAGCATGTAAGTGTGCGAGAACACGTCGCTGGCGCCGTCTGTTGCCGAGAATGAAAGGCTGTTTGCGCCATCATAGGTAATGGTGACATTAATCGGGTTGTTGAACGTGGAGAAGTCAACGTTGCCGGTCTTGGTCGTGCCCCCATTGGTGCTGGCCTGGGTAAAATAGCCCGGGTTGGTGGGGCTTGGGTTTACGGTGCCGTTTTCATTGAGGTATAGACCCGCGCCACCGCTGCCGGAGAAATTCTCCACGCCGACTGCGACGACGCCGTTGCTATTCGTGCCGTTGGCGATCGTCACGGGCAGTCCGCGGCCACTGTTGCCACTGCCGCCGTTCTGGCCACCAACAGTGGCGGATTGATTTTGCAGAATGAAACTGAAGCCATCGGCGACGGGGGATGTGCCGGCGAGCACCGTATAAGTGAAATTGGCAGTGAAGGCCAATCCCACTGATTGCGCGGTTGTATTGTAGCTGGAGGTGCCTTCATTTCCATTGCCGGTTGCGGTGCCGTTGGTAAGCTGGAGAATGGAATTGGTTGTGTTTCCCCCAGTGACGATGGAAGCCCCTCCGCCGTTAACCGTGTCTGTGGTTGAGTCAAAACCGGTGATTTCAGGGCTCGCCTTGGCGATCCCGAGCATCGACATTCCCATCAACCCGCCCAAAGCCAATCCAAACGATGCGCGCATTTTCCTACTCATCCCTCGCTCCTAAAATATGGTATGATTGAACTCACCAATAAAGCCACTCCACCCCGTTCTATAGTCTATTACAAGTTCGCACCGACAGCGTTGAGTGGCCCTGACATTTTAGCACGGATCCAACAACCTGCATTCAACATAAGCTGGGAAGCAACGGCGGGGTTTGCCCGAAGGCGCGGCTTTGCGCCCTGCCTTGGCGCTGCGCGCCGGCCGCTTTGGCCGATCTTCGCCATCTACCTGACTATTTCCCGCAGCAGAGGGCGGCTTTTTTCGCCGCGAAGCAGCTTTTGGCCCGGCGGGCGGCAATGCGTGAGGATCTGCGCCGCCGTCATGTAGAGTTGATCGACATCGGGCCGTTCTTCGCGGTCAACTTTGATGTTGATGAAGCGGGCATTCTTCTCCGCCCCGATGGCCTGGTTCTCGAAACTCTGCCGCTCCATCACGTGGCACCAGTAGCAGGTCGAATAGCCGACGGAAAGAAAGATCGGCTTATTCTGCGCCCGGGCGGCGGCGAAAGCCTCCGGTCCCCAGGGATACCAATCCACCGGATTGTGCGCATGCTGGAGGAGATAAGGGGACGATTCGTTGGCGAGGCGATTCGTGTGCTTGTGGGAAGGGGCCGGGTCGCTTACGTGAACTTCTCGGTGACGGCAGGCGGAACGCCTGGGGCAAACGAAAACTGCTTCTAGTGGTGGATCTGCGGAAGCGATCGCACCCAGTCGCGAAATTCGCGAAGAACGGCCGTTTCGTCCCGCTCAATCATGGGTGAAATGAATTCGGCAAATCGCGCCATCGGAAGGTACGGGAACACGTGACTGGAAACAGCCGTGGTATAAACCTTATTTCCGCCAAGGATGCGGACTTCCAGGCGGCTTCCGTTGTATCGCCAGATTTCGCTCACACCCAGTCGGGCGCAAATCGGCTCGCGCGGAACGGATGGGCTGAGAATATCCACTTCGACCACCAGATCAGGCGCGGGATGAATCAGCGGATCGAATCGCCTCATTCCCTTTATTCCGTCGATGTTGTGAAAATAGTAGCATTCGTCCGGCTCTGTGCCCGCGCTCTTCTCCTCGACGCGAAACGTCGTCGATCCAAATGACTTGTGTGCAATGCCAAGTTCAAGAGTGAGCGTTTCAATCAGCCGGGCGATCGCCTTTTTAAAGGTTTCATGTTCAGTAAGCGGCGAAATGATTTCGATTTCCCCATCGAGAAAGCTGACGCGCAGCGGGCGGTCGCCGATTTGCTCGAGCGTATGCTCGTAATAGCCCCACGAGACGCCGGCGAGGACCAGATGCTGTGGAATGTCGAAATGATCGGACGCCGGGGACATGGTTTGATAATAGCGCCTTTAAAGGCGAATGCAACGCTGGCCGCGCATTAGCGAAGGCGTGTCTTACCGGCTCATTTCCCGGCGGAGCCCCGCGCCTGCCCGCGCCGACCTGACTTTGGCGATTTATGCTTTACAGTACTTGCCAATGGCTGAGTCAAAAGAATTGCCTTCACGGGATTCTGCTTCATCGCGCGTGCTGCGCGCTTCCGCTTTGTAGGTTCAGGAATCGCAGCCGAGCGCGGCCGCTTCTCCACGATTTCTTGCGACGCGGCCTGCACACTCGCAAGGGCCTTGGCCGGATTGTCCACGCCTTGCATGTCCAGTTCTATCCCAAACACATCCGCCAGGTCGCTGTCGGCGATTGTCGCCGCGCCGGAGGATGGTGTGCCGGCAATTGCGGGAATGGCGGCTTGCGTGATCAGCTCGCGGTGGTCCACCTGCCGCAATGTGAAAAGCAATTCCGGCTGAAGGTCCAGCCGCGCGCCGATGCCATACAGCACCGCGGCGATGTGCTTGCACATGCCGGCGTAATCGGGACAGGAACATTTCATCGTGATCTCAGCGGGCTTGGGAAACAGGCCGCCTTCCTTGCGCGTGACCAGCTCCATCACGCCCTGCGCCAGCTTTCCCTGCAAGAGTTCCACCAGCGACCCGATTTTTCCGCTGCAATCGTTCTTCAGGCACGACCAAAGTTTTGGGGGCGCGTGTTTGATGTCGATCGTCACGTCGTAAAGTTCCGAGCCGCTGACGATCGCCGTCACCTTGCCGGCTTCGATTTGCAAATCGACGACTGACCCATTGCGGACATAGGTTTTGCCGCGCGGCAGGCGGCTGGAAAGATCGCTGTAGCGCTCCAGGTTCTCGCACCACGCCTTTCCCCAGAATGTGGCGGCGATCTTTTTCCCCTCAATTTTCACCGGCGTGATGACGCGGCCGGTCTTGGCCAGACGCTCCATTTCCTTCGCAGCTTTTTTGCGCCGCTCGGCAACGGAGACATACGCCGGAAAATCGCCGTATCGGTCATACCAGCCCATAGAGGCCTCCTTTCCTTCACCTTCATGAATCTTAGCGTGTCCGGTTCATGTCGTCGCCTTTGAGATGTCCAGCGCCACAAAGCTCATCAACTGCTCATTGCTCATTTCCGTCAGCAACGTTTCGCCGCCGCCGTCGAGAAGATCTTTCGACAGGCCGGATTTCTGCGATATCATCGCGTCGATCTTGTCTTCCACCGTACCCCGGCAGACGAATTTATGCACGAAAACATTGCGCTTCTGGCCGATTCGAAAAGCTCGGTCGGTTGCCTGGTTTTCCACCGCCGGGTTCCACCAGCGGTCAAAGTGAATCACATGCGAGGCGGCGGTTAGATTTAATCCTGTGCCGCCGGCTTTTAGCGACAATACAAAAAACGGCGGGCCATCATCGCGCTGGAATTGCTCCACCATCTTTCGGCGTTTGTCGACGCTGGTGCCGCCGTGCAGAATCAGGCCCGGCCGGCCGAACACTTTTTCCAGATGATCGGCCAATGGCGTCGTGATCTCGCGAAACTGCGTGAAGACCAGCGTCTTTTCCTGCCGCTCGGCCAGTTCCTCGCACAGCTCGGCCATGCGCTGAAACTTGCCGCTGTGCGCGGGCGCAAAATCGCCGTCGCCGCTGAATTGCGCTGGATGATTGCAGATCTGCTTCAGCCGCATGAGATACGCCAGCACAATTCCCCGGCGTTGCATTCCTTCACTTTTCTTCAGATCCTTGGCCAGGTTCACGATCGATTGCTCGTAAAGCAGCGCCTGCTTTTTGCTCAGGCCGCAGTAGGCGTTGACTTCGGTTTTGTCCGGCAGGTCAGAGATTATTTTTTTGTCGGTCTTGAGCCGGCGAAGAATATACGGCCGGACGAGGTTTCGTAGCGGCGCGTAAGAATTGTGTTCCTGGCCCGCCATGCTTTTGGCGAAAGTGGAAAACGCTTTGGCGCTGCCGAGTAAACCGGGGTTGAGAAAATCGAACAGCGACCAGAGATCGGACAGCCGGTTTTCGATGGGCGTTCCGGTAAGAGCGACCCGGCCGGCGCTTTTGAGTTCCTTCACGGTGCGAGTCTGCCGCGAGCCGGAGTTTTTGATCGCCTGCGCTTCGTCGAGAATCACCAGCCGCCAGTGAAACTCCCGCATCCACGCGATGCGCGCCAGCATGCCATAGGTTGTGATGGCCACGTCTTTGCCGGCCACAACATCCGCCGACAGCTTCGCATCAATATCGATTTCTGACGGGTGAATGATGATCGGCGAAAGCCCCGGCGCGAATTTCGCAAGCTCGGATTTCCAGTTGCCGATGAGTGATGCCGGAACGACAAGCAGGCTGGGAATAACCGGCGCATTGGATGGCGAGGGAGTGGCAGACAAGAATGTCTGCCCCACATGGTTACCTGCGCCGTTTTCGAGTTCGGCCCGCATGTGCAGCAGTAGCGAGATGACCTGAATCGTCTTGCCCAGCCCCATGTCATCGGCCAGGCATGCGCCCAGGCCGAGGCGGGTGACGAAGCGCAGCCAGTTGACGCCGGTTTGCTGATAGAGGCGCAGCTCCGCATGCAGCCCGGGGGGTTTGGCGTTTTGCAGGGATGCCGGGTCGCGAAGTTCGGAGAGCGTCTTCTCCAGCGCTTCGCTGGGCTGGATTGCGGTCCATTCCCGGGCCGCTTCGGGCACGGCCGCGGCCGCGTCGGTGGGAAGCGCCGCCCCAGCCAACAGGCGCATGCCTTCGAAAAATGTGATTTCGCCGCGCTTCGCCTCGCCCGCCACCGTCCGCCAATGTTCCAGCGCCTCCTGCAGTTTCTCGCGATCGACTTCCACCCACTTGCCGCGCAGGCGCATTAATCCGCCGGCCGATTTGAGCGCTTCGAGAATCTCCTCCTCCGTGAGCGGCTCTCCCTCCAGCGTCACGCCAACCGAGAAATCCATCATCGCTTCAACCCCCACTTTTGTTTTTCCCGCCTCCCCGACTTTGACGCTAACCACCGGCCGCGGCGGGCGCGAGGCTTTCCACCAGTCGGGCACGCGCACGATCAACCCGCTTTGTTCGAAAGCCGGAATGTCCTGCAAAAACCGGTACGCCTGTGTCGGCGTCCACGTCTGCGCGCTGTACACCTCGTTGGACTCGGCCAATTCCCTGGCCAGTTGGCTGCGCCCCGCCGCCTGCACGATCGGCTTGAGCAGCGAAACCAGCGCGGGCCGGTCGTTTCGATACTCGTCCAGCGCCCGGCGCAGCGGCAGGTGCTGCACCTTC
The DNA here is from genome assembly GCA_035695715.1 of Tepidisphaeraceae bacterium. Lineage (GTDB taxonomy): Bacteria > Planctomycetota > Phycisphaerae > Tepidisphaerales > Tepidisphaeraceae > RYN-428. Next base: position 12,945 of record DASRRM010000048.1, read on the forward strand.
GCCGCCGCGGACAGGCGGGTGGCGTAGGTCGCGAGAAATGCAAAGGGGCGATGTGCATCGCGCTTATTTTCCGCCAGATGAAAGGTGACGCGGCCGACGATTCGCCAGAGCGGATTTTTCTCGCGCAGATACGCCTGCGCCCCGCCGGGAAAAACGCCCGCCTCGCTTCGCACCAGCGCGTCGAGTTCTTCCCACCACCCCGTCAGCACCCCGGCCGTCAGGTATTCCAGCCCCTTCATCGGCGGCGCGGCCATCGCCTGCATTCCCAGCACATCGGCTGGCGGCGTCGGTACGGCTGGGATTTCGCCGGCATCTTCGCCGGCCGAAAGCTGCGAAAGCCGCGTGAGATAATCGCGGGCAAAATCCCGCGCGAACGAAAATGCCGGCGGAAGCTGCGATTGAAGCTCGACGCCAGCCAGATGCAGCAGCCCGCGCGCCGTCGATTCGCCAAATGCGCCTGCCGAGCGCACAACCGCCGCCGAATCCGCCGGTGAAGGATTCTCGGCGGCGGAAGATTCCTCGGCGAAAAGTTTGCCGTGAGGGGAGATGGAAAGGGTAAGCGGCATGATGAGCGGATTGGTTTAACCGAGTTGCCCCAGAACGGCAATACTCAGATTTTTTGTTGCACTGCACTATAGTGCAGTTACAATGTCCTCATGAAGATGACGTTCCGGCAGACGGCGGTGTTCGTCGCTGAGTGGAAGCGCCTGCGTTTTGTGGACGAAGACCTGCAGGCGCTGGAATGGGAGATCATGGAGCGGCCGGATGTCGGACGAGTTTTGAATGGAACGGGCGGGGTTCGCAAGATGCGGTTTTCGGCCCCTTCGCGCCACTCCGGGAAGAGCGGGGCGACGCGAGTTTGTTACACCGTGGTTCTCGATACAATCTGTTATCTCCTGATTATCTTCCCAAAGAACGAACGCGCGAATCTTTCAGCGCGCGACAAGGCGGTTCTCAAGAAGACTGTGGATGCCCTGCGCCACGCACATTCAGATTAAGCCCGGTACGAAAGGACGGTCTCATGAAAACGGCAACCCCGCCAAAGCGGAAAGCGGCTCTTAAAACCAATGCGCTGGGCCGAAAACTGCTTGAATCCGCAAACCAGGCGCTCCATGCGGCAAAGACTGGCGACATGAGCGGGATCACCATCCGCGAGGTCGAGATTACCGCGCCCGGCCAATACGCCCCCAGGGAAATCAAGGCCCTTCGCGACGCGACAGGAACCAGCCAGCGCGTGTTCGCGGAATTGCTCGGCGTGTCTAAGGAATTGGCCGCCCAATGGGAATACGGAATCCGCCAGCCTGCCCCGCTAGCGCGACGGTTGCTCGATAAGGTAAAGGAAGATCCCAGTGGGTTTGCAGGCTCACTGATGAAGCGCCGCGCGCTTTCCACGACTTGAGCTGCACTCGTCGCGCACCCGCTGGAAGGCACGACAACCGTCCATCACGCCCCTTGAAGTGCCAGGACTTTGCGCGCCTTGGCTTGAAGGATGGATACAACGTCAATCGCTTCGACATACCCCTCGTATTCAGCGCGGTCGGCGGGAGTAAGGCTTCCCTCGTTCGCCATTGCCGCCAGTTCATCAATGCGTGCCTGCGTTTCGGCGTCGGCGCGCAGCTCAACCAAACGTTTTGCCACGTCAGCCGTCAAACAGCGGGCAACGGGGTCAAGAAGGCGATCGAGCGGCGTATGAAACGGAGCGGACATGGATGGATTGTATCACGCGAACCCGGCAATTGTAATCGCAAATGGCAGAGTAACGGTGAACCTTAGCTCGTCGACGCCGAGGCGCGTTGCTTTCCCGATGCCGCCGCCAATCCACATTCCGGACATCTGCCCGACACGTTGGCGGTGAGATCATATCCACATGCCAGGCAGCGATTCTCGCGGAGACGCTTTCGCGTGCGCAGAAATGATCGCAGATGGATCGATGGCAACAGGCATCCAGGCAGAATCAGAAACCACCATGGAACGGATAGGAATGAAATCCCCAATGGGGCGGCGTTGTGGATCCCATCGCCAACGCCGCGTGACTCAGACAACTGCCATGTGAACCCATGCCATGAATGACCAGTCGGGGCGGTTGTCCCGTCTCCTTCCAACAGGATTTCGATCTCTATATCAACTACCTTAATCGTGAAGTCCGAACCTTTGACGTCCGGACGCGACCAAGCCGGGTTTGGCTCCATCGGCAGTTGGTAAGACTCAGGATCATCAACCTCGATCACCTTCCATTTCGTTGCCTTTTGCGTGGAAGTATTTACGGGCTCGACGGGGTATCTTCGCACTGACCACCCTCTTTTCGGGATTCGCTGGTTGTGCGGCATGGCCCATTGCTCCCTGAAATGCGTCACGCGAATCAGGCCGACGCCGAATCGCGTGGTTGCCAGGCCGAAGTATGTGCCTGACTCGCTGATGAAGTTCACGCGGTCTTGCGTCCTTTGACTGCGAATCCAGAGGAATAGGGTCGCGATGACAAACAGCGTGGAAATCGCAGTTGCAGTTACCCGCAAAAAACGAACAGCGATCTGCGCCACGCGCAGCTCGCGGTAAGAAGAGTCGGAAACTGTATGCGGCACGACGCACCCAATAGTAATTGAACCCAAGTATGGCATATATTGCGTTCGATGTCCCAGAATACCGATCGCGAACCATTCAGCTTCTTTAAAGGCCGGTCGGTTCATTCCATCCTGCACCGCATCGAGGCGCTTCTTGGGCTGATTCTGGCGTGCTTCATCGGACTTGGAATCGGCATTGGTGGGCCGGTGATCGTTGCCAGCGGATTGTTATACGATCGCCCGCCGCTTCCGATTTGGAAAGCTATAGCCTATTCGCTGGGGTGGCTGGTCCTGGTCTACTTCGAATACCGCACGGTTCTGATTTTCGGCGATGCCCTCGAAGGCGAAGCCGAACCGGTTTCGGTTCACGCCGCCCTGGGCCTTTCCCGCCGCGGCTTATTCACGCGCCCGTTTGTGGCAATCTGGTGGCTGGGGCAAGGAATCGCGATCATCTGGGCCGGAGATCGACTCGTGGGCTACTTCAATATTTCCGATCGCTCCACCGCCGAAGCTTTTTATCAACATGCCGTTCAGATCGCCGTCATTCTCGCGTCGGCGTTTGCCTCCAACATGTTCTTCCTCTGTTTTCTTGCCGTATTGATCGGCAATGAATGGCTCGTTCGCACCTTTTGGCGCTGTCGCATCATTATGGATATTGTCATCACGTGGAGCGTGATTCTAAGGTGATTGCCGGCTGGCCGCATTCTGGGCATTTGCCCGACACATTCCCGGTAAGATCATATCCGCATTCCACGCATTCGTTCGGCTTTGGCTGTCTCAACTCACGAACGAAACGATAAACCCGAATCGAAGGAGCGACGGAAAAGGCAATGATGAATAGCCAGATGGGGACATCAATTTCGCGATAGCGAAATGTGGCGGTCGTTCCTGAAAGTGGAAAGCCCGCGAAAATTACCGGAGGTGCAGTCGCGTTCTCGGAGTAAGGCCACACCACCTGGTCATAGCGCCGCCAGCCGAAGCCGAGAAACTTTGTTGAGGGACGAAAAACTCCACTGAGGGAGTGGCTGCCAACAAGTCCCCAGGAACGCATCGACCATCCCGACGGAATCTCAAATATCCAGCCGCCGCTTCTTTCGGGAATCCATTGGACTGTTCCGCTGTTATGCACGATCCCAATTTGGCCGTAGCAATATGTAAGACTCCACCCATCGCCGGAATGATTTACGTAGCTGAGACATTCGAGAACGCGGTCGGGTTGCAACCACCAAAACACAACCGTGACGACCAGCAGCGCCGCCGACAAAAATATCAGCCGCGACCTGACGGCGTTTCGTGCACGTTCCGGCATGATCCCTTTCAATCCTCCGGCTTTTCCCCGGCGTCGGCCATTCGCACGATCTTCGGATCGAACCGCGCCACGATTTCCACCAGATCGTCCTGCGCCTTCATCACATCGTGGATGTTCTTGTACACCACCGGCGCTTCATCAATCCCTGCCGATAGCAACTGCACGCCGGCCGCTTCCAGCAGCGGCTTGACGTGGGCCCAGCGGAACTTTTCCCGTGCCGCGGTGCGGCTCATCAATCTTCCAGCGCCGTGGCTGGCGCTTTGTAGCGAGGCGGGCAGGCCTTTGCCGCGAACGACGAAGCCGGGCGTGGCCATTGAGCCGGGGATGACGCCCAGCACGCCTTTTCCCGCGGGCGTAGCGCCTTTGCGGTGGACGATGACGTCTTTGCCGCCATGCGTTTCCTTCCAGGCGAAGTTGTGATGATTCTCGATCCCGGCGATCGGCTTCAGGCCCAGCGCGCGGGCCACGTTTTTATGAATCATCTCATGATTCGCCGCGGCGTATTTGCCCATGAGATTCATCGCCGCCCAATATTCCTGCCCGGCCTCGGTGGCCATATCGAGCCACGCAAGGCGGCGCAATTCATCGGGCAATTCCGGGTGAGCGGCCATCGCGAGGCGCGAATAAAAATCCGCTACCGCCGCGCCCGTTCCCCGGCTGCCGCTGTGGGAAAGCAAGGAAAGATATTCGCCCGGCTCAAGGCCCAGGTCGGCCTTATCCAGCGTGAAAATACCAAATTCAACAAAATGGTTTCCCGACCCGCTGGTGCCAAGCTGGCCGCGGGCCTTTTCGAAATTCTTCCGCGTGACGGCGGTGATGTTCCAGTCTTCGTCCAGCACGTCATGCTGCAACGGCTTTTGGAATTCCACGCCGGTGCCGAACTTGGTTTCGCGCTGCAAGGCGCGGACAAGCTGCTCGTTGAGCCGCTTCATATCCTTTGCCGAAACATCGAAGACAGAGAGCCGCATTCGGCAGGCGATATCCACGCCGACGGCATAAGGAATGACCGCATTGTCGGTCGCCAAAACGCCGCCGATCGGCAGGCCATATCCCAGATGCGCATCAGGCATGAGCGCCCCGGCGACAGCGACCGGCAGGCGAACCGCATTGCGAATCTGCTGGGTGGCGTGCTCCTCAATCCCCTCGCCCCAAACCTGAAACGGCGCGGGCGCGGCGCGTTCAACAAACGCGGGCTTGTCCATCTGCTCTTTGAGCAGTTCGGCAAGCTGCGAAAAATGCGGGTGCGTGAGATTGGCAATCGGGTCAGCCAATACCGCTTGCAATTCGCGTACGATCGCCTCGCGATCGAGGGATTTGGAAGCCTCTGGGATCAACCGCAAGGCCAGCCCGACGGCTCGTCCTTTGAGGCCCAGGGCAACAAGATCATCACCGTTGAATTGATTCATGAGAGCGCGTCCGGTTAGTTACCGCGTTACTCCGACGTTGGGGGAATCGCGAAAGAACTGGTTGCTGAAGCAACCAGTCCGAGATAATCCCCGCGTGGTGTCGGGACGTGATTGTAGCACCGGACCGGCTCGTGGTCTGAATCCAAGGCCCCTGCTGCCGTTTAGATTCCGCTGTTCGGCGGTCCGTTGTTAGCGCCGCCTGTTTTTGCGCCCGCACGTCGGTCTGATTCTTTAACAAGTGCAGCGTTAAGTTTTCTTGCGTAGTCGTGTACATTCTCCCCGTGGTAAGCGATAAACTTGTGGAGAGCCTCACGATTTTCCGGAGACGTTAACTCGTTCCAAACGGCGGTTTCCTCTGCGCTCTTCGGGTAAACATCATCTTTTAACAATTCCTCAATTGTCATGGTTTCTGACGCGCTAATTCGCTTCCAGACCGCTGCGTCAAAGGAGACCATTAGTTTGCGGATGCGCTCAGCCTCTTGTGGAAACTCTTTGTTGTTCACGCTGAAACCTCGAAATCATGCTCGGGACATGTGCCGGACTCACCCCCTGACTTTGCAGTCGCGCCAGAAAGTGCTGCTTCTTCCAGACTTCGGCGTACCATCAATTTCTTGCAGCGCGGTCTCAATCGGCGCTGCTTCGAAAGGAAATAAAACCTGACGCTGATCGTGATACAATAGCAAGAGAGTGTGATCATGCCCAATCCTCCAAACAACGATATTACCGCTGCCGAGCACGCGCTTCCCGACCGCGATGCCTTCGATCAGAGTATACTCCGCCAGATCGCGGTGAATCGGGCGCGGACGCCGACGGAGAGATTCCAGGCTTTGTGCGACCTGCTCGACGCCGCCCGCGCGATGGCGCCGAGCGACCCGGAATCCCGCCAGCGGCGGCTTCGTGTAAAGGCCGCCCGCGAGCAAGAACGGGAGCAATGGCGTGCCGAATACAGACGACTCTTTGCCGAAAACCGGACCGACGCTGAATCGGGCATTTGAGGCGCTGGTTGAGTATCTCTTGCGGGCTGCGGCCGGGACCCAGTTATTCTTCTCCCGAGTTTACACATATGAACAAGAACGAACGGCAACAGGCAATTCACGACGAGATGGAACGCCGTGCGGCGTTGTGCGGTATTCCGCCAGAACGCCACGTATATAAGATAGGCAATCATCACAGCGACGAGGGAGGCCCGCGCACGTTTGTTCCGGTCGAAGAGGTGCGACGTTTGGATGCTGACAATGACGACCGTACGCTGTGGCCGGCATTGATGGCACGGGCGATGGAAGATGGCGAGCCCATCGAATTGGAGCCCGATAATTGTCGGGTGTTTCGCGATGGGCGAACGCCGCTTGCCGATATTTGTTCGTGGGGACACGGCGGGGACTGCCTGCTGATTCTCACCGAGCGGGCACATGGCGTCCTCGCGCCTCTGCTGGAGAACGTATGTCGTCCCGTTCCGGTTCACTGTGCGACGGCGCGTTTGTTCGGCTACTGCCCTACCGCTGTGGAAGATGTGCTCGACGCCGCTCATTCACAAGGATTTAGTCTCATGCGGCAGGTCGCGTTTTTCACTGAAAGGCTCGGAAACGCTGTCCTGTTCAGAACCGCGCAGATTGACTACCACATATATGCACTTCAGCCTCTGGTGAGCGTTGCTCAGGAGCAAAAGCTGACGGGTTTTCGGTATGAGTTGGTATGGCCGCAGCTCCCGATGCCGCGGGTGGTAACCGTGGAGGTAAAGAAACGCCCCCGGTCGGCGAGCGAGAAATTGCGCTTGCCGAGATTTTCAAACAAGGCACAAGAGTTAAAGTCAGATTTACTTGGCGATCTGCTGGGAACGCCGCTCACCTCGGACGAAGAGGACTCGTTCAACCTCGTTACCTACCGTTTGCCTGACCTGGCTGTTCCTTCGGGTTCAATCGTCGCGGCGGATCTGGTTTTGAGCCAGGGGAAGCCATTTGTGCGCAAGGTGAAGCCGGGCCACTATCCGCTGACGCTGGTGGCGGCCCGGCTGGCGAACAACGACGAGCGGATTGCCTTTGCAATAATCCACTTCGCCAAAGGGCGAATCGCGCGATGGGAAAACGCGGCAATCGAAGGCGCGGCATCGGAAAAAAGGCGCCACGTCGAGCCGCATTTCTACGGCGTGGACTCCGGCAACGGCGGCTTTTGCGATGCCGGCGCACAGGAATCACTTTTGAATCTCGCCGATCCCGAATCCACGCTCGAAAAACACATCGAACAAGAGATGGCCAAGGCCTATCGCCACACGCGCCATTGGGTGCATATGGAAACTGATCGGGGTTCGGCGGCGGTTTTTTCCGCCGGTTACGGCGATGGTGCGTATCCCTCATATTTTGGCGTCGACGCGGCGGGCGGGCCGCTGGCGCTGATGACGGACTTCGGCGTACTGGATTGGCCCCGTGATCCAGCCGTGGCCGGCAATATGCATTGAAATGTTATGCTACACCCGGCGATTACAACAACGATAGCCTCCTATCACATTGAGGGCTTGCTCGACCGGCCAGACGAGGGCGCTGTCGAAGTCGTTCTTGAACTTGTCGGCGGCCAGAAGCGTTGGTGCTTCTTTCACACGCCCCGGAGCATGTCGCTCATCGGAGACCGGGTCCAGGGCACGCAGGTCAGAGTGCACCTTGGAGCCAACCACATGATTGTCGTCGCCGAGCTGTCGCCCGACATCATTGATCGAGTTTTGCGTGAGTTGGAATCAAAGGGGTTGCTGCTCGAGCACACTCGGTCAGTTCCACCACCCGCAGCGTCATCTGATCCAGCTTGCCGCGGTCGGCGGCGAAACTCACGATGATCTTTCCCGGCTTGGTTTGTTCCTCTTTTAAGGTCGACGAGATCAGCAACTTTTCGCCATCCCGCATTTCCAGGTCAACGCGGGTGAAATGTTTCAACTCGCCCCTGGGCTCAAACGCCAGCTCCACCCGCACGAGATTTGGCCCCGCGGCGGTGGCGCGAATCTCCATCCCAAGCGCTTTGGCCCGATCTTTGGTCACCTGCTCAATGTCCAACATGGCAAAGCAACGGTTGGGCAGCATCATGATTAAAAACGCCGCGGCCAAAATGCAGAGTATTGTTTTCATGAGTGCATTCGACGCCCACCGGCCGGAAAAGTTTCGCAGCCGCGCCTGGCCATTTGAACGATTATTTGTGCCCGCGTATCACGGGCGTCTCGCCGGCGTCTCGCCCGTGTCCTCTTTGGATTAAGACACGGGCGAGACGCCCGTGATACGGATAAGACCGAAGTAATCAAGTCTTATTTCTTATCTGTGTTTATCTGTGTCAATCTGTGGCGATAACGCGTTTTCTTTGGTCGCCGCGATGCCGCGCTGAGCAGTAATTCTGGTACAATTACAGCCTGTTCCGCCGAGCGCGTTTTCATCACTTTTTCCGGGGAATAGTCAAACAATGGATGCATATTCCACCAACCTGGTCTCAGACGTCAAACATGTTCGCTCACGCCCGGGATTGTACATCGGCGGATGCAACAATCGCGGCCTGCAGGAGCTTTGGGCGGGCGTCATGGGCGAACTGTTGGCCAATCCGAAATCGCGCGTAGACCACGCCCTGGTGCAAATCGAGGCTGACGGGTCGTTAAGACTCGATGTCCAGGGAGAAATTGAGGGAGTCTTGCCCGCCGCCGATTACATTCCGCTCACTTGCCGATACGATATCTGGGGCATAGCGCTGGCAATTACTTCCGCCATGAGCGAGCGGATGGAATTGGAGCTGGCCCAGGAAAACCACTGCTGGCGGCAGCATTTCGTCAAAGGCTACGCCAAGGCAGCGGCCGAGCCTTTCCCCTGGCCCGGCAGAAATTACCTGCGGATGCGCTTTGTTCCGGATCGCGAATTATTCGCATCGCATTTTGGCGTCGATTTTCATAGCGCCTGCGGGCGAATCCAGGAAATGGCGATCTTCCATCCCGCGATCACGTTTTCCGCGGTCGATGCATCGACCGGACATCGGCGCGATTATCGCTATGCGCAGGGGATTCGTAGCTACCTGGATGAGCTGGAATTCCACAGCATGGCCAATGAGCCAAAGTCACAATGGGGAACGCCGCTACGGCTTTACTCGCTGAAACTGACCGAAGCTGGAAACGAAGCCGAGGCCGTCATCCTCGACCGCCAGACCGGCCCGCGGGCGGTGCATGCTTTCGTCAACGAGACGCGCTGCCTGGAGGGGACGCACATCGATGGCTTGGAAAGAGGAATTGCCGCAGTCCTTGCCCAATATCCCGACTTCAAATGGCGCTGCGACACGAGCAAGGAGAACGACATGCTTGGCGGACAGACCATTGTTCTGTCGCTTCGCGTACCGGATCTCGCGTACGCCGGCGAGACCAAGGATCGCCTTGCCAGCCCTGCCGCCGAGTCGCTGGTCTATCGCATGATTACCGGGCAGTTGCCGCAGCAGATTCGCATCGATGGCCCGGCGTGAAACGATAGCGGCAGCTCAAAGCGGTCGCCTCATCGCACACTCGCCGCTTAGAGCGTTTTTCAGGATGATCGAGCGGGCGGGATTCTCTGAAGTGTGCACATCTTCTGCAAGGAAGGTGGGGTGCAGGGGCGCACGCAGTCGTCTAAGCGACAAGCAAGTCTAGTCGGCCTTGTGCACGGTTCAGAGAATCCCGCCCGCGCCGACGCCTTATGCCGCATCGCGGTGCATTGTTGTGCATCATTCGGCGAGCGCTATGAGTGCTCGGAAACACCGCCGCCAACGCCTCGCGAGTGCTTGTGCATATAAATCCTCCAAGTCACGTCGGTTGCGGCGCGATTGAATTCTCTGAACCATGCACAAGGCCGATAAGACTTGCTTGTCGCTTAGACGACTGCGTGCGCCCCTACGGGCCGCCCTTCCTTGCAGAAGATGTGCATACTTCAGAGAATTCAATCGCTGCGCGGGCGCACGGTGCGCAACGCCATACACCTTCTTTCGGATAGTCTCAGCTCAGCAGGATGACGGTCGCGCGAACTCGCCACCAACCTGAAAACGCTCTAAGAATGTCCGGTTTGTGGCAAATCAATGAGCCGCGCACGGAGGGTACTCCCGCAGTAAGCGGCCCGGAATCCGCTTACTGTGGGAGTACCCTTCGTGCGCGGCTCGTTTCGGCGTGGGTACGAACCGGACAACACCATGCGGCGCGCGTATCACGGCCTTGTCGTCGGCAATCTCAGCTCCATATCCGCCGACCATCCGTCCGGCTGAATCGGCGCAGCGCCGCGGCCGGTGACGATGAAGCTGCTGACCGCGCCGGGCAGATCAGCCGCACATTCCGGCTGAAGCGTGAGGTTGTCGCTGAGCGATGTGGGAAGCGAAAGCAGGGCGCCGGTGAGGTTGTAGTCCGGCGTGACTTGCAGGGTTCCACCCACGCCGCGTGCGCCGGTGGCGGTGATGCTGCTTTGGCTTTCCAGGAGCCAGACCGGGCGGACGGTGATATTGCCGCCGTTGTTTCCGCCGTTGGCGCTGAGCAGGCTGTTTTGCAGAATGACGAAGCTGGGGTCGACGGACATGTTTCCTCCGTTGCCGCCGGCCTGGGTCAGGATGGCGCTGTCGGCGAGATAAATGGTGCCGCGGCATTTGATCTGGATGCTGCCGCCGGCGCCGGCGGCCTGGGCGGTGATGGAGGAGTTTCCGCCCATGGAAATCGACCGACCGGCAAAAAGTGTGATGCCCCCGCCGGCCGAGGCGCTGGCGGCGGTGCTGATGCTGCTGTTGCGCGCGACGCTGAGGGAATTGGCAAGCTGAATGGAGATGAGGCCGGCGGTTCCGCTTCCATCGCTGGAGCTGATGACGGCTGAGCCGTTATCCAATTGCAACACCCGGCCGGAAAGCGAAATCGTTCCGCCGGTGCCGGCCCCGGCGGTCTGATCGTTGATTTCGCCGCCGTTGAAGATGCCGATCGACGGCGCATTGATCGTCACCGTCCCGGCGTTTCCGCCCGCCGTGGGGCTTTCGCTGACCGAGCCGATGGTGCTGCCGACGTCGGCGTCGAGAGATGATTGCCCGGCGACGATCAGGCGATTGGCGGTGATGGCAACCGACCCGCCGCCGCCTTGGCCGAAGGTGGCCGAGCTGATTTGCGCGCCGTTGAGCACCTGCAGCGACCCGGCGGAAATAACGATATCGCCGGCCTTTCCGCCGGCATCGGAACTTTCCGATGACGCGGCAACGCCCGTCAGGCTTGGGCCGAACAGCGCATGGGTGGCGGGATTTTCACCATTGGCATCGAGCGTCATCTGATTGGCGGTGATGGTTACATTTCCGCCCGCGCCAAGGCCAAACGTGCTGGAGCTGATTTCGCCGGTCGAAGCAATCTTCAGGAAATTTGCCCCCACGGTAATGTTGCCCGCCCGGCCGCCGGCGCTGTCCGAATCGGTGTCGGCGACGATGCCGGCGCTGGCCTGGTCGCCGGGGTTGTTGATGGCGATGCTGCCGGCCGACACCTTGATATTCCCGCCATCGCCAAGGCCGAAGGTTTCGGTGCTGATCCGCGCGCCGTTGCTGATTTGCAGGGAGATGGAGGCGTTGACGTTCACATCCCCGCCGCGACCTCCCGCGCCGGTCGATTCGCTCAGTGCCGAGATTCCCGTGAACGCGTCGGCCGGCGCTTCGTTGAGGTAAATCGTGTTGGCGTTCACCGCCACATTTCCGCCCGCGCCCAGGCCCAGCGTATTGGTCGCGATGCGGCCGGTGTTTTCAATCGCCAGCGCATCGGCCGTCACCAAAACCGTCCCGGCGTTTCCGCCCGCGCCGGTGGAAAGCGAATCAGCCGATATTCCCGTGAACCCGGTCACATCCTGCCCGTCGATCGTCAGCGCGCCGCTGACGTTAGCTGTCACATTTCCGCCCGCGCCGCTGCCGCCGGTGTCGGATGAAATCGAAGCCCCGGTGGCGATGTAGAGCGAATTGGCCGCGACGGTCACCGCGCCCGCCGAGCCGGTGCCGGCGGCGCTGGAGGAAATGGTGCTGTTATTCACCAGACTCAGGGCACCGGCCTGCACATTGATATTGCCCGCCGTGCCCTGCTCCATGGCGTTGGTCAGAATGCCGGTAAGCTTGTCGGACGTGCCGCCGTCAAGCGACAGCGCGCCGCGAACGTTGACGGTGATATTCCCCCCGGCCCCCGCGGCGGCGGTGCTGGCGCTGATCGATGCGCCGTTGCTGAGCGTTAAGGAAGAGGCGTTGACGTTGATCGTTCCCGCCGGCCCAACGCTGGCAAATGTGCCGGGGTTCATCGCCGAGTCGACGAGAATTCCGGTGTCCATTTCCGTGCCGCTGGCGTCGGCGGTCAGCGTGGTGGCGGCGACGTTGATCGACCCGCCGCGGCCCGGGCCGGCGGTGCCCGCGTTCATCGTTCCGCCGTTGGTGAAGGTAAGTGTCCCGATATTGGCCGTTATCGTCCCGGCATCGCCCGGCGTCGCGCCGGCGGCAAGCAACGTCGGATCAGGCACGGCCTGCGCCTGAATCGCCCCGCCGGCAACCGTCAGCGTGCCGGCCGTCAGGTTGATCGACCCTCCCCGGCCGCTCGAGGATGTCGACGCATCGACGACCGAGCCAGGGCCGATTTCCATCGTGCCAGCGCTGATCTGAACGAATCCGCCGTTGCCCGATGCGAACGTCCCGGCGGAGATCGCGGTGTTTCCACTCCCGGCAACATTCGTAAGCGACAGATCGTGCGCGGTGGTGATGACCACGCCCCCCGCATCGGCCGCGCCGAATGCCGATGCGCTGATAATCGCCCCATTGGCCAGCGAAAGCGAGTCGACGTTAATGGTGATCGTCCCCTTTCCCGGCCCAGCCAGAGTGGAAGAGCTGTCGGCAAAGATGCCGGTGAGAAGTCCCAGCCCCTGGTCGTCCACCATCACCGACCCGCCGGTAATCATGACCGTGCCGGCGTGTCCCTGGCCGTCGGATTCAGCGCTGATCGCCGCCCCGCCAACAACCTGCAGCGAATTGGCGGTGATGGTAATCGTCCCGGCGTCGCCGGCCTGGCCGGTTGCAACCGTCCGCGCGAAAATGCCCGTCCCGGCGAGCGGATTGGGATCCTGTGTGCGATCCAGTCCCCTGGCATCAAGCACCGCCTGCGCGACATTGACGGTGATCGTCCCAGCCGCACCAGCGCCGGAGCTATCAGCGGTAATTTGCGCGCCGTTTTGAATCGTCAGCGAAGACCCCGCCACGGTAATATTTCCCCCCGCCCCCGCCAATCCCTGCGCGCTGATGCCAGTGAGATTGGCGGCGTCTCCATCGCTGTCCATGGTGATGGCGTTGGCAGACACCGAAATCGGCCCCGATTTCCCCGCGGCCTGGGTGTCAGTGGCGATCTCCGAATCCGCCAGCGTCATTGTGCCGCTGAGAATGATATCGATCCCCAGGCCGTCATGCGCATCGGTGGCGACGGCGGACATATACGAAGTGGACATGTTGAGGTTGTTCCCGCGCACGGAAATCCGCCCGCCGCCCGAACCATCGGTCACGATGGCCGAGTTTCCGGTTATCGAAATATTGCCAAGAGTTGCCGGCGCCGGCGAAAGGTCGATTGTCGCCAGCAAGCTTGCAGCGTCGAAGGTCAATTCGCCCGGCGAAGCGGTGCTGACGAGATTCACCCGCCCGCCGGGCGCGTTGATGACGCCGTTGACGATTTGGATATCGCCGCCGACGAGCGAGGCGGTTTTTCCATTTGCCGTGACGAGAGTTGATCCGTTCACCTGAATTGCCGCAGGATGAGCCGCCAGGAAACCGAACGCCGCCGGGGCGGCGCTGGTGAGCGTGGTATCGGCCAGATTTGTCGCGTTGAAATGGCTTCCATCGGCCAGTTTCAGATAGTCGGCAGTAGTGACGATAAAGCTCCCCTTGACGTCCAGGGCCGCGT
>DASRRM010000049.1:0-4680 GCA_035695715.1 Tepidisphaeraceae bacterium
TGCTGATCGACTTCGCCGGCACGGCAGGCCAGGTCCGCGGTGCGTTCAAAACCGAAATCCACAATGTCACTGCGCGCGGAAGTAACCGTTACGCCAACATCAGCGATCCGCAAATTCCCGCAGCCTTGGCTCCGGCCGTCACCGGCATTTTGGGGCTGCACAATATTCCACCCCATTCTCATCTAAAATGGCCACCCGCGCCAAGCGCCGACGGCCCCCATGCAGATGAAACCCAGACCAGCTGCTCCCGTACCGGCTACGTTACGGGCACGACCTGCTATGGCGTGGTTCCCGCGGATCTCGCCACAATCTACAACTTCAATCCGATCTTCAACGGTGGCAATACCGGACTGGGCCAGACCATTTACCTGATGGAAGATACCGATCTCTATCAAACCAGCGACTGGACCACGTTCCGGTCAGCTTTTGGGCTCTCAACCTACACAGCGGGATCGCTGACGACGGTACATCCGGGAAACTGTGCCGATCCCGGCGTCAATGGTGATGATGGCGAAGCGATCCTCGACGCCGAATGGGCCAGCGCCGCCGCGCCCAGCGCCGCAATTGTAATTGCCTCCTGCAGCGACATCATTGCCGCAATCCAGAGTACCGTGAATCAAGTCTCTCCGCCGCCAATCATCAGCATCAGTTACGGCGAATGCGAGACTTACAATGGCTCCGTCAGCAACCAAGCCCTGTACAACGCCTATCAGCAGGGTACTGCCGAGGGCATTTCGATTTTCGTGTCTTCCGGCGACACTGGCCCCGTTGAATGCGACGCCGACAATGGCAATAACAATGAAAGCGCGCACTACGGCATTACCGTGAGCGGGTGGGTATCTACGCCTTACAACGTTGCGGTCGGGGGAACGGATTTCAGCGTGGTGTCCTCGGGAACCACGGGCACCTATTGGAATTCCAATAATTCTGCCACCTATGGGTCCGCCAATTCGTATATTCCAGAAATGCCGTGGAACGGCACCTGCGGCAGCCTGCTGATAGCGGCCTTTTTCGGTTATCAGGATACCTACACGTTCTGCAACTCCGTCAACTCGCACGGCCAATTTAATTTTCAGACTTATAGCCTGCTGACCGGCGGAGGCGGGGCCGGGCCGAGCGCCTGTGCTACGGGGACGCCAAGCAACAACCCCGTCGTGAGCGGCACTTGCCAGGGCTGGCCGAAGCCGTCATGGCAGAGCGGCATCATCGGAAATCCTAATGATGCCGTGCGTGATCTGCCCGACGTGTCGCTGTTCGCGGCCGATGGCGTCTGGAATACTTATTACGTGTTCTGTTATACCCATACCGCCTTCGGCGGCCATGCCTGCACGGGCGATCCGGCAACCACCTGGACGCATGCTGGTGGCACCTCGTTCTCGGCTCCGATCTGGGCCGGCATCCAGGCACTGATCAACGTGAAGGCCGCCGGCCCGCAGGGACTTCCCAACTACCAGCTCTATCAACTGGCCGGCGCCGAATACGGCACTACAGGCAGCAGCGCCTGCAATTCCAGCAACGGCAGCGGCGTCAGCACTTCCTGCATCTTCTATGACGTCACACTCGATAACGACGCCACGCCTTGCAACACCTACAATTGCTACAATCCCAATGGAAATCCGGTCGGCGTTATTTCAACGACTAACGCTTCATTCGCGCCGGCTTACAATGCGACCACCGGCTGGGACTTCGCAACCGGCATCGGCACGGTCAACGTCGCCAATTTGGTCAATGGCTGGAACAAGCGCCCGGCCCTCGCCACCACGCATGACTTCGATGGCGATAAAACCAGCGACATCCTGTGGCGCGACACATCGGGAAATTTGGCGATGTGGCTGATGAGCAATGGGCAGTTTTCCTCCGGCGCGGGGATCTCGCAGGTGGCCAGCATCTGGTCGGTAGTCGGGACCCATCGTTTCAACGGCGACCGCCACGCCGACATTCTCTGGCTCGCTACCAGCGGCGACCTCGGCATCTGGGTGATGAATGGCCCGGCCGTCACCAGCTATAACCCTCTGGGCAATGTGGGAACGCGTTGGAGCGTGGTCGGTACCGGCGATTTCAACGGCGATGGCACCGGCGACATCCTTTGGAGCAGCAGCACTGCCGAGGTGGCGATCTGGTTCATGAGCAACGGCCAGCTTTTGTCGGGCGTGAATTTCGGTTCGGTACCGCAAGGCTGGAGCGTGACCGGCACCGGCGACTTTAACGGCGACGGCACAACCGATATTCTCTGGCGCAATTCCGAGACCGGCGATCTGGCAATCTGGCTGATGAAGAATGGGCAGTTTTTGTCAGGTATCGATCTGGGCAATGTGCCTTCGATCTGGTCGGTCGTCGGCACCGGCGACTTTGACGGCGACGGCACGAGCGACATCTTGTGGCGTGACACCAGCGGCAACCTCGCCATCTGGCTGATGAGCAACGGCCAGATGGTCAATGGATCGACGCTGGCGCAGGTGCCGACGACATGGTCGGTCGCCGAGACCGGCGATTTCGACGGCGACGCCAAGTCCGACATTCTGTGGTCGGACAATGTTGGCAATCTCGGTGTGTGGCTCATGAATGGCCTCACGGTCAAATCGGAGATCGGCCTTGGCAACGTGGGGAGCTCCTGGCAGGTGCAAGGGCTGAACGCGGACTGAATTGCTTGCGCGCTCTCGCACGGCTGGCCCACTCCGGGTATTCCTCGCCGGCCAACGGGGCGCGCGGCATGAGCAATGGCGGAAGGGGTGGGATTCGAACCCACGAGACCCTTGCGGGCCTGCCGGTTTTCAAGACCGGTGCCTTAAACCACTCGGCCACCCTTCCTTTCAACGATATCAATAACTTAGCTTGGAGCGCGAGAGAACAAATATAGATTTTGCCACCCGATTGCCACCCTTCAGCCCTCCAGGAACGCGCCGACAGCCGTATTGATTGCGTCAGTACTCTGATCGTCGCGTTTGCGGAACAGGTGGGCGTAGATTTTCAGCGTGATGGTGGGCGAGGCGTGGCCTATCCGCCGACTGATCTTCACCACGTCGATGCCGGCGTCGATAAGGTGCGAAACATGGGTATGCCGGAAAGCATGGAAGGTGATCTCCGGGAACCCGATGCTATCGGCCACGTCCGACCATTCCTTTGAGAACGCTCGAGGGGACTGCGGCGAGCCGTTGGACCTTGGAAACACCAAGGCGTCATCCGGCATCTTGCCCATGCCGAGGGCCATTCGCAATTCAAGCTGTTGCCGCCGCAGATTGCGCAGCGCCTCGACAACAACATCCGGCAGACTTACGTCACGAACGCTGTTCTTTGTCTTCGGTGTCTTGAACCGGATGCCGGCCGCCTTGGTTTCCTCGATGGCTTCGCGAACCTGAAGCTGCTTATTCGGAGAATCGAGGTCAATCCGCGACCAGCGCAGCGCCAGCAATTCGCCCCGCCGCAGGCCGGTGAATAGTGTAGTGATGACCCGTGGATACATCGCCCGGCCCCGAAGCTTGGCAATCACGCCCTTAACCTGTTCGGCTTCGAGAATGATGACCTCGTCGGTTCCCACCTTGGGCGGCGGCTCCGTCGCAGCTACGTTGCGGATGACGAGATCGTGTCGCACGCCTTCCTTCAGCGCCTTGGAAAGCAGCCGATGGGCATGCCCGATCGTACGCGCACTCAATCCTCCTTTGCCGTCCTTGCGGCCACTGACCTTCAGCGTGGCGTGCCACTGCTCGATATTTGCCGGCTTCAGCTTTTGCAGGACGACGGGGCCGATATGAGGCGCGATTTGGTTCGTCAGCAGCTCGCGGTACCGTTCCGCGGTTTTCGGCGTAATCCTGCCGAGCGCATCCCACTGGTCTATGCGCGCCGTGACGTGTTCAAATACCGTCAGCTTCGATCGGCCGACATAAGCGCCCCTGCCAACAGAGTTGACCAACTCGGCAAGCTTGAACTCGGCATCTTTCCTCGTGCCTTTGACACTATGGAATTGAGTAAGCCGACGGCCGGTTGCTTCATCCCGGCCGATGTCAAACTTTATTTCCCAGCTCCGCTTGCCGCGGCGGCGTAGATGCCCGCTCATTTCCTTTTCCTCGATTGAGTTTTATTTGCCCTGATTATTGTCTGCCGGAATTCTCGCAACTCCTTCGCCCAATCAGCAGCGGGGTTCCCCTTCAACCAAACACCGACCGGGTGAACCGCACTCTGAATCATGATGTCCTCCGAAACAGAGCTTCGTCCCATCATCGCTCTCTGTAATAGTGAAAGCATTGCCAAAGCCTCCCGTTTTCCAACCCCTTCCTCCCATGGATGGGGCGGCCGAGCGCGTCCGCTGGGCTTGAAGTGATCCAGTACTGTATTGATCAGCGCTTTGACCTCCTCAAATGTGTGTCTATCTTTGAAAAAAGACCTCGTAACCAACCCTCCTTCATCAGGGCTGAATTGCATTTCCGAACTAGCGAGTGAGCGGGGTGGGAACCCAATAGATTTTCCCGTCGCTGCGCCTTGTCGTGATGAAACGGAATTGTTTGGTGTTGTGCCAAAAGAATGGCATCCACCACGGTGTGTAACGCACCGCGATAGTAATATTTGCCTCTTGCGTTTGGGTGGCATTTCCGAAGTCAAGTTGTTCTTCAAGCGCTATTTGCCAGTGTTCGTCTACATCCAGCCATCTGGTAGTCCATTCGGGGTTGGTCATCATCGAACTTTGTG
>DASRRM010000050.1:0-4925 GCA_035695715.1 Tepidisphaeraceae bacterium
GCGCGGCTCATTTGTCTCCATTACCGCGATCATCAGGATTTTTCACGCCCGATGCGGCGGTTGATCGGTGAAGAACCCTTCGATGATCTGATCCTCCGGCTGCCCCTCTTCGCCTTCCCCAAAGTCGAACGCCGCTTCGCCTGAGCCTTCGGCCACCTCGGCGTGCTCCGCGCCAGTTTCCACTGGCGATGGTTCGCCCTCGCTCATTTCACCGGCGTGAACTTCCTCGCCCTCGGCCACCTCCGGCAACACATCCTCTTCCGATGCGCCCGCCTCCGCGGGCGCAGCTTCCGCCTCGGTTCCGGCGGCCGGCGCGGCGGGACGCGCGACATGCTGCGGCCGGTCCTTCGCCGCTGGCGCGGGAGGACGCGGCGTGTGCGTCACCACCGGCGGGGGCGGCGCGTTGAATGCCAATGGCACGCCGAGCAACCCTCCCAGCGCATCGATCATCTGCCCCATCGGCTCATCCGCCATCACCTCGGCCAAAGCCGCCAGCGCATCGGCCATCGGGCCGATCACGCGAAACTCCGCCACCTCGGGCCGGCCAACCAGCCGCGGCGTGGAAACCCTCGCCGCCAACTCGCGGGCGATCTGCTTTAACAGCGACCGATACTTTGCCGCGTCAATCTTCGATTGATCCCGGGCGCGCAATTCCTCCGCGTAACTTTTGGCGAACTTCGGCGGGATAATCAGACGATCCGTTTCCATGTCGCGGCTGCTCCTGGACATGATCGAACCGATCTTTTCCGTCGATTCCGCATGCCTCGCGTGCGCCTTGGAAATCAAGCCCTGAATTCTCGGCACCTCTGCGCTCATCCGCGAAACCAGGTGATACGTCGCCAGCCGTTCCTTGAATCGCGCCAAGGCGGCCAGGTCGCCAATCACCGTTTTCCAGCGCAGCGTCGCGTTTCGATGCGCCTCGCGCAGGTTCTGCTGCTGGTGCGGGTCGGTCAGCAGCGCGCTGATGATGCCGCACCAGCTTTTCGCCCCGGCCACCGGCCGCTGAAGCTCGCTGAGCGCTTCCACCGTCTGCTGCTGAATGAAGCCGATCTGCACGACCAGGTCATCGCAGCGCTCGGAAACGGTGAACGTGGTTTCATAGCCGGGGGCCGAATCGGTCTTCCCGATGACCACCATCGCGCTTCCACCGGTGCCTTTGCCAAGCACCTCCTGCCCCAGCGAATTGATCACCTCAATCTGCCCGCCCTGCAGACTGCGCACCACGACGCTGGTGCCGTCCAAATCCAACGGCTCTTCAAACTGAAACGGGCCAAACGATCCCGATGCATTGGCGATGAAATACGCCTGCACGCCCGCGCTGCCCCATTCCAGCAGTTGTTTTTCCAGCGTTCGCGCCTTGGCGAACATGTCCATGTATTCGCGCCAGCCGACGATGTGCTCCAGCGCCACGATTTCCGGCCTTGCCCGCCGGTACAGCACATCAACTTCCGCCAGCGCCGCCTCGGTCGTGCGCGTGGCGTGGACCACGGCCTCGCGCACGGTTGCCGACTGCGCTGAAAGCCGTCGACCCAGCGAATTTTCCGGCGCAACCGAAGTTTCCGGCGCGACGGCTTTCATCGCCGCGATCAGCTTGCGGCATTCCAGGCTGTACTTCTCAAAATCGCGCGCCAACGGCGGCAGCTTGAGCTGCATCGGCGCAAGTTTTTCCATCGGCGGGATCAGCCTTACCGCCGCCGCCGGCGTGCTTCCCGCGGCGTTGGGCACCATCTTCTCCAGCTCGTCCAATCCCGCGGCAAATGCCCCGGCAGCCGCCTTCAATCCCGCCGCCGCCCTTTCCGCCGCCGCGGCGCGATCGCGCTGGGCGCGCAAATATTCCCACACTGGAACCGACTCGGGCAACTCCCGGCACCAATCGTCAAATTCGCTCGCCTGCTGGCGAAGATTCTCCGGCACATCGCCATCCAAAAACAGGCTGATCGCCGATCGCGTTTGCCTGGCGAAATCCGCCACCTCGTCCGCCGTCGGCGCATCCTGCTCGGCCACCAGGGCAAAGCGCATGTCATCCAGCGCCCGGCGGATTTGTTCGAGCGTTCCCGGGCCAAGGCGGGCAATGCGCCCCAGTGGCTCGCCGCCGTTGAACGGCGAAAAATCCGCCTGCGTATCCAGCGGCACCGTCCCGCTGTTTTGCGACAGCCAGTCCATCGCCACCGCGTTGATCACGCTCTCCGGGTCATAACTGCGATACGCCAGCAGCTCGCCGATGCGCCCGCAGAATGTCACCAGCGTATCGGTCGGCTGCCATGGCCGCGTCAGGTATATTCCCTCCCACGCAACGTTGGGATGAAACACCGGCGCCATCGGCCGCACCACCGGCGGCTGGTTGGGAAAACCCGGCGGCAGCCAGATATGCATCGACACCGCATCGGCGTATTCCAACTCCCCCGCATCGTTGGTCACCAGCGTCCGCAGGCGATAGTCCACCTGATATTCATAAGGCGGATCGCCGCGAAGCGGGCGAATGCCGATGACCGGGTGATAGGCAAACGACCGCTGCGCCTTGCGGAATTCGTTTTCCAGGCGCATGAGCTGCCCGTCGGTCCAGGTGACATTCGCCGCCGGCTCCTCCGGCTCTTCGTAAGCCTGCTCGGGATAAGCCGGCTCCTGCTCTTGCGACGGCGGTTGCTGATCATCGGCATCGGGGACAATCTCATCCCACATGGCATTGTTTCCGGTAAAGCAAAGGATCTGCGGCCAAAGCCGTACACCGGCGGCCGCGCGGTTGGGTTCACGATTCAGTATACGATTCCCCGCCGCGGTATTAAACAGCCCCGCCCGCGGTTTCGCTCGGGGTCAAATCACCAAGCCGCCGCGCGTGGAGCTCGCGAATCGCATTGCCCGAGCCCATCTCGGGCCACTGCCCCTTGTTCTCTTCTTCTTTTTCTTTCCTTCTCTTCCCAGCTTTACATTCCTATATTTTTCACTCCGCGACGGCAATATTTTTAGATTAGCGTGCAACGGCGAATTCAACTGCACAGTAGTTCCAATTAGAGGGCGGAAAGACCATTCGATAGTCTGTGCCCACACCATTTCAAGTTTTTTAGGAGTGGTTATGAATTTGTTGCGGAATAGTATTTTTGTTCTTGTGGCGGCGGCATCGGTTTCGTTTGCCGTCCCGGCGATTGCAGCGCCTGGCGATACGTTCATTCTTCCGATTGATCATACCCAGGACGGAACGTTCACCGACGTTCCGGGAGGCTATAACGGCGACCTGACGGTGCAGCACACCGGCCAAGCCGGGGATATCGCCCGCGTCTATTGGGTGGTTCCCAACAATGTCGACCCCTCGCCGCAGTTGTACAAGATTAGCTGGTGGGCATCCCCCGGAGCCGAAAACAATGCATACCAGCCAATTGAGGTTCAATACAACGGGGTTGCCGGCGACAGCAGCGGGATCGACCCGAATATCCCCTGGCACGGACAGTTTGGGACCAATCACCAGTACATCTCGAACAACTACACCACACCTTCGGCGTTCAACCTTACAGGGCCGGGCCCGCAAACGCCCGGCGACAGTAGTGACACCTCGACGTCCTCCCCGACTAATCCGCCCGATGCCGATGGCACGTCTGTCTGGCTTAAGCCGGGCTCGGAACTGTTCGTCGAGTGGGATTTTTCGTTTTACAGCTCACCCACGACAAACACTCTCTCGGACCTTCAGATCACGCAGGTTCCGGAGCCGGCTTCGCTGTCGGTCCTCCTGCTTGGCGCGGCGGGCCTGATGATGCGGCGGCGGCGCAACGCCTGAAGCGAATAAATTTGTCGCGGGTTTTAACGACTTGCATGTATGGGAATTCAGGGTTCGGGTCAATCCAATTCTTCTTTCTATGGAGGTGTGGGATGAAGCGTCTTCTATTTCTGGCCGGTGGAATATCCCTCGCCATCGCGGGCGGCGCTTCGGCGCAAAGCCTTCCCTTTTCCGATGGGTTTGAGAGCGCCTCGGCTTCGGGCACTTATCAGCCCTGGACTGGCGCCAGCCAGAGCACATTGGCATTGGAAGCCAACCACCCGCACTCGGGCACGCAGTCGGCACGGGCTTTTGCAACCAATCCGGGCGGCTGGAGCGATACCTACACCATGACCAGCGGAACCGCGGGCATCAACGGAGGCATCACCTCCAGCGTGTGGGTGTGGGATGACAACAGCGTGACGCAGAGCGGCTCCACCCCAGTTAACGCCATGCTGGCGTTCGCCGGCGCCAACGGCACCACCACGCCGGGGTTTGGCGGGGATTACGCTGAGCTCGGGCTGATTTCTGGGAACACCGCGCCCAACGGATTGACAGACTGGGTCATCCGCGTTGCCAGCTACGACGCCGCCAACGGAACCACCTGGTTCGATACTGGCGTGCCGCGGACCCAGGGCTTCTTCCATCTGCAGATCACCGCTGATCCCCTCCCTTCGGCGGGCGGCGATGGGCTTTACCACTTCTTTATCAACGGCACGGACGTCACGCCTGCAGTCGCTGGCGGTTTGGCACGTAACAACGTCGGTTTGGAGTGGAACCGCATCGGATCGAACTCCTCCTCCAACCAGGACTTCTGGTACGACGACTACAGCGTCGCCGCCGTTCCGGAACCGGCATGCCTGGGCCTGATCGGCATGGGGTTGGCCGGGTTGCTGATCCGCCGCCGGCGAGCCTGATCAGCGTTATGAATCGTTGACGAGTAAAGTCGCGGGACTTGGCCACGCTTTGCAATTGCTGGCCAGGCAAAGGTCTGCGCCCCCGTTGCGCTACATTTCTTCGCTCCCATCCCCTTGGTACAACACTCAATCCACCGAGATCAAGGTCGATCCGCGGCAATTCGGGTTTGCCGCGCTCCAGTGCGCTAAGAGCCGCGCACGAAGGGTACTCCCGAAGTAAGCGGTAGTCGGACTATTAGTAGTTCCGCTTACTCCGGGAGTAC
>DASRRM010000051.1:0-2976 GCA_035695715.1 Tepidisphaeraceae bacterium
GTAAACGCGCGAGCAGCCTTGGTGGCCGAGCAACGGATTGCGAACATCGACGGCGACGGAAATGCGCAATTTCAAAGCGGCAGTCGGACGGCAGATCGTGGCGAGGTCGCGCAATTTCCACCACTCGTCCAATTCGTTTCCGGCGCTGTCAAGAAACTGCCAGCGGAGCGCGCGAGCCATGCCGAACCCACCGTCGTTGGTCGCGCTTCCGCCGATGCCGATGACGCAGTGGCGGGCCTTTGCGTTGGCGGCGGCTTTAAGAATTTTCGCAAGCCCGGCGGTATCGAGTTGGAAGGGATGAAAGGCGCGCGCAGGCAAAGTCGCGAGTCCGATGACTTTCGCGGATTCGACGATGGCCAATTTTTCCGCCGCCTGCCACCACCAGACGGCGGGGTGCGGGCGGTGCGCGGCATCGAGCGTGCGGATATTTCGCCGGCGCGCTTTGAGCAAGCTGCTCAATACAGCGCCGAAGCCATCGCCGCCATCGCTCATCGGCAGCAGTGTGAACGAATCGCGACGCCGGACAGTGCGCCAGCCGTCACGAATGGCGCGCGCGGCCTGATGGGCCGTCAGGGTTCCTTTGAATTTGTCCGGGACGATAAGAACACGCATTACTACTGGTTCACGGGTGACAAACGCAACGATCTAATGTTGACAGGCTGCCAGCCTTCCTTCACAGGACGTAACGCGAGGGTCGCGACGCCGGAATTTGGAATTTCGATTGAGCCGAGCTTGGCCCTTTTGAATTTTTGGTAATCGCCGGTGGATCGAACCTCGGCGCGCAAATGGCTGTCGCCAACTGTCAAGTCGAGCGATGTGGCCTCGACGCAGCCTTCGTCGGCGCTGACGGCGAATTTGCCGGGAGTGGTCACCTTGAAACTCCACTCAACCCAGTCGCTGGGATCGGTCCAAAAGCCGATGCTGTCGTGCTCGGAGATGTATTCAGCCTGGATTGTGCCGCCGTGCAATGTGACTTCCGATGCGGGCAGGGAGATCGATCCATCATAGTCTTGACTGATGGCAACCGTTTGATCGACATCCGGCGTTCCTTTAATTTTCAAAACGACCGTGGAAGAAATCGGGTCCGGAGCTTCAGCGGGAAGCGCGATGGCAAAACCTTCGGGGCGCGATTGCATGGCCAGCTTGTGTTCCGATTTGTCCGCGAGCAAATAGCATTTCGTCACTTTGTTTTTCAAACCGGGCACGACCAGCCAGCCGTCCGACGGCCATTTGAAAACATGCAAATAAAGAGTGGTGTTCTTGCCGGAAACTTTTTTTGTGCAGCGGCCCCAGGGAAGGCTTTTGAAGGGACTGGCCGTCGTGTCGTAAATCGCCTCACCGTTGACTTTCATCCAGTCGCCGATCGCTCGCAGGCGTTCGACGGAAGGCTCCGGAATCAAGCCTTCGGAAGTGGGGCCGACGTTGAGAAGGTAGTTGCCGCCCTTGCTGGCGATATCGACCAGGTTGTGGATCAGCATGGCGGTGCTCTTCCAATCGTTATCGTAGCTCTTGTAACCCCACGTGTCGTTCATCGTCATGCAGGTTTCCCAATCGCGACCGGGATAGCCGGTGGCCGGGATGCGTTGCTCGGGAGTTTCCGTGTCACCCTTGAATCCGCCGCCGAGCCGGTTGTTGTAAATGATGCCCGGTTGAAGTTTGAGCGCGGGCAAAAGCATTTCGGCGCGCTCCTTCGTCATGTCCACAGGCGTGTCAAACCAAAGGACGGAAATCTTGCCGTAATTGGAAAGAATTTCGCGCAACTGCGGCGCAGCGACGTTCCGGATGTAATCATCCATATTGCCGTCCTGCGCGGGGTCCCAATGCCCGCCCGCCGCGGCGCCGCCGGGATTATTCCAGTCCTGCGCCTGCGAATAATAAAAGCCGAGGCGGATGCCCTGCTTTTTGCACGCGGCGGCGAGTTCCTTCAGCGGATCGCGCCCGAACGGCGTGGCCTTGACAATGTTCCAATCGCTGGCTTTAGAATCGAACATGGCAAAACCGTCGTGATGCTTCGAGGTGATGACGATGTATTTCATGCCGGCATTCTTCGCGATGGAAACCCATTGATCCGCGTTGAATTTCTCGGGATCGAATTGCTTGGCGTATTCACGATAACGCGCGACGGGGATTTTGCCATGATTCATGATCCACTCGCCAATGCCGCCGATTTGCTTGCCATCGTAAGTTCCAGCGGGAACGGAATAAACGCCCCAATGAATAAACATGCCGAAGCGGGCTTCGCGCCACCATTTCATGCGAGCGTCGCGCTGCGCGGGAGTTTCGTTGGCGTAAGGATCGGGATTTGCGGCGGAATCGTCCGCAAAGGCGGGAAGCAGAGTCAGGCAGAGGGCCATGCTGACGATGCTGAGGCGTAGTGTCATAGTTATCAATTTCATCTGATTGACGCAGTGTAAGAGCCAGTTTGCCGCAACGCAAGCGAGCAGGGGATGAGGCGTGGCCGGAGGCAATCCAGGAAAATGCCGCTGGAGTAAGATTAGCGCACCGGCGGCGCATCGGAAGGCCATGTGCCGCCTTCAGAGCCAAAGTGCCGGCGGAGGGACGAAAATTCCGGCGACATCACATCAGGTGCAATCGCATGTCCCGACGAATCCAGGTAAAGACAGCCGATCTCATTCGGAGGAAGCTTCAGGAACAGATCGTTGGCTTCTGCAACTGCGGCCAACCATTGGTGTTTGCATTCAACCAAATCAACGGGCGCTCGTAATTGCAATGTCGTCAGTCGACTGGCCGGATGGTGCGACAAGCGTTGTGCCTCTTCGATTAAAAACTGAGGAGTGAAGCCGGTGTCCTTTCCGCACGCCGCCCAGGCAAGCGCGCCCAGGCTCAAAACGTGGCGGTTCAGAAATAGAACATCTAGGTAGTCGCGGAGTTCGCCGCGCCCCGCCAATGCAAGCATCTTATTGGTTGCCCCATCAAGCGGATGTAGCACAAAACCCAGGTCCGGATCCGGCTGCA
>DASRRM010000052.1:0-12484 GCA_035695715.1 Tepidisphaeraceae bacterium
CAATCTGGAGGTCTCGATCACTTAATCACGGCCCTGGCCAGGCGCGAGCGTCTGTTCTGGCTGAAGATCGCCGCAATGCTGGCAACCGGGCCGTGGCTTTGCTTTCTGGGGCCTCTTGCCGTTTCCGCCCTGGTTTGGGGATTGACGACCGGGAAGCATGTCGAATATCGCGGAAGCCTCGCTTGGCTCACCCTGTTCGAGTGGACGGCGGCAATCATGATCCCGCTGATGTTTATCCGCGAATGGAGAGCCAGGCATACGCTTCTGGAAGAAGCGTTTCTCGCGGGGGAATTGGGGCGCAATCCGCCAAATTATTCGCCCTACAACCCAACCGGCGGCGGCGATGGGTTGTATCTGCTCCTGGAGATCTTCCTGATCGGACCGCGGCTGATCGTTCGCGCGATGCGCCTCTGGGGCGAACGCCGGGGAATCCGGCATATCGATCGCAATCAGGCGGCAATCGTGCTCAGTGCGATCATCGACGCAGGAAAAGGCGTTGAAATTGAAACCTTGCGCGTGCCAGGCGCGGATCGGCTGATGATCCGCAAGATCGTCATTTATCTGGCGTTTTATGAATGGATTGATCTTTCATCCGACCTCACCCGTACGTGGGTGGAGACATCGGCCTTACGTAAGCTGGGGTCGGCGTGATTGCCGCCGGCGCGTTGCATAGTATTGCTTGACCGGAGAGTGGGCGGTCGAATGTTGGAGATGAGCATGATAAGTGATGCCAGCCGTATATCGCCGACTCGGATATTGGCCATGTTGACCGGGCTTGTTCTGGGCGCACTGGCGGTTGGCATCATCGTGCATGGCTATACCGCCGCGCACCCGGTGGCCGGTGCGGCCCGGGCGGAAAAGAAAACCGTCGAGCACGACCCCCAAACCCCAGCCCCCACGGTCGCGGCGATTCCCGGCGCCCAAGACTGGATCGGCTTTCATAACGGCGGCTCGCTGGACGGAGTTGCCTCGGCCATCGCCGCGCCGCCCATGAAAGTGCGCTGGACGTTGAAAATCAAGGACCTCGAAGCGGCCGAGCCTCCCGCCACTGCCCCGGCAACTCAGCCCGCGCCGGTGATTCAAGGCTCGGGTCATTTTGAAGGCGGGGCGGCTATCGTGCATGGCGTGGTTTATATCGCCGACACCGCCGGCGCGGTGCGCGCCATCAATCTGCAAACCGGCAAGGTGATCTGGACCTTCCATTCCGACGACGGCTTCGAAACCACGCCGCTGGTGGTCGGCGGGCGGGTTTTCCTGGGCGATTTGGGCGGAATGTTCTTCGCCCTTTCCGCCGACACCGGGAAGAAAATCTGGAGCTTCGATGACGGCGGGAATTCCATCCACGCCTCGGCCAATTACCTCGTCCCCAACAAAAACCAGATTCTGTACGCCACCGACGGCGCGGATATTTTCTGCTTCGACGCCGCCACCGGCAAAAAAATCTGGAACGCCAAGTCCGGCGATCGGGTTAATGGCGTGCCGGCCGTCTCCAACGGATCTGCCCTGGTTTCCGGATGCGATTCGCAGCTTCGCGCCATCCGCGGAAAGGATGGGTCCGAGGAATATTCCGTCGATCTGGGCGCGGTTTGCCCCGGCTCAACTGCCGTGTCAGGAGACAACCTGGTGATGGGCACCGACCAGGGCCATGTGATATGCATCTCGGCCAAAAAGCATCAGCAGGTATGGATGTTCAGCCAGGTGCAGCAGGATGCGATGGTCTACAGCTCGCCGGCCATTGCCGACGGCATCGTAGTGTTCGGTGCCCGCGATTCGAACGTGTATGGCGTCGATCTGGCCAGCGGAAAGCAGATTTGGAGATTCCCCACGCGCGGGGATGTGGATTCCTCGCCCGTCATCAGCGGCGGGCGCGTTTACGTCGGCAGCAAGGATAAGAAGCTCTACGTGCTCGACCTGAAAACGGGGAAGCAATTGTGGAGTTTCACCGCCGGTCGCGGAATCGCCGCCTCGCCGGCCATCGGGGATGGCGCGCTGATTATCGCGGATGAGGGGGGACATTTGTTTTGTTTGGAGTAGGTAACAACTCGGCGCTGTCTCTGCTTTCCCGTTTGGAGAATCGCGAAATCGCAAGCGACTCCGCGGCGTTCCACCCAGAGCGACTCCCTTCGCGGTGCCGTGTCGAAGTCGCTTGCGATTTCGCGATTTTCGTTGGGAGGAATTCACCAGAATAATCCACCGCAGGGAAAACCCGAACCGTCATTTGGTTGCGCCCGGAGTTTTGATGCGAAGCGGGATGCGCGGATCATATTCTTGCTATTCCTTGTTTTCTCCGCGTGCTCTGCATCTCTGCGGTGGACACTACTAAATCGTTCGAATGCACGGGCTGAAAGCCCGTGCCACTGGTGGTGTGACTGGAGTCACACAATTCGATCCTTCAGCTCATTCCCTGCCGTAAAGCGGTCCAGATTATCCGCGAAATGGCGGACCAATCTCTCGAACTCATCGACATGTCCGCCGGCGGTGTGCGGCGAAATGTAACAGTTGGGCGCTGACCAGAGCGCATGGGCCGCGGGGAGAGGTTCGGGGTCGGTCACGTCCAGATAGGCCCCGCTAATCTTGCGATTCTGCAATGCTTCGGCGAGGGCCGACTGATCCACCGTCGTGCCGCGGCCAATGTTGTAGAAAATTGCCGTCGGCTTCAGCAGCCCCAGTCGGCGGCGCGTGAAAAAGCCTTCGGTTGCGCCGCTGGCCGGCAAAATGTTCATGACGTGGTCGGCCGTTGGCAGATGGGCATCGGCCTGTTCCAGGGTAATGACCGCGCAGCGCTCGTTTCCCGCGGGCCGACGCCGGACGGCGATCACATTCATCTTCAGCGGCTCAAGCATTTCCACCAGGCGCGAGCCGATCGCGCCCAGGCCGAAGATCAGCACGCTTTGGCCGACCAGCAGCCGGCAGTTTTCCCGGTGCTGCGCCTGCCGCCAGCCGCGGTCGCCGGTTTGTTCATTGACGCATTGCGGCAACTGCCGGGCGAGCGCCAGCATCATCGAAAAAGCATGCTCGGCACACGGCTCGGCATAAACGCCGGAACTATTGGTCATTAACGCGCCCCGGCGGGCAAATGTCTGGCGCAAATCGTCGCGATCATATCGCGTATAACCGGCGGTCGTGAGATGAACCCATTTCAGCCGGGCGACATTCATGGCCTGCACCGGATCGGGCTGGCCGAGGGCGATGTCAGCCTGCTCGAGCATCGGGTCCGGCCCGCCAACGGCCAGGTTTGATTTTTGCAACCCGGCGGGAAAAATCAGTTGGTGGCCGCTGGTCCGCGATTCCAATTCGGTCATGACCGACGGCGGAAACTGGGCATTGCACCAAATCGTCAGGCGGGGTGATGTCATGCCCTCAACATTTACACACTTTCGAGTGTCATGGCAAAGGAAGCAAAAGCCTTGCAAAAGTCCCCACCACAAGCGACAACAATCCCAACCGCGAATAAGCCCGGGATCGGGTGAAAGTTGGCTATGCTTCTGAAGCTTACGCATCAGACTGATCTCAGTTATTCAGACCTCATCAGCGAGTCGGTCATGGAACTGCGAATGGCCCCGCGCCAGGAGCAGGACCAGCATCGGCTTTCCTTCACACTCGCCATCGGGCCGCCAACGTCGGCCAACAGTTACTTCGACTGGCTGGGAAACACCGTCCACTGGTTTACGGTCGCGTCGTTTCACAAGCAGATCCGCATCGTCGCCACCAGCGTGGTGGAAACCGATCGGCCCTTGCCCGATCCGCGGGCATTTGCCGATACCTGGCCGGTGAAAATTCCTGAAGCCGACTACAGCCTGTATGACTTCAAGCAGTTTGGCGGACCGATTGCGGATTCTCCGCTGCTTCGCCAACTGGTCGAGAAGATCAATCCGAAGGAGGGTGAAAATCTTGGCGGCCTGGCGCTGCGGATGCTTGACGTGATGGCCGGGAAATTCAAATTCAAAAAAGGCATCACCAAAGCCAACAGCCCCATCACCCACATCCTCGAAACCGGCTTCGGCGTCTGCCAGGATTTTACCCAGCTGATGATCGGCGTCGCCCGCGTGATCGGCATCCCCGCCCGCTATGTCAGCGGCCTGGTTCATCCCGATGCCTCCAGCTATGTCGGCGCAACCGAAACTCACGCCTGGTGCGAATTGATGTTTCCATCGGCGGGGTGGGTCGGGTTCGACGCCGCCAACCATCGGCTGGTGGGCGCCAACTATGTGAAGGTGGCTTACGGCCGCGATTACGTCGACGTTGCTCCGAACAAGGGGCGATATACGGGGAAGGTGACCGAATCGATCGTGGTTGCGGTGACCAGCGAGGAGCTTGCGTCAATTCCATCGGAATTGGCCGCCGAGCGAATCCAATCGCTGTCGATTCCGACATTCACCTCCGCCAGCATGGGCTCGATCGACCCCAATCAGCAGGCGGAGCATCAGCAGCAGCAGTGAGCGTTTTCCGGGTCGCTTTCACCGATCGCCCACGCGTTTCGCTTGCGCGCAAGCAACCGCCAACAGGCTACCTCGCTTCGGGGCGAATTCTCCGAAGTGTGGACATCTTCACGTCAGGCGGACAGGACCTCTCGCCGGACGTAAAGATGTCCACACTTCGGAGAATTCCAGCCCGGAATCTGCCGCCATGTTCTGTATAGCCAGGATGGTGTGGCGCGCTACACTCTCTCCGCCACCACCAGGTCTTCGTAGGTTTCGCGGCGGCGGATCACCTTGTAGCTGTCTCCATCCACCAGCACTTCCGGCACGCGCGGGCGGTTGTTGTAGTTGCTGCTCATGGCAAAGCCGTAAGCGCCGGCGGTGAACACCGCCAGCAGATCGCCGCGTGCGGTGCGGGGAAGCGGGCGATCCTTGGCAAGGTAATCACCGCTTTCGCAGATCGGGCCGACCACGTCCACCGTTTCGCCGTTTACCGGCGCGTGCTCTTCCTCGCGCGACGTGAGAACATTGGCCGCGTCCGGCTTGGCCGGCCAGATGAAATGATACGAGTCATAAAGCGTCGGCCGGATCAAATCGTTCATGCCGGCATCGACGATGATGAACTGCTTGCTTCCGCCAGTTTTGCGATACAAGACACGCGTGAGCAGGATGCCGGCATTGCCGACAATATACCGCCCCGGCTCCAGCGCGATGTGGTACGGCTTGCCCATCAGCAGCGGCAAAAGCGCCCTGGCATGTTCGGTCACCGGAAGCGCCTGCTTGGGATTTTTATAGTTCACGGCAAACCCGCCGCCCAGATCGAGCCATTCGATCTTGTGGCCGCGTTCGCGCAGGCGATCGATCAACGCCGTCGCCTTGGTGACCGCGTCGATATACGGTTGAATCTCATAAACGGGTGAGCCGATGTGCAGATGTATGCCGCCCAGGTGCAGATTCTTTAAATTGCGATACTGCTCGAACACGCGCTCGGCGCGTTCGATGTCGACGCCAAACTTGGTTTCCTTTTTGCCGGTGGTCGTCTTGATGTGCGTTTTAGGGTCGACATCCGGATTAATGCGCAGCGCGCCGATCGCCTTCTTCCCGATCCGCCCGGCGACGGCGTCAATGTTTTCGATCTCCGCTTCGCTTTCGATGTTGAACGCCGCGATTCCCGCGTTCAGGGCTTCGGTGATTTCCTCATCGGTTTTGCCAACGCCGGCATAGATGATGCTTTTGGGATCGCCGCCGGCTTGCAAGGCGCGGTAAAGCTCTCCGCCGCTGGTCACGTCAAAGCCGCAACCGGCATCGGCCAATACTTTGCACAAATTGATGTTACCGCAGCTTTTGATGGAATAGCAGATGGTGGCGTTGACAGGTTTGAACGCGTCGGCCACCTGCCGATAATGATGCAGGAGGGTTGCCTTGGAATAGACATAGGCGGCAGTCCCCACTTCGCGGGCGATTTTCTCCGCCGGCACGCCTTCGCAATACAGTTCGCCATTCTTGTAGGTAAAAAAGTCCATAGCCCGGTAATTTTCGTCGGAGGGGGCCGGAACGTCAATCGGAGAGAAAATTCCGGTCGGTTGGGCGGTTGATTATGGTTGGTTAGCCGCGACGCGCAGCGGAGCGCGTCTTCCGCCCCCGGAAAAACGCTCCGCTGCGCGTCGCGGCTAACCACCTCACCTCATCCACCCTCTCGGGAGCAAACACCCCATCCCCCAACGCAAACTCCCCGGCTATACTTCACCTCCCATGGCTGATGCGAAGAAAGCTCGAACAACCACCCTCCTGGTCCTGATCGGCGTTACCAAAGTCTTCAAGGCGCTGATGTTTCTGTTCCTGGCCACGCAACTGCATCGGCTGCTCGATCCAAACGTCGGCAACAGCCTGCGGGACTTTTGCCATCATGTCCGTGTCGATCCGGACAATCGCCATGTGCATGCGCTGATCGAAAAGCTGACCGGCGTCAGCCCGGCAACGCTGCGTCGATTGCGGCTGGGCAGCTATCTCTACGCGGCGCTGTTTGCGACCGAGGGGTTGGGGTTGATTTTCCGCAGGAAATGGGCGGAATACATGACGGTGATTACCACGTCGCTTTTGCTGCCGGTGGAAGCTTACGAAATCTTTCACGGGCACCATCACGTGGGGAAAATCGTTTTTTTGGTGATCAATGTCGCGATCGTGGTTTATCTGATTGGGCGGCTTCCGAAAAAGGAAGCGTAGGCATGAACCGGAAAAACCTTTCGGCGGCTCAATATTTTCCGAAGTTGCGGGTATAGTGGAGTGACACATTGTATTTCGCCCCTTTTCAGGCCGGGACCGAGCTCATGCAGCACCACGTCGCGCAATTTCTTGCCGTCGCCTTCATCACCGGCACGATAACCTCCGTGGCGGCGGCCGATTCTGCTTCAGCCGCCCCGTCGGCTGATGCGTTGCTTTTCGAATCCCGGGTCCGCCCGCTTCTGATCGACAACTGCCTGAGCTGCCATAGCGAGAAAAAACAAAAGGGCGGCCTGCGGCTCGATTCGCTGCCTGCGGTCTTAAAGGGCGGAAAACATGGCGCGGAAATCGTTCCCGGCAAACCGGAAGAATCGCGCCTGATCACCGCCATTTCATACGATGACGAAAATCTGCAAATGCCGCCGGACAATCGGCTGAGCGATCAGCAGGTGAAAGTGCTGACCGAGTGGGTGAAGCAAGGGGCGCCCTGGCCGGCGGCGGTGCAGTTGGCCGCGCCAGCCGCCCCGAGCAAACATCGGGTGATTGTCGATTCGGATAAGGCGTTCTGGTCGTTTCAGCCGGTGAAAATGCCGGTGCTGCCTGAGGTTAAGGACGAGAAATGGTGCAGCAATCCGGTCGACCGGTTTGTGCTGGCGAAGCTGGAAGCCGAGGGCTTGGCGCCCGCCGCCCCTGCCGGGCGCGATGAGCTGATTCGCCGGGCGACGTTTGATTTGATTGGCCTGCCGCCAACGCCGGCGGAGGTGGAAGCGTTCGTCAACGACCCGGCTCCCGATGCCTACGAGCATCTCATCGACCGGCTTCTGGCAAGCCCGCGCTATGGCGAGCGCTGGGGCCGCCACTGGCTGGATCTGGTGCGCTTTTCCGAGTCGGACGGATTCAAGCAGGATGCGTATCGGCCCAACGCCTGGCCCTATCGCGATTATGTCATCAAATCGTTCAATGATGACAAGCCTTACGCGCAGTTTGTCACCGAGCAACTGGCCGGCGATGAGGTAGCGCCGGGCGATCCGAACATAGTGGTGGCAACGGGATTCCTGCGGGCGGGAATGTACGAATACAACCAGCGCGATGTGCCCAAGCAGTGGAACGAGATGCTGATCGATGTCACCGATGTGACGGCGGACGCATTTCTGGGCCTGAGCATGGGATGCGCCCGCTGCCACGATCATAAATTCGACCCGATTTTGCGGACGGATTATTACCGCATGCAGGCGTTTTTCGCGCCGATGCTGCCGAGGAACGATCTGCCGCTGGCCAGCGCCCCCGATCGCGAAGCGCATGCGTCGGCGATGAAGGCATGGGAGGAGAAGACCGCCGACATTCGCGCCCAGATGGAGCCGATGGAAAAGGCAGCCATCGAATCTGCATCGCGCGGGGCGATGAAGAAGTTTGAGCCGGCGATGCAGGCAATTTTGAAGGAGCCGGCGTCTCGTCGCACGCCGCAGGAAGAGCAATGGGCGCAGCTGGCCTTGCGGCAGATTTTTGACGGCACGGAAAACACCGAGCCGAAGATCACCGGCAAGAACAAGGAAAAGTACGATGTCCTGAAAAAGCAGCTTGCCGAATTCGCTGCGATTCGGCCCAAGCCGCTGCCGCGCGGCTTCCTGATGAGCGATGTCGGGCCGGTTTCCCCGGCGGTGTATGTGCCGGGCGATGTCCAGCATGCCCAGGAGCCGGGGTTTCCGGTTGTGCTGAATGGCTTGCCGATCACCCAGCCGCCGATTGTTCCCACGGCAACATCCACTGGCCGGCGGCTGGCGCTGGCGAAGTGGATCACGCAGCCGGAAAATCCGCTGACCTACCGCGTGCTGGTCAATCGTCTGTGGCAGTATCATTTCGGGCGCGGATTGGTCGCCACCAGCGGCGATTTCGGGCATCTGGGGACGCCGCCGTCGCACCCGGAATTGCTCGATTACCTCGCCCGGCAATTCATCGACAATGGCGGGCATATGAAAGCCATCCATCGGCTTATCATGCTGTCGGCCACCTATCGGCAATCGAGCCTGCGCACCGCGCCGGAAATCGCCCGGATGAAAGACCCGGACAATCGCTGGCTATGGCGGATGAACACCGAGCGCCTCGATGCCGAGCAAATTCGCGACGCCATGCTGGCCGTCAGCGGCGAGCTGAATCTGCATGCGGGCGGTCCGTCGGCGGATGAAAATTCCCCGCGCCGGTCGATCTACACCAAGCTTCAGCGCAACCATCCCGACCCGCTATTGGAAGCCTTCGACGCCCCCGAAGCCTTCGGCAGCGTCCCGGTTCGCAATCACACCACCACCGCGACGCAGTCGCTGCTGATGATCAACGGCGACTGGACGCTGAAACGCGCCGCCGCCATGGCCGCCAGAATAAAACGGGACACGAAGAGTGCCGAACCGTCGGCGTTGGTGGACGCGGCGTATCGCCTGGCGTATGGCCGGGCGGCACATTCGGACGAGCTCGACGCGGCAGTCGATTTCCTGAAGCGCGGCGGAAAGATCGATACGAATTTCGTGGATCTTTGCCATGTGATTTTGAACTCCAGCGAATTTTTGTACGTGGATTAACTGCCTCCCGTATCACGGGCGTCCCGCCCGTGTCTTTGTTAAGAATGCCACGGGCGAGACGCCCGTGATACGCGTGATACGGGAAGAGCACGAAACCGTGAATTCCAAATGAACCCAAACCTCACCTCCATCCCCGGCCTTCCCCATCACGCGCGACCGGCGTCCCGCCGCGAATTTCTCGCCCGCGCCGGCGGGGGATTTGGCGCCCTCGCACTGGCTTATCTGATGGGCGGCGGCACTGTCAGCGCCGCCGAGCAGGTTGTTTCCCGTTCGCCGCTGGCGCCCAAGCTCCCGCACTATCGCGCGACGGCAAAGAACATCATCTTCCTCTTCATGGAAGGCGGCCCCAGCCATCTCGATTTGTTCGACCCCAAGCCGCTGCTGCAAAAACTCAACGGCAAGCCGCTGCCCGACAGCATTCCGCGCCCGCTGACGGCCATGGGTGAATCGGGCTCGCCGCTTCTGGCAAGCAAGCGGAAATGGAAGCAGTATGGGAAGGACGGCACGTGGGTTTCCGACTGGCTGCCGAACATCGCGACCTGCGCCGATGATATTGCGGTCATCCGCTCGTGCATGCAGGATGGGATCAATCATTCCGGCGGGGTGTGCCAGATGAACACTGGGTCGGTTTTGGCCGGCCGCCCTTCGCTGGGGGCGTGGACGACGTATGGCCTGGGCAGCGAGAATCAGAATCTCCCGGCGTTTGTCGTGATGACCGATACCGATGCCACGCCGATCAACGGCCCGCGGAACTGGGGCGCGGGATTCATGCCCGCCGTCTACCAGGGCACGCGTTTTCATAATGGACCGGTCCCCATTGCCAACCTCGCCACGCCGGGCGGAATCAGCCCCGCCCGCCAGCGCGCCAAGCTCGATCTGCTCGACAATATGAATGGGCGATTTGCCGACCTGCGCCCCGATCAATCCGAGCTGGAGGCCCGCATCGGCAGCTACGAGCTGGCGTTTCGCATGCAGGCCGAGGCCCCGGGCGCGGTGGACATGTCCGGCGAATCCGAGGCAACGCGCAGCCTGTATGGCATCGACAGCAAAACCACCGAATCCTTCGGCCGCAACTGCCTGCTGGCCCGGCGGCTGGTCGAGCGCGGCGTGCGCTTCGTGCAGCTTTACCACGGCTCTGGAAGCAAATGGGACGCCCACTCGGGCCTGGAAAAAAATCACGCCGGCAACTGCGCCTCAATGGATAAACCCGTCGCCGGCCTGTTAAAGGATCTGAAACAACGCGGCCTGCTCGACCAAACCCTGGTCGTCTGGGGCGGCGAATTCGGCCGCACGCCCATGAGCGAAAAAGGGGACGGCCGCGATCACAACCCCTATGGCTTCACCATGTTCATGGCCGGCGGCGGCGTGGCCGGCGGCCAAACCATCGGCTCAACCGACGAATTCGGCCTCCACGCCACCGAAGACCGCCTGCACGTCCACGATCTCCACGCCACCATGCTGTCGCTGATGGGCCTGGACCACACGAAGCTGATTTACTATCACAAGGGTCGGCCCGAGCGCGCGACGATGAATGAAGGTGAGATTTATCGGCGGATAACGGGAGCATGAAAGAATCCTGAAACCCGAATGACGAATGCCGAATGCCGAATGACGAAATCCGGGAGCGGATAGTCGGTGGAAGTGGAATCAAAGATGACGCCTGCAACCAAGGAACTGGTTGAGTTCATTCTTCGCGAAGTCCCAGCGGAGAAGCTCCTTGCATTCGGCCCGTCAGCAAGCGCTCGCCAGAGCGCTTTGGACCTGGTCGCCCGATCGAAAGACGACGCCCTCACGCCAGACGAGCGGGCGGAGCTTGATGAGTGCATGATTCTGGAGCATATGATTCGGCTCGTCAAAGCCCGCGCGCGAACTTTCCTGAATCGGCGATGATCGTCCTCGACTGAATTTGCGGCCCTATACTTCGCCATGGACCGCTTACTCCTCGTCGGCGTTGAGCCGGATGAAATCTCGGAACTCAGGCCCCGGCTGGACATTCCCTTCGTCTCAACCGTCACGCTTCCGCGCATCAAGGTCGAACGCGGCACGCTTCACGTGGAGCGGCCCAACGCCGTCGGTCATTTTCTACCGATCAGCAAGGTTGTGTTTCACGGCATCTACGAAAACGACTTCGATTTTATCAATGCCTTGGCGCTTTGGGGTGGGCCGTGCCTGCCCAGTGCTGATGGGATGCTGGACCTTCGTTTGCGGCTGCCGGGGTTAGTGCGGTCGCTGCGGGTAAGCCGGTTCAATGCGATGCCGCGGTCGTTTGCCGTCACCGGCGTATCGGTGAATGTCGATCGTGAAAGTGTCAGCAAGTGGGGCAATTGGCACTGTGGCGAAAACAAGGAAAAATTCACCGGTGAATGGAAGGCCCAGCAGGCAACCGTGATTGAGGATTTCGTCGAGGGGCAGGCCGTGCGCATCGTGCTGATCGGCGACCGCCCGTGGCAGATTCACCTCACCGGCGAAACGTGGAAAAAGTCGATTCATCCGGACGACGCGGCTTACATGCCGATCGACGCCGAGCTTCTGGAAGATACCCGCCGCCTGCGCGATCATTTCAAAATCGACGTTATCGGCGTCGATTACATGATCGGAAATGGCGGAACGAAGCATCTCTTGGAAGTGAACCACATTCCCAACGTCACGCGATTCCCGGAAATTCGCGCGGCGTATCTGGATCTGGTGGCCAAGTGGGTGTAGCCGGAGTGACTTCGACGTCAGCCCTTGTGCCCATGTTCCGCCAGCGAGTTAATTTCCAGCACTCGCTCCCACGTAATCCCCTCACGCTGTTCCCGCGCCAGTGGATGGTCCGTCGGCTCCAGCTCAATCAGGGGGCGAATGCCAACCGGGCAGGTATGGACGTTGGTCTTCAGATTCACTGTATCAGGATAACCCGGCAACGATGTACTCAACCACCCAAAGTAGGGCGGCACGGCTTCTCGCCCGGGACGCCCCCACGTCTCAAGCATGCGCTGCATGTTTTGCCTGCTGAGCGACACCCAGACGAGCCAACTGAAATGTTCGGAGTTGCCAATGATCGGCAGATTCAGATTTCCGCGAATAAAAAAGTGCTCGTTGTCAATTGCGCACACATCGTCGGTTAATTCCGCCCGCGCGGCGCGCTGTTCGCCTGGTATCGTCTCATATAGAACGGGCGCCCAAGGACCGAAACACAACGCCGGACCCTCATGCATTTTTCCGCAGGTTGCACATTGATAGGTTGGCATCACTTCCCCTGGTTTTGAAGGATCATTCAGTCGGAACTGTCCGTTC
>DASRRM010000053.1:0-10779 GCA_035695715.1 Tepidisphaeraceae bacterium
AGCCGGAAAGCACTCGCCATTGATGCATTTCGATGCACGGCAATGCAGCATAATGTGGTTGCGTGGCGGGAATTCTTTGAACCGTGCACAAGGCCGGGCAGACTTGCCTTGTCGCCTGAGCGACTGCGGCGCTCCGTGGGCCCCGACTCCTTCGCTGAAGATGTGCACACTTCAAAGAATTCCCGCCGCGCTTTGCGTCGGATAGTCAGAAAGGGGTCGGCTTGCAAGCCGTTGCACCTGAGGTATTCCGAAGGATCTTGCCGCTACGCGAAGGCGAGCAAGATCCTTCGGAGTACCTCAGCTCAGGATGACGATTGCCGACTCGCTCTGGGCTTCTCTACGACCTTGGCGCCGCGGCGGATGATTCCGCATTCGCACCGCACCATTTGCAATTGCAGACATTTCCGCTCATCACTGCCGGGCGATGCCGCGAATCGAGGGGACAATGCTCGGAAGGATCTTTGGCCTTTTCAGTGATCGGGCAGCCGCATCCTTCGGCCGGGCCGCGATCGATCTGCGCGAGCAATGGCTTGCCGCAATAAGTTTTCCCTTTGTGAATCACACGAATGGGACAAAATTCACACAAAGAGGCCCGGCTGGTCCATCGCGGATGTGACGGCAAGGCCCCAACCCCGCGAAGCCGAGCGCCGGCCAGCTTGGCGGCGGCGCGCGACAGATCCGCGAACAACGATCGGCGACCACAGGTGAAGCAGCTCATGGGTTTATTATCGGACATTGGCCGATGGTCCGATGAATGGATATGCTGCCCGGCTTGTGTCTGGATGCAACCCCCCGCATAAGAATATCCGAAATGGGGAATCGTCATCCTGAGGTGCTCCGAAGGATCTAGCCGGTGTGCAAAGGCAAGCCAGATCCTTCGGAGTACCTCAGGATGACGAACCCATCTGTTCCAGAAGCCGGAAGACTCTATGCGGCAGGTGTATCCGGCTGACGGTCGCTACATCAAAATGAGGAACGCTCGATTCTGTGAAAAAGACTTCAGGCACAACTCAACCCCACGCATCTGACGTGTCCCCCGCCACTCCGGCGAAAGACAATGCCCCGGCCGACGCGGCATCGGGGAAACTGTCGCACGCCAGCGGCATTGCCGTCGAAGATTTTAGCAGCGGGTTTTTGCTGAAATGGATGTTCGGCTTTCTCCGGCCGGTGAAATGGATCGTCTTTTTTAACTGCCTGTGGATTTCGCTCTGGGTGAGCGCTGAAACGCTGACGACCAAGCAGACCGCCCGCGTCGTCAACACCATTCAGACGCTTCATCGCGATCCCCAAGCGCCGCCGTTCTGGCATTGGACCTTGCCGCCGGGCTTTTCTATTCGCGGCATCTTCGATGGCCTGATCGGCCGCGGCGAAGTCGATTTCCGCTATCAAATCATCGGCCTGCTGTTCATCGTGCTGCTGTATATCCTGTTTCGCTATCTTCGCGTGGTATCCGGCGTGAAGATGAGCATGAACATGGTCTTCTATATTCGCGAAGCCGTGTACGACAAATTGCAGCGCGTGGGGTTTGGGTTTCACGACGCCGTCAGCTCCGGGCAACTGATCAACCGGGCGCTGAGTGATTTGCAGAACGTGCGATCGTTCGTGGAAACGGTCGTGAACCAGTCGATGGAGATCGGGCTGACCGTTGGGGCATACATTCTGCTCTTGATGACGATCTCGCCGTGGATTGCGCTGTTGTCTTTGCTGCCGCTGCCGCTCTGGACGTTTTACATTTTGCGGTTCAGCAAGACCGTTCAACCCGCCGCCAAGGCGGTGATGGAGGCGGACGACCGCAACGTGTCGATCATCACCGAGAACATTGCCGGCGTGCATGTCATCAAGGCGTTCGCCACCGAGAATCAGGAAATCGGCCGTTACGGCGCCAATTGCGATTCATTCCTGAAGCGCGTGCAGACGCGCATCAAGCTCTTCGCCGATTTCACGCCGATCATCCGCCTCATCGCGATGGGGTCGCACCTGTCCCTGTTTTTGGTGGCGGGCATCATGATGATTCACGGGCATTTTCTGGCCGGCAATTTCATGATCCTCGGCCAGGCGATGGGCGCGATCCTGAGCCGCCTGCAGGCGATCGCCACCATCAACGAGCAATATCAAAACGCGATTGTCTCGGCCAAGCGGCTGTATGAAGTCCTGCACGCACCATCGACGGTGCCGGAAAAATCGCAGCCGCTCACGCTGCCACCCGGCCGCGGCGGGGTGAAATTTGAACACGTGACCTTCGGCTATGACAAAACCAAGCCGGTCTTGCACGACATCAGCTTTGAAGCGCCCGGCGGAAGCATCGTTGCCATCGTCGGGCCCACCGGCGCGGGAAAAAGCACGCTGGTCAGCCTCATTTCGCGTTTCTATGACCCGCAGCAGGGAAAAATTTCCATCGATGGCGTCGACCTTCGCGACCTGGAACTCACCGCCCTCCGCTCGCGGGTTTCTTTCGTCTTTCAGGAAACCTATCTCTTCAGCGACACGGTGGCGGGAAACATCGCCTACGGCCGACCGCATATCAGCGACGGAGACATCGAAGCGGCAGCCCGCCTGGCGCAGGCGCACGAGTTCATTTCCGAGCTGTCGCTGGGTTACAAATCGATGCTCGGCGAGCGCGGCTCGAGCCTGTCCGGCGGACAACGCCAGCGCCTGGCAATAGCCCGCGCCATCCTGACCAATCCGCGCGTGCTGATTTTGGACGATGCCACCGCCAGCGTCGATCCGGAAACCGAGGAGCTGATCCGCAAGGGAATGCATACGGTAATGAGGGGCCGCACGACCTTTGTGATCGCCCATCGCATCAGCACGGTGAAACAGGCGGATTTGGTGCTGGTGGTTGAAAACGGCCGCATCACCCAGTCCGGCACCCATGCCCAGCTCATGGCCACCGACGGCCACTATCGAGAAATTGCCGCCGTGCAACTTTTCGGCGACGAATCGCATCTGCCGACAATTCGCGAACACCCCTCCCACATGCACCGCATGCGCGACCAGAACGAAGCGACGGTCGCCGCGCCGGCACGCGAGGGAAGCGAGGTGGATGAATGAACAGCGAGCTTAGAGATGTGACCGGATTTCGCGGCGAAAGGATTGTCGAGATCCGCCTGACCGAATTCCATTCACACTGGGACACCCATTCGGGCGGTAACGCGAATTCCAATTTCACATGAGCTCACGAGAAATAACCTTCAGAAGTTGTATAATGAAGTTCGTGATTATTGGCAGACTACTGATCACAAGCCGACTACATCGGTGTTCGCATGACGAAAAGTGGATTGGCTAAACTCGTGGAACGACGCGGCGAGCTAATTACGGAGCTCTTTCTGGACGAATTGCAGCCGGGAGCGATCGTCGCGCAACCATCCAACCGGGATGTCGGGTACGATTTTCTCGTCAGCGCCAAGAACCGACTCGGCGGAATCAACACCTATGCCGTGCAGTATGAGGCGACAGATCGGCCAATCTCCGCAACGTACAGGGTGACGAGGGATTTGTTTGATCGAATGACCTATTCCAATATCCCGATGCTGTTTTTGGTTGTGGATGTGAAGCGAAATGAGATCTATTACGCGCTGCTCGAATCCGACAAAACAAGTCGTCAAAGCAAGCTCCGTCACGTTCCCATTGAATTAAAACGAATTGACGAAACGGAAACTGTCCGCTTGCGCAAGCGGCTCGCCTCAATCCCCCAATCGCGCGTCTTGGCCGGTTAGGTTTCTCAGCTCGACACGCGCAACTCGTACAAATCATGCCCCTCAACCTCACAAACATCGACACCCTCAAACACCAGCTCGCCACCGCCCCGGTGCTTGAGAAGGTGTACAAATATTTCCTCGACCACTTCGGCGAAAACGAGGAATTCTTCAACCTCGGCGCTCGGGCCGATGACGAGGTTCTGGCGGCGTTTGTGAAGGCTGTCGCGCAACAGCTTTACGGCCCCAAGGCCAAGGTAACCGACTGGCTTTTGGTGCGCCTGGCAGAACACCATTTCATCCACGGCACCTGCCGGATCGAAGGGCGGCCGGTCAATGTGCTTTGGTTCGATGACATTCAAGTCGGCATGATCGCCCTGCCGGGCATGAGGCCCAACGAGAA
Organism: Tepidisphaeraceae bacterium; assembly: GCA_035695715.1. Taxonomy (GTDB): domain Bacteria; phylum Planctomycetota; class Phycisphaerae; order Tepidisphaerales; family Tepidisphaeraceae; genus RYN-428. The sequence goes on from DASRRM010000053.1 coordinate 4,099, forward strand.
AACGCGATTTTCGCGTTTCACCGGGCGCAGGATGCCGGGAGGTTTTTCCCCGTCGGCAAATTAAAACCGCCGGAGCATCGCCGGCATTCATCCACTCAGCGTCAGCAGCCACCATCCCAATGTGCTGGCAAGCTTTCTAAATGACGTTGCGCAATTCGGCGCGCCGATCTTTGTAGGGTCCGCACTGCGGACCGTCTTTCCCGCCGCAAATGCGACGGTCCACAGTGCCGACCCTGCACTAATCGCGCAACATTATTTAGGCCGGTGCGCGTTTCTCGACGAAGCGAAACAGGAAGTTCGCCACGACGAAAACGATGATTGCCAGCGCCGCGCCGACCAGCACCGCCCCCAGCGTCCAATCCAAAAGCAAAGGCAGGGCGTTGACGGTGAATTTGCCGTGAAACAGGGAGATGTCTTTCCATTTGGGACGCGAGCCGTGCAGGATCACATGGCCGGTCCACATGGCGGAGAAGATCAGCAGCGGGCCCATTGGCGGGGCCGACGCGTGCGACCCGGTCATCACCGCCAGCGGATTGAGGTGAAGGCGCCGGGCGACGTAAAGGGAGATGGCGGTGTGAAAACCCCAGACCGGCATGTTGCCGATGAACGCCCCGACGGCCAGCCCGACCGCCATTTCATTTCGGCTTGCGCCGCCTTTGCGAAGCTCTCGCCAGGCGTCGAATGGATTCAGCCAGCGCCAGAACATCCGCCAGAACGATGTTCTGTCTTGTAACGGCGGCGCATGGACATAACGGGCAGTGCGCATCCCGCTGAGCGCGCGGGCGATCAGCCGGACGTGCATCGGCAGTTCGCACAACGTCTGCCGCGATGATATCAAATGGAACTGGCGGGGATTTGCCGCGGGGGATTCAGGAAGATCGACGGAAATGATGGCAACGCCCGCCCATGCCGAGCGGACCAGCACTTCCAACTCGCCAAAATGGCGATCGCCCGCCGGGTCGATCGCCCCAATGAGCCCAACTGGAAAAACCCGCGGGCCATCGTCCCGGTATAACCGATGGCCGGTCTCCATGCGTAAAAGCAAATTGCCGATGCGTCGCAAGACGCCTGGCGGCGGGCATGTGGTGCGATGGCCGATGACCAGCGCCGTGGGATTTTGCCCGGCGGACTTCATGACCGCGGCCAGACCTTCCGGCCCCAAATCTGCGTCGGCCGAAATCGCCGCGACATGCGTGCAGCCCAGTGCCCCGGCGTTGCGAATCAAATCGCCCGCCCGCGAACAATCCCCCGCGGCAAACAGCCCCTCGCCGCCGGGCATCATGCAACCGAGGCGGGCGAGACTCGCCCCGGCGCTGCAAGCCGCGCTCTCGAGCACGATTATCGCATAAACATTTGGCGCGGTTGCGAGGGCCATGGAAATGGTCATTGTCGTTGATGCGTCGCGGCGGTTCAACCATGGGGAGTGAGCCATGAGTGAGTACCGTCCCTGGCCGCGTGGAATCGCGAAATCGCAAGCGACCGCCCGGCCGCCACGGCGAAACGTGGATGACGCGCTGATGGGTCGCCTGCGTTTTTGCGATTCTTTTCGACGTGAAGTCGACCCGAAAAACAAAAACCGCATGACGATTTTCCCTCGTGGCGATACACTGCGCCCAATGGACAAACGGTTACCCGCTGCTCCCCCGGTCATTGCGCCGCATGCGCCGTTGCGTCGCTATTACCCGGATGAGCGCGACCGCAAATCGTTCGTCCGCGAGATATTTGACAATTCAGCCGCCGACTATGACCGTGTCGAGCGAACCATGGCGCTGGGAAGCGGGTCATGGTATCGGCGGCAGGCGCTTCGCCGGGCGGGACTGAAACCGGGCATGAAAGTCCTCGATGTGGCCATCGGAACCGGGCTGGTGGCCCGCGAAGCAATGGCGCTGGCGGGAAATTCGCAACTGGTGTTCGGCGTCGAGCCCAGCGCCGGGATGCTGGCCCAGGCCGTGCGGCAGCTTTCCATCCGCGCCGTCCGCGGCACCGGCGAGCAACTGCCGCTGGCCGCTGACACGTTCGATTTTCTCAGCATGGGCTACGCCCTTCGGCACCTGAGCGACCTTCGCGCGGCGTTCGGCGAATTTTATCGCGTGCTGAAGCCCGGCGGCACGGTTTGCATCATCGAGATCAGCCGCCCCGCCGGCAAAATTTCCGCCGCCGCCTTGCGTTGGTACATGAAGAATATGGTGCCGATGCTGTCGCGGCTTGCGGGCAACTCGTCGCAAAGCCCGCGGCTATGGCAATATTACGCCGACACGATCGAAGCCTGCATCCCGCCGGAATTGGTTTTGGATGCGATGCGCGATGCGGGATTTGTCGAGGTGAATCGGTATGTGGAATGGAGTGTGTTTTCGGAATACACCGGGCGGAAAGGGGAACATACTTTCGGTTCTACTTCACAGTGAGACGCGGATGCGAAAATATCGCTTCCATGCATGGCTCGGATTTACCGTGCTTTTGGAAATCGTCGGGGAATTTGAACGGGGAGCCGTCAGTTCGTGGTTTCTACTGATGTGGATCGTGTGCACTTCGGTCTATATGCTGGTTTCGTTGCGCGACTATCATCGCGATAAATTTCGTGAAAGTTGGCGATACACGGGGCGTTGCCGCCATTGCGGATATCCGCTGCGCGGATTGCGTGGAAACGAAGGGCGGATGAGCGGAGACTGCCCTGAGTGCGGCATGCCATTCTCATAGTGCTGCTGGCCCCTCACAGTCCCCTGATTGACTTATAAAGTCAATCATTGGTATGATCCCCCGACGATGGCTCGCGTGATCATCACTCCCGCCGCTCGTCGGGGCGGCATTTATGACTGAGGCGTATCATGAAGACATTGACTGAAAAGGGCCAAAAGTTTGTGATGGTTCCGTTTGATGCATGGACGAGGATTGCCAGCGGCGCCGTTTCCATGCCGGAGTTTCCCGAAGCTGATGCTGAAGGAAACATGGACGCGCTGGAGTTTGCCAGAACGACCATCGCCCGCGGCATCATCCGCGATCGCGTGGCGGCGGGAATGTCGCAGGCGGAACTCGCCCGCCGTGCCGAAATTCAGCCGGCAGTGCTCAACCGCATCGAAAAGGCGAGGGTCGTGCCCGATGAATCAACGATGCGGAAGATCGACGCGGCTTTGCGCGGCGCGCGCGGGAAAACACCCGTCGGTCGCAATAAACGGAGCGTTCGCTCGAAAGCGAAATCCCGGATTACAAGTTAGAATGAATTGCGGATGTGCGGCGCGAAGGTGAGACGGTCACCACGGCGCATTTGGATCACGACGGCAATTCAGGAGGCCCATTGAAAAACATCTTCATCTCGCTCAGTTTCGCCGTTTTGTCCATGGCAGCGATCGCGCGCGCCGACGATTCCCCCGCTCCTTCCACAGATTTTCCCAAAGGCACCTTCTCCCTCACGACGGAAGCCGACTATGGGCATAGCTTTGACCTGAGCCCCACGCGATTCGAGTCGGGCCTGGTCGGCGTGGGGTATTATGTGTGGGATAATTTCTCGCTGAACGCCGAGGCGGCGGGGTTTTCCGTGCAGCAGCCGGGACCCGATTCAATCATCACCGAGTTCGATCTGAAACTGCGGCACCATTTGTATAACTCGGGGAATTTCTCCTTCTTCGTGGATGCCGGGGGCGGCGTCTCGTATGCCACCGACCGCACGCCTTTTGGTGGCACTTACTACAATTACACCATACAAACCGGTCCCGGCGTTTCGTGGAAACTCCGCCAAAACCTCTTCCTCATGGGTGGCGTGCGCTACTGGCATCTTTCCAACGCCCGCCTGGAAGGGCCGACGCATAACCCATCGGTTAATGCGCTCGAAGGCTACGTCGGGTTGATGTTCACTTTCTGACTGCTAATCCACCGTCAACAGCGCCACCGAATCCTGGTCCTTGATGAAAATGCGATTTCCCGAAAGCACCGGATAGGCATAGGTGCCCTTATCGGCGACCTTGATCTTGGCAGTTTCGGTGTAGGTCTTGGCGTCGGGTTGAAAGACGACCAGCTCGGATTTGGGGGTCAGCGCGACGAGAACCGACCCGGCATCGACGACCGACCCGAACCCGCCGCCGCCCATTCCGCCGCCCCGGCCCATTCGTCCGCCGCGTCCTCCGCCGCCGCCGGGACCACCACCGCCCGGTCCGCGTCCGCCGGCCATGCCGGGGCTGGTGCCGCCCAGGGTGGTGGTCCAGGCGGTTTTGCCGGTGGATTCGTCGATGCAGAACAGTTGGTTGGAGATTGACAGGCCGTAGATGTTTCCATTCTTTACTACTGGCGAGCTGAATTGCACGGATTGATCCGGGTTGCGCCAGATTTCCTTGCCCGTGAATCCATCGGCGGTTTTTTCCAGTTTCACCGCATGCGTCCCGCGCCCGCCGCCGGAGTAAATAATCGTCTGTCCATCCACTGCCGGGGTCACGGCGTTATATCCCATCCCCTGCACGGCAAACGGCGTATCCCAAACGCCTTTCCCATCAGCGGCATTAATCGCAACGATCTTCTTATCCGTCTCGGCAATGATCAGCTTCGCATCGCCAATGGTCATCAATGTCGGCGACGCATACCCCGGCCCATCGCCGGTCCATTTCCATTTTTCGGCTCCCGTGCCCAGGTCATAGGCGGCGATTCCACCATTGCCCGGCCCGCCGAGCTGCGCGATGCATAAGCCGTTGGTGATAATGGGCGAGCTGGCGGCGGCGAACCGCGGTTCGCCGGGCATGTCGGTCGTGCGCCACAGTTTCTTGCCCGTGCCGGCGTCAAAGCATGAAAGCACGCCATGAATTCCCAGCGTGACCACTTTCCCATCGGCGACGGCCGGCGAGGCCCGCGGCCCGGAGAACGAAGCCGCCGGTCCCGATGCTCCCTGGGCCGGGTATTTATCGCTCCAGATTTCCTTGCCGGTGGCGGCATCGAGGCAGCGCGTGACCTCGTTGCCATCCTCGCGCGAGAAGACGAAAACCTTGTCGCCGACCAGGGCCGGCGTGGCGACGCCTTCCCCGACCGCCACCTTCCATTTTTGCGTCAGGGTTTTGGGCCAGGTCGCCGGGGCGGTGAAGGCGGTTGCCTTTCCATCGCGATTAGCGCCGCGGAACTGCGGCCAATCCTGCGCCGACGCCCCGGTGGCAAATAGTAAAACCGTTGCAACCAATAAGAAAGCCGCCGTACGTGCCGTGGAGATCATGTTGGCCGTCCTTCGTCGCTTCGAAACGGGGGTTGTGAAATGCGTTGAGCGCAGACGCTCAGGAGGTGAGTCCCGGCAAGGGCCGGTAATATTTCGAGGACGGAAATTAAGTTTTCGGTTTATCGCACTTTTCACGTTGATGGTGCGTCTGCGCGACCGTCATCCTGACAATGCGGGACTTCTCACGGTGGGCGCGTCGGCCGTTCCAGCCGGTTCGGTTGACCCTTTCCAGCGGCCAATCGCACGAGATCCGCCATCCGGCGATGGCCCTGCTGACACGCACCGATCTTTTGATAGGCACCGATATTGCGCCCGATGGTGTGCCAGCGGAGTTCAAGATCATTTCACTGCTTCATGTTACTTCAATCGAGCCGATTCAAACCCAGGCGGCATAGAAACTTTGCTTTACAAATCCCCCAGATAAGGCTGGTCCCATCCGCGCGTCACACGCGTATGCAGCGGCCGCGAATATTGCCGGCGGCCAAGACGTGCGCGAATCCCAGCACTCGACCGATCCTGCCCCGCACGCGTCTGTGATCTGCCATTACGAAGCCGCCGGCTGGCCATCCAGGCGATGACGGCGCAGAGTGGCATCACATAAATCCCCGCCGGCAGTGGGACGGCACTTATACCGCCCGCGCCTCCGATGGCCGCACTCACGTGGAAGTTATCGAAGTAGACGGAATTCGGCGTGTTGGGCGTTCCGCCGATCAACTCCACCGATTCAATATTTTCTCCGCGGATTTGCACCGTCTTAAAGGCGAAGGCATCGTTCCCCTTGAGCGGAAGATTCGCAAAAGCGCTGCCGAGGTTCCGTCCCGTGCCGTTGCGGCCGGAGAATGCCGTCAGCGCCAGCGAATCGGTCGCGGTTGACGCAAAATCGCCAAACTGGGCCGAGAACGAATTCGCCGGCGTCGAGAAATTCACATTGAAGAAATTCCCCCCAGGCGGCGTCGGCGACAGCGAACGCGACCCAAACGCCGACGTCCCGCTCCACGGCGAAAGCGTGGCAACATCAAACGGCTGGCCCGCGCGATCGATGCTAATGCCAATCCCATTCTTCGCCAGCGAAAGCGACGTCAGCCCGCCACCGCTGGTGGCGGCATGACTCTCAAAGTCGAACGTGGCGGACGTCAATCCGGCGTGCAAATTGGCCGCCAAAGCCAGAGGCAAACTGAAAGAGACGACAACGAGAAGAAATCTGATCATGAGGCAACATCTCCACGATCAGAATTCGACATGCGCGCCAAAGAGAATGGATTTTTACCGGCGCGTAATCGTTATCGGCACCGTTGGATGCTCAAGAAGAACGTGAACCCCGATCAGAAGGGTGGTAAACCGCGATGTTATGGACGCGCCGTCAATGAGGACTCGCTCATCCGCGCCAGCATCCGCCCAAAATCGAATCCCCGCAATCGCATCCGGATCCGGGCCGGCGCTGCGCTTGACCCGGCTTGGAGAAGTCTTCCGACGAAATGGAAGGATGCGTCCAAAAC
>DASRRM010000054.1:0-21097 GCA_035695715.1 Tepidisphaeraceae bacterium
TCCGTCGAATCTTGGTTTCCTGACAAGAATTTCGCGCCAAGATCGCCAAGCCGCCAAGTGTGCCAAGAAAAAAATTAAGTCTGTCTTGGCGTTCTTGGAATCTTGGCGGTCTTGGCGCGTGCATTTTGATTGCGGCGGTGAGCCGCCGATGTCTCGGTTTCGAGTCGGGATTGATAAGTCGTTGTTCCTGCATTGATGAGGTTCAGAAACCATTTCACCCGCACGAGCGCCGTTCGTCAAAACTGGAAGACTTGCAGCCGATTGTTTCCCGCATCCACTGCCACCACTCTACCATGCTTGTCGACGGCGACGCCCCAGGGATAGGCAAGCTGGCCCGGCTCGCGCCCGGCGTGGCCCCAGATTTTCAAGCCGCGTCCGGTTTTCTTGTCGATCAGTTGCACGCGATTGTTGCCGAACTCGCAGACGATCAGATGGCCGTCTTTGTCCTGGTCCAGGCCATAGGGAAACCGGAATTGCCCCAATTCAGACCCGCACGATCCCATGTTGCGAAGGAAGGTTCCGTCGGCCTTGAAGACGTTGATGCGATGGTTGCAGGCGTCGGTGATGTAAAGGATGTCGTGATCCATGACCATGGCTTGCGGGCGCGAAAATTCGCCGTCGCCGTCGCCGAATTTTCCGAAGTGATAGAGCAGTTTTGGCGGGTCGGTGGTGGGATCGAAAACCTGGATGCGGTCGTTGTCGCCATATTCGCTGACGAAGATATTGCCCTTGGAATCCCAGGCCAGGTCGGTTGGGTAAATAAACTCGCCCGGCTCGCGCCCGTTTTTGCCCCACTTGCGTATCAGCTTCCCATCCGGCGAATATTCGATAATGCGGTGATAGTGCGTGTCGGGAACATACACATTCCCATCAGGTCCGACCGCCACGCCAACCGGCTTGCCGATGACGTATTCCGGCATGCGCCATTCGCCCAGATATTTCCCATCGCGATCGAGGTGCTGCACGCGGGCCATGCGATCGATGAGGAAAAACGAATCGTCGAGCGGGTCATAGGCAATGGCGCGGGGATAAACCACCTGGCCGGGTCCCGTGCCGGTTTCACACCAGATGGCGTCGGGCTGTTTGGGATCGCGGCAGCCGGGCGAGAAAATGAGCGTGGAAAATGCCGCGGTAAGGAATGAGAAAAAGAGCAACTGGCGCGCAACAGGCGCGAATGTCTCGCGCGGGTTGGCCCTGAATGAAGATATGCGATCCGCCACCGGGGAAGCCCCCAGGAATCAGCCGGTATTCGCCCGGCTTTCGCCACGACCCCCGCATCCCGCCGCGGGTCATGCAAGGGTCACCGATCAAACGTCAGTGCAGATTGTAATGCGCCGACGATCCGATGGCGATAGCCGGTGCAGGCGAATCCTGTAAAACCGTGGTCCCTCGATGCGAAAGGACCGCCCACACAATCATGCCAATGACAAATGTCAAAAACATCGCCGCCAGCACCACAATCACAGCAATCATCCAACCCGGCAGCGGCGGAAGATTCGCGTCGTCATTTTCGTCCACGGAATCGGTCATTTAGGTCGTCGCCGCCGAGATACCGTCAAGCGTGAGCAGGAAGACCAGGTCGGAGTTCGCCGGGATGCTTTCTGAGCCGTTTGCGCCGTATCCAAGTGCTGAGGGGATTGCCAATACGCGCGTTTCGCCAACTCTCATTCCGATCGTGCCGTCGTTGAAACCCTGGATCACCGGCGAGCTGCCGATTGTGAATTGGAAGGTTGGCGTGGAGCCCGCTCCGTGATCCGCCGTCGCGTAATCGAAAATCTGTCCGCTGCTGGCCAGGAATCCGGTGTAACTCACGGTGGCGGTTTGGCCGGATTTAATTTCCTTGCCATGACCGGGATGCACAGTTGCCGTCTCAAGCCCGTCGGAGGCGGTTTTGAGCTTGGGAACTGTTACATTCACGATTGTGGACTTGGAGGTGCTGTTTGGCACGGTGCTGGTGCTGATGAATTCGGCGCTGAAGCTCTGCCGGCCCACAAACAGGGCCACATTTCCAGCCGCGAAGTCGTAGCTGGCGCGATTGTGCGCGTCGAGCGTAATTTGCAAGGCGCCTTCGGTGCCCTGAATGGGATTGCCGTTATTGAGGAACTCGATCGACCCGGCGACAGTGCCGAACTTTTTCAGGGCCGACACGTGCGCCGTGAAAACGATGCTTTGCCCCAGCTTCACCGTGTGCCGTGAGACGTGCAGCGTGGTATGCGAAACCGGCGTGACGACATCGGCATGCATCACTTCGCCGGGGGCGGCGGAAAGCAGCGTGCGGTTTTCGAGGGGTTCGAGGAAAACAGGACGATTGGATCGGCGCGCGGTCGGCTTTTTCATTGATGAGCCCGTGAAAGGTAACTGGTTTCAGATCAGCGTGGGACGCTACACTAATATATTCCAATATACCTTGCGTTTGGGCTGCTTGATAGGGGCCGGGGGTGCCATTTTGCGACGGAGGTCGTCCTTCTTGACAATCCGGAGGGTGGGCGTACTCGCCCACCATCCTTCTCGCGTGGCAAATGGTGGGCGAGTACGCCCACCCTACATTGAGGCAACCGCTTGCGCCGACGGCAAGTTTGCGATCACCCCGCAACCACGACCTCATCATTATTCTCCGGCCTTCCCTCGATATGGTGCCAGTTGTGGATCGGCTTGAGGATATCCAGCACTTCCTTGAGCAGCACCTCATCCATCGGCTCGGCCGCCCATTTGGCCCAGCTCTTCACGTTTTCCGGATTGGCCGAGCCGACGATGCACGTGGCCATGTCGGGGTTGGCGATGGAATATTGCAACGCCAACTTGGCGATGTCCGACCCCTTTTTCGCGCAAGCGTCGGCAGCCTTGCGGGCGGCGTCGCGCACCTTTGGCGTCGCTTTATGCCACGCGGGGAGGGTGGCGTTGGTCAGCAGCCGGGCGGCAAACGGGGCGGCGTTCATGATGCCGATGTTCTTTTGCTTCAGAAATGGGACGAGATCGGCCAGTTGCGTGTTTTGCAGCGTGTAATGGTTGTAGGAAAGAATCACGTCCAGGTCGGCGTTGTCTAATACGTATTTGAAGATCTTCATCGGGTAGCCGCTGATCCCCAGATGGCGGGCCTTTCCCTGCTTCTGCAATGTTCGCATCATGGGCAGCGTCTCTTCGACGATCTGCTTCATGTCAACGAACTCGATATCGTGGCAAAGCAGAATATCGAGATGATCCGTCTTCATCCGCTCAAGGCTCACTTCCACGCTTTCCAAAACGCGCTTGGCGGAAAAGTCGAACCGCGTGCCGGAATAGCGGCCCAATTTCGTGCCAAGCAGATAGCTTTCGCGCCTAACGCCGGCCAGTGCCACGCCCAGCAAGACTTCGGACATCCCCCGGCCGTAAAACGGGGAGGTATCGATGAAGTTCATGCCCAGATCGAGGGCGACGTGGACCGATTTCATCGCCTCGTTGATATCGATATTGCGAAATTCAGCGCCCATGGAAGATGCGCCGAAGCTGAGAACGGGAAGTTGCAGGCCGGTTTTGCCGAGGGGTCGAGTTTGCATAAACGTCTCGGATCGAAGAGTTTTTGTCCACGAATTGACACGAATTAACACGAATGAAGAAAAATGAGAAAGAATGCACAAATCTTCAATAGGAATTCAGTTCGTCAGTCGCATCTTCCTTTCTTCTTCGTGTTCATTCGTGTCAATTCGTGGACAACCAGTATTTAATCCATACGCACACCAACGGTCAGCAGCAAATTCGCAAACCGCTGCTGATCCGCGGTTTGGATGGTCAGCACATGATCATTGGTGGCGACGGCTTTATAGAAGTCCCATTTTTCGATCTCCTTCAACTCGACCGCAACGCCCGCCTCTTTGATCGCCTGGCGATATTGCGCCCAGACCGGCGGGTCTTCGCTCAGAGCGTACGGGCCGGTGCGCTCATAGCCCATGGTATTGGCAGCTTCGATCGGAATAGCCGACAAAAGCGCCTGTAGAACCTGCGTGCAGGTGACCACGCCGGGCATCAGGTTCAGGCTGACCAGCTCGGCTTTCGGGCCGATCGCCGAGGATGATGGATAATTTCCGTCGGCAATCAGAATCTTCGCATGATGCCCGCATCGGCCGAGCACTTCGTTGATTTTGGGATGAATGAGTTTGTGACGGAGCATGAGATCCTTTGGGGAAACGAGGAAGTACGAACGAGGAACGAGGAATAATGACAATTCAGGAAACTCATCGTTCTAAGTTCCTCGTTCTTATTTCCTCGTTTTCTAATGCGGCCCGATCGGTGTCTCGGGCGCGAAAAATTTCTGGAAGGCGTCGATGGTTGTCCGGGCCGCATCGTCTGAGTTCGGATATGGCAGGCATTCCGCCGACACGTAGCCGCCGTAACTGATCTCCGCCAGGGCATGGGCGATCGGCGCGAAATCGATATGGCCCAGCGTGGCCGGCCGGCGGTTGGAGTCGGCCAGATGAACGTGCCCGATGTCGCCGGCGGCATGGCGAATCGATGCGGCAATATCAGCTTCCTCAATGTTCAAATGAAACAAATCCGCCAGCAACTTCACGTTGTTGGTTTTCAGGCATTTTAACATCGCCGAGCCTTGCGCCAGCGTGGTGACGATGTTGGTTTCATAGCGATTGAGCGGCTCATAAATGAGCGGCACATGATATTGCCGGGCATGCTCGCCGAGTTCATTGAGGGCGTCGGCAACATGATGAATGGCGGTATCTTCATCGACGCCATCGCCCCACCGACCCTGCATCGATCCGATGATCGCCGGCGCGCCAAGCTTTCCGCCGGCATCAATGATCGATCGAATGAATTCGATCGCCTTCTTCCGAATGCTTGCATCGGGACTGCTCAGCGACAACTTATGCAACACCCACCCGCCTCCCGTCCCGACGGCGGCGACCTTCAGATTATTCTGCTCCAGCAGCGGCCGAATCGCTTCGGCCGACAGCGCCTCGGGACTGGGCGCGAAGATTTCGACGGCGTCAAACTTCAACGCCGCCGCCCTGGCGATCGATCCCGCCAGATCGCCCCAATAAACGAATGGGCCGCCTTTGGCTTGAGGAATGAGACTGATGGTGATGGCTGATTTCATACCAGTGGCACGGGCATCTTGCCCGTGTTCTTTCTTATTCGCGAAATACTAAGGCACGCGCCTGGAAGCCCGTGCTACTGAACCTCAATCACCGCCTTAATCACGCCCGTTTCCGGTTTAGTAAAGCTCGGGAAATCGGCTATCACCGAATCAAACGCCGTGCGATGCGTCACCCACGGCTTGGTATCAATCCGGCCATCCTCAATCAACTTGATGATCCGGGCAAAATCTCGCGGCAGCGCATTTCTGCTGCACAGCAGCGTGCCTTCGGGCCGGTGAAAAACCGGGTGCTTGAAGCTCACATCCGAGGTGGTGATGCCAACGTAAACCAATCGCCCCGTCGGCGCGACATAGCCGAAGGCGTTGGACATCGACACATTGTGCCCCGTCGCGTCGATCACCACATCGGGGTTATCTCCGTTGGTCATCCGGCGGATATCCTGGGCGACGGAATCCGACAAAACCAGCGTTTCATCCACGCCCATCGCCTCTTTGCAGAAATCGAGGCGCTTTTGCTGCATATCCAAAACGATGACCCGCGCGCCGGTCAATTTCGCGAAGACAATGCTGGATAAACCGATCGGCCCCGCGCCGATGATCAGACAGTTTTCCCCCGCGGCGAGTGCCGAGCGATCGACGGCGTGGCAGCCAATCGCCAACGTCTCAACGAGTGCCAGCTGCTCGTAGGAAAGTTTGGCCGACGGATGCAGCTTATGGGCGGGCAGGACGAAGCGATCGAGCAATCCGCCATCGGTCATCACGCCGAGCACTTTGAGGTTCGCGCAGCAGTTGCTCGCGCCCTTTCGGCAGGCGTGGCAGTTGCCGCAGTTCATGTACGGCTCGACCGAGCAGCGATCGCCCGGCTTGACGTTGGTAACGCCGGGCCCGACCGCGACAACTTCCACGCCCAGTTCATGCCCTGGAATGCGCGGATAGCTGAAGAACGGCATTTTCCCCAAAAAACCGCTGATATCCGTCCCGCAAACGCCAACGCGATGCACGCGCACCAGCGCCTGCCCCGCCAGCGGCTCACCCGGTTCGGCAATATCGATGCGATTAAATTTTCCCGGCTCTAAAAGTTGAATGGCTTTCATGGTTCCCAAAATTACGGCCAAAGAATTCGAGCCGGGAGTTTACTCATGTTTGGCCGGGCCGCAAATTGCCGGAGATGTTTGCGACGCATTGTGATTGCGATTATCGTTCAACCCCGCGCCGTCGGACGCGTAAGCAACTTCGTTACAGGTCGCATTTTATCCTGGCCCTGTCGATCATCCCGGAGAACAACCATGCGAAGATTCCTTCTTGCACTCTTCACCGCCGCCACGTTCTTAACCGCTGCAAACGCCCTCGCGGCGGACAAGGACGTATTTGACTACGCCGGGCAGAAAAATGCACCGGCGGGCACCAAGCGCATCGTCTTTATCGCCACGCACCAAACCCACGGCGGGATCGGCAATCACGAATTTTTCGCCGGGAGCCTTTATCTGGCCCGGCGGATTAATGCCGTCTATCCCAACGCCTGGGCCGTGGTTTATACCGATGATAAATGGCCCAAGGATTTGAGCGGCGTCGATGACATCATTGTCCTGCTGAACCACGGCGGGAAGGCCGCCGACGATCCCAACATCAAGGCGGCATGCGAAAAAGGGGCCGGGTTCATGGCGGTGCATTGGGGAACTGAAGTCGACAAGGGAAAACAAGGCGACAACTACGATGCGTGGATGGGCGGGCACTGCGAAACATTCTGGTCGGTCAACCCGTTCTGGAAGCCGGAGATGACCATCGGAAAGCATCCGATCGCCAACGGCGTGAAGCCGTTCTCTATTGTGGATGAATGGTATTATCACATGCGCTTTGTGGATGGGATGAAAGGCGTGACGCCGATTTTGTCGGCCATCGCACCGCTGGAAACCGTGCATTTCAAGGAGGGAGACAAGCCGACCGATCGCGGTGGAAATGCCGACGTGCTGAAATCGGTGCAGAACAAGGAGCCGCAGGTGATGGCCTGGGCCTATGCCCGGCCCGACGGCGGGCGCGGCTTCGGCTTCACCGGGTTCCACGTCTACAATAATCTCGCCAACGACAACTTCCGCACGATACTCCTCAATGGCGTCGCCTGGACGGCCAAGCTGGATGTCCCCGAAAATGGCGTGCCATCCACCACGCCAACCAAGGAAGACTTGCAGGCCCTGTTGCACGAGGCGCACCCGAAAGAGACGCCGGCGAAATGAGGGTCTATAGTGAATCGGCGACTGGGAGCGGGCCATTAAGGAGCCTGCGATGTGTTATACGACGCGCGAGCCGATCGATCCGATTGAAGAGCCGATTCCCCAGCCAGCGCCCGATCCGGTGCCGGAGCCCCAGTCGCCGCCTCCGTAGGGCATGCATCGCGCAAAACTTGACGCGAAGGTACGAAAAAGACGAAGGAATCGAAGGCAATCCTATGCGATTTTGAATCTCTTCGTCACCTTCGTTTTTCTTCGCGTGTTCGCGTTAGAATAGCGGTGAAGGTGTTCATCTAAATGGTGGACGGAGCAGCCCAGCTCTACTTAGGATTGTTCGTTTCCAAGTTGAAACGGATAGACCGATCCCAATTGCAAGAATCGGGTCAACTCATCCAGCGCCGTGCGGCTTTCAATCAGCAACAATGGATCGGACAGGTCGTCGGGATAAAGTTCCTCGCGATAATGCCGTTGAACCCAATCCACCAGCGCAACATAAAGTGCATCGCTTAGAAATACGCCTGAAGCGGCCGCAGCCTGTTCGGCGTCATTCAACACCACACGCAAGCGCAAGCAGGCGGGACCCCCGCCGTTGTTCATGCTCTGGCGGACGTTGATGAAATGCACGTTCCGGATAGGAGTTTGTTTATGCAGGAGATGCTTGAGAAATTCCCGGCTGCTTGGCACATCCTGGCACTCGGTCGGGCAGATCAGCGCCATTCCGTCGTCCATCGAAACAAGCTGGCTGTTGAACAAATAGGAACGCACCGCATCTGCCAATGGCACCTCGCTGGCCGGAACTTCGATCAGAATCAAGTCTTCGAGGACCACTTTGGAGACGGATTCGCGAATATGCGCCAATGCAAATGCTGAATCGGCAAACGCATCGGCATGATAAAGCAGCACATTTTCATTGCTCACCGTCACCACATCGTTATGAAACGCCCCGGCGTCAATGGCGTCGGGATTCTGGCGAAGGAAAAGCGTGCGGGTTAGGTCGAGTTGATGCAGCCGGGCGATCGATTCAGATGCTTCGCGCGTTTGCCGGGCGGGAAATCGCGCCGGCGCAGAAGATGTTGCGTTAAAACCATCCCGGCCATAGACGAAAATCTCCAGCCCGCCATGTTCATGGGCGCCACAAAGCCGAATGTGATTGGCAGCGCCTTCATCGCCGAGACGTGCATTGGCCGGCAAGGGAGGATGGTGGGCAAACCGCGATTCATCGCGGAAAATCGCCCGAAGAATACGACCCGTGGTCGGCGCTTCCAGCGAACGATGAAACTGGCTGGCGAGATTGGCCGGCGTGAAATGCACCCGGCCATCTGCGGTGTCGGTACTGGGAGAAACGGTGGCGGCGTTGGCCGCCCACATCGCCGAGGCGCTGCAGCAGGCGGCTAAAAGAACCGGCGACTGGCGTTTGGCGCTGTCGAGGACCTGGGCATCCGATCCGCCAAAGCCAAGTCGGCGCAGTGCCGCCATGTCCGGCCTTTCCTGCGGCGGCAAGACCGCCTGCGCAATTCCCAGGTCGGCCAGAAACTTCATCTTCGCCAGACCTTGCAACGCGGCCTGCCGCGGATTGGAAACCGCAAGCCGATGCGCCTGCGATGCGAGGTTTCCCTCGGCCAGCCCGGCATAGTTGTGGGTTGGGCCGATCAGGCCGTCGAAGTTGATTTCGCGGGTTGGCATCGGTTTGGAGCCTTCTTCATCTTAAACAAGCCGTGCGCGACCTATGCGCCACAGCCGCGTGATCGTCATCCTGACACACCCGCCGCGTGAAAATGTCCGAAATGGGCAATCGTCATCCTGAGTCCTCATGCGGCTGTGCGGCTCGACTGAGCTCGCCGAAGTCCGCGCCCGATACGCATGAAATTCACGTAGGGCGGGCACTGCCCGCCGAGTACGGTGTTGGAGGGCAGTGCCCGCCCTACATTTTCCGAGCAGGTACTCCGAAGGATCTACGCCCCTCGACGCGCGGAGCCTTATTCGAGCGTCGTCTTTCGCGGCTTGTCTTCGCGCATCCGGCGGGTTAGTCTCGCGGGCAAGTCGCCGGTTTGCAAATTGCTGCCTATCAAAGGAGTTCCTATGCGAATGATGTTGAATATCAAGATGCCTCATGCCGAGTTCAACGCGGCCGTGAAAGACGGAACGGCCGGTTTGAAGTTGAAGCGAATTCTCGATGAGATCAAGCCGGAGGCGGTTTATTTCACCGAGCAAAACGGCGGGCGCGGCGCGGTGGTGATTGTAGACCTCGCCGATGCGTCGAAAGTGCCGGCATTGGCCGAGCCTTGGTTCTTGACCTTCAACGCCGAGGTTGAATTCCGCGTCTGCATGACGCCGGCCGATCTGGAAAAAGGCGGACTCGACAAGCTGGGCAAGCAATGGGCATGATGCTGAGGCGATTATTTTGCAGGGGAGATAACCGATGAATACACCAGGAGACGGTATTCCTCGACCGGTTGGCCGGCCGGTGCCTTCGGTGCCGGTTTCGGGCGCACGGCTTCCTTCGACGCCGCCCATCGTGCGGCAGCAGCCGATGGCGTACAGCGTGCCGCCGGTGCCGCAGCGGCCGGCCGGGCCGGCGCCCACTGCCGAGCAATACGCGCGGGCAGTGGTGCTTCCGCCGGCGAACATCGGCATACCCGGGACCGGATGGACTCTTATCGGCAGCATCGTGTTCGTGATCGTGGCGATGATCGGAATGGTCGCATTCAACGTGATGCGGCACACGGTGGCGGCGGTTCACCATGCGACCGCCACGCCCGCCCAGCTCGCAATCGAAGAGTCGTCCCCCGAAAATATTCTCGCGATGCTTCACTCGCCGGACCACTTCAAGTGCATGTCCGCCATCGACAAGCTGCATCACGCCGATACGCAGGCCCGGCTGGCCGACCCCCGCACGCCTGCGTCCGTTCGACAGGGGGTTCACGATGCGATTTGCAATATGGCGGGCTCCGGCGATCGAAGCAGCCGCCTCGATGGCACGCGCGTGCTTGGGCAAATCGGCACCGATGCCGACATTCCCCTGCTCGCCACCCTGGCCAATGAGACTGGCGAACTCCGCAATCTTGCCCCCATTGCCGGAGCGGGGGCGATGCGCATCAACCCGCAGCGCGGGCTGAAAATTGTCGAAACGCACTGGGCCGACCGTGGATGGGTTGACGGCGTCGGCTACGAACTCCGCGACTTCGGCGACAAAGCCGAGCCGCTGGCTTTATTGATGCTTCAGTCAAAGCATCCCAGCCTGCGACATACTGCATTGATCGCCCTGCGTGAATTCGGCACGCCCGCGGCAATGGAACCGCTGGAGAAGGCCAGGGCAATCGAAACCGATGAGGATTGCCGAAAGTGGTATCAGTACACGGAAGGGTCGATCAACGAACGTGCGGCGAAGAAAAAATGATTTAGACCTCCTGACAAAATGCGATAAGTGAACGCCAAGACGCCGAGGACGCCAAGGGAATAGCGCCAAGAAAACACGGAATTACCGATGATTTCATCTCTGCTTTCCGATCTTGGCGTCCGTGGTAATTCTTTTCTTTTGTGTCAGGACGACGCAGTCTCCGAGGGAAATATCAATGAGTCTCACGCTTGATCCCCGCACAACCGCCTTGGTGTTGATCGACCTGCAAAACGGCACGCTAAAGCTTCCACTGAGTCCATACAGTGGCGCACGGGTCGTCGAACAAGCCGCCGCATTGGGGCGGCATTTTGAGCAAACCGGTTCGCTGATCGTGCGGGTGCGGGTCGGATTTTCCGCCGACTCGGCCGATCGGCTCGCGCTGCCGGTGGATGTGCCGTCGCCGACGCCCAGCGGCGGAATGCCGCCGGGGTTTTCCGAACTGGTCCCCGAGATTGCGGCGCTTCGGGCGGCAGTCGACATAACCAAGCGGCAATGGGGCGCATTTCACGGCACCGAGCTCGATCTGCAACTCCGCCGCCGGGGGATTCAGACCATCGTTTTATGTGGAATTGCGACAAACATGGGCGTGGAATCGACCGCCCGCGAAGCCTGGCAGTATTCCTACGCCGTCGTCGCTGCCGAGGACGCCTGCACCAGCCTGGGCGAGGAAGCGCACCGGTTTTCGATGGAAAAGATCATGCCTCGCATATCGCGCGTGCGCAAGACGGCGGAAATCATCGCGGGGATGGAAACGAGGTGATGTGCAGGTGAAACAGGGGTGAAAACCGGATCGTGGTCGAGCCCGCGGATTGCTACTTCGAATGACGGATCGCTCAGTTCATAGCGGGCATCTATTCACGTATGTCAAAAGGCGCTGCGAATACATTCGAATGACGTACCGGAGCGTATTCTCAAAACTCGAACTCACTCAAAGGGGCGGTTTTCGCAAAAAAACCTTCACGCCGGGGCAAGCGGCGCGCAACACCGTGGTTCGTGCGAGTAATGCAATCACCGCGCCGCCTCGGATTTACGCAGCGCTCCGCAAATCCGGGGCGGCGCGGCGATAGGGCTTCTTTCAAGGGGTAGCGTTACTCGCGCCGCTTGCCCCGGCGTGGAGGCATTTTCTGTGGAGGCATTTTCCGCAAAAACAGCTCAGTTTAGTAATCAATGCACGCCCTTGCTCGCCAGCCACCTTTCCGCATCCAGCGCTGCTTTGCATCCCATCCCCGCGGCGGTAATGGCTTGCTTGTAAATCGGATCGGCCACGTCCCCGGCAGCGAAAACGCCTTCCACGCTGGTTATCGTGCGGAAGGGTTCCAATAGTTTGATGAATCCCTTGTCATCCAATGCGAGCTGGCCGTTGAGGAATTTCGTGTTGGGCGTGTGGCCGATGGCGACGAACATCCCGGCGGCTTCGATGGTTTGCGTTTTGCCGGTCTGGACGTTTTTCAGGCGAACGCCGGTCATGTTGGGAACCTTATCGCCCAGCGGCGTGGTGGCGATTTCGCCTAGCACCTCATCCACCACCGAATACCAGTGCGGCTTCACTTTCGGGTTGGACAAAATGCGCCCCGCCATCACCTTGCTTGCCCGGTTCAATGTCTCGCGGCGATGCACCAGGTGAACCGTGGTGGCGAATTTGCTCAGGTAGTTGCCTTCCTCGCTGGCTGAATCGCCGCCGCCGACAACAACCAATGGCTTGTTGCGGAAGCGTTGCAGCGCGCCGTCGCAGACAGCGCAGGCGGAAACGCCGTGGTTCTTGTATTTCTCCTCTGATGGGATGCCAAGATAGTTGGCCGATGCGCCGGTGGAGATGACCAGGGCCTGGGCCTGGCAGACTTCACTGTTGGAATCCTGCATGACAAACGGCCGCTTCGAGAGGTCGGCCTTAACGATATGTTCGGTGACCACCCGCGCGCCAAAGCGCAGGGCCTGCTCGCGCATTTGCAGCATGAGCTCGGGACCTTGGATGCCGTTTGGGAAGCCGGGGAAATTTTCCACCTCGGTGGTTGCCATGAGCTGCCCGCCGGGAATTTCATGCCCGGAGAGCATGCCTTCGTACACGAGCGGTTCGAGATTGGCGCGGGCCGCATACAGCGCGCACGTCCACCCGGCAGGTCCCGATCCAATGATTACAAGTTTTTCAGCCATGATTCATCCCACGCATAATAGGCGCGCTCATCCTTGGAAAGCGCATTGTCAACCCGGATGCGCTGGCTCGGCATCAGCACCGGCAGCGCCTCGGGCGCGAAATAGCGGACTTCATACGATTCGTCATCGCCAACCTTCAGGCTTCCGCCCACGGGCCGGCACAAAAACGCCGTCGCAGTATAGAGAATCTGATCGCCGTTGGGATAGCGGATGAGCGGATCGACGTAAATGCCCAGGAGCCGCGACGGGCGGACGATCAATCCCGTTTCCTCAAACGCCTCGCGCACGGCGGCTTGGGCCGGCTCTTCGCCGGGGTCGAGCGCGCCGCCGATGAGATACCATTTGCCATCATCGCGCGACCGGTGCAGCAGGATTTCCCCGGCGTCGTTGATGATAATCGCGGAAACCGCGGGCATCATGACGGCGTCGGCGCCGATTTTACTGCGGAGGTTGCGGAGGTATTGGGAGATGGGCATGTTCGACAGCCTGGCCAGATTCATCGCCCGATTTTCAGGAGATCGTCGACAGAAAAAACCAGGCCCGGGAATCGGCTCGAAGTTGCCTGTTGGCCGGCTGTAAATTTCCCATGTTCGACATAGCTTCCGTTTTCCAGGCGAAGGATGAGAATTTGGGCATGCAAATAATCGACAATCCAATACTCTGGGACGCGAGCCAAAGCGTACTCTTCCCGCTTCACAACATAGTCTCGATCGGGATCATCGGCGCTTACGATTTCGACGGCTAATTCAGCGCTGTCTGTGAAATTCTCATTCGAGCGGGAATTCTGATCCGCATTCAGGTACGTAACGTCAGGCTGGCGGTACTTACGCGAAGGAATTCGGATCTTATATCCCGACGGCAACACCACGCCGCCGAGGTTTTTCGCAATGACATAGGCTTCGATCAATTTGGCGAGGAATAAAACCAGAAGCTCGTGAGTCTTTTTCGGCAAGGGAAGCACCTCGATCATTCCATCGTTGAATTCCACGCCGCGCGTGTTCGGCAACGAAAAGAAATCGTACTCATCCCAATATCCCTGCTCCGGGAATATCTTTGCGATTTCCCAGGGCGGATCGCCGCGGCGGCTGACGGGCATGGTTGGCGGAAGTGTGGCCATGATCTGAATTATACGCAGATATGCACGCCACGCCAAACTTGCGGATTGGCGACCGGGCGGCAAAGTAGATGGGTGCCTGAAACCAAATTCCGCGTTGGAGCAACGCCCCGAGTGAGTGAGTCAGCGACCGATATTCATCAACTCATCAACCGAGACGGCAAGACCAGGGAAACGGCTGGATGTCGCCTGTTGGCCGGCCACAAACTTCCCATGTTCGACATAGACGTTGTTTTCCAAGCGGAGGACGACGACATGTCCCTGAAATCGATCGACGATCCAGTATTCGGGAACCGCCGCCAATGCATATTCCTGGCGTTTGACCACATAATCACGATCTGGATCATCCTCGCTAACGACTTCAACGACAAGCTCGGCATGATTCGTGAAGTTCTCGTTGGCGCCCGCACTTTGCTCGGCCGTCATGAATGTCACATCAGGCTGGCGAAACTTTCGCGTCGGGATTCTGACCTTGAAGCCGGACGGCAATACGACGCAACCTTTAAATCTCGCCTTAACGTATGATTTGATCAGTTCGAACAAGAATACGACGATCAATTCGTGAGTCTTTTTCGGCAAGGGAAGCACCTCAATCATCCCATCGTTGAATTCCACGCCGCGTGTGTTCGGGAGCGAAAAGAAATCGTGCTCATCCCAATATCCCTGCTCTGGAAAGATCATCGCGATCTCCCAGGGCGGATCGCCGCGGCGGCGGGCGGGCATGGTCTGTGGAGGTGTTGCCATTTGCCGAATTATACGCAGAGGTGCGCGCCACGCCAAACTTGCGAATTAGGGACCAGGCGGTAAAGTAATCCCGACAGGCGATTTCATTCCGGCGGAAGATCATTTGCCCGTCTGGCGGCGTACTGACTTAGAGATGCAACGCGGCGACGTCAACCAATCGCGACTATGATTCCCCAAGCACCACCCGAAGCCGTTCGGATCGAAAACCTCTCCAAGGTTTACAAGGATTTCTGGGGCCGCGATAAAGTCTGCGCCCTCGACGACCTCAATCTCACCATCAATCGCGGCGAAGTGTTCGGCCTGCTCGGCCCCAATGGCTCGGGCAAAAGCACCACCATCAAACTGATGCTCGGGCTCATCTTTCCGACCTCCGGCTCGGCCAGCATCCTCGGCCATGCCGCCGGCAGCACCGCCATCAACGAACGGATCGGATTCCTTCCCGAGGAATCATACCTTTATCGATTCTTAACCGGCGAAGAAACGCTCTATTTCTATGGCAGCCTGTTCAAAATTCCCCGCCGCGAATTGAAGCGGCGGGTGCCGGTGCTGCTCGACACCGTGGGCCTGAACACCAAGGACCGCAAGCGAAAGTTGCGCGAATATTCCAAAGGCATGGCCCGCCGAATCGGTTTGGCACAAGCGCTGATCAACAACCCGGACCTGATTCTTCTCGACGAGCCGACCACTGGACTCGACCCCATCGGCACGCGCGAGATGAAGGATCTGATTCTCTCGCTGAAGCAGCAGGGAAAGACGGTATTGCTGTGCAGCCATCTGCTGGCGGACGTGCAGGACGTTTGCGACCGGATCACGATTTTGTTCCAGGGCCGGATGCAGGAATTGGGGCATGTTCGCGATTTGCTCCAGGTGAAGGACATCACCCAGGTGCAGGCGCGGGGGATGAGCGCCGAGCAGGTCGGCGAATTGAAGCAGTTCCTGATGCGCATGGGTGTGAACACCGAAGTGACGCATCCGACGACCACGCTGGAAGACCTGTTCATGCGAATCGTGCGCGAGCGAACCGGCCAGATTCCATCGGCGGGAATGGCCGGTGCCAATGGAAATGGAAGCGGAAGTTAGAAATGAGTCCTGCGCGGCAAGCTCCGGTCGTGACACGGGCGTCCCGCCCGTGCGTTGAACTTCGAGAACAACTGTCCGCGCAGTTTTGCGATGACAAGTGCATGCAGGCACGGCCGGGATGGCCGTGTCACGATCGAGGCCTGAGGCCGGGCATCGTATGAATCGGTCCTTCCCGGAGGAGTCGTGACGTTTGGGACTTTATTGAATCACCCGCTCCCAATTCCCCTGGCGGCCGTTTCGGTTTCAGCCGTGCTTTGGCTGCTGCCTTGGGTTATTGCCACGGTGATCATCACCGTGGGCATTTTCGTTTATGGGTGGAATGACGTGGTGCGCACCCACTGGCAGCGCGTGTGGGCCATCTCCGGCGTCTGCGTCACCGAATCGCTCCGGCGCAAGGTGCTCTGGCTTACGCCGCTGGCAATGATTGGGATTGTCGTGGTCTGCCAGTTTCAAGTGGCGGCTTCCCCGCAGGATGTCATTCAGCAGACCACCAAATTCTGCCTGTTTGCCAGCGCCATGCTGGTGACAGTGACGGCGATCATCCTGGCCTGTACCAACCTCCCGCGCGAAATCGAAACCCGCATCATCTTCACCATCGTCACCAAGCCGACCACCCGCCTGGAAATTGTTTTGGGCAAGGTGCTCGGCTATGCCCGCGTTTCGGCGCTGATCATCATCATCATGGGCGTTTTCACGCTGGCCTATCTGCAAATTCGCGCCAGGCCGATGATTGCGGATCTGAAGTCTCAAATGCAGACGCTACCGGCGAATTCGCCCATCCGCGCCAGCGACGAATACTACGTCAACTCGGGCTTGCTCGGCACGCGCAGCCTGGTCTGGGGAAGCGATGTGGAAGTCTATGCCGCCCCACCCAACGGCGATGAGAACTGGTCGCTGGGAGGGGTAGGGCAATACATTCTGATTCCCTTTGCCCTGTCGCAGGACAACAAGAAGAATCTCGAGACATTGGTCGACAGCAAAATTCCGGTCTACATTAATTTCAACCTGGACGTGAAGTTTCACAAGCCCGACGAGCGCCAACGCCGCGAGGCGCGCGAGGCCAAGCTTGAGGAAGGCTCGAACACCAAAGACAATGACTTCAATGTTCCGGTTCCCGAGACGCAGCCGTCCGCTCCCAAACCGCTGATTCCGGAAGTGCAGGTGCGTTTTCTCAATGAGGCGCGCGGGATGCTGGTCAAGATGAACGTCATGGACGCCGGCAGCCGCGTGACGCTCAAGCCGACCAAAGCCGGCAGCGCAACGTATATCGGCTCGATGGAAATTCCCAGCGACGTGGTGCTGGAAGCGGCCCGGCTGGGACGCTTTTACACGCAAATCAGCCCGCGAACCCCGGCAACGGAATTTGGCGTGCGCGGATCGGCGGCATGGATTTCGGTTCCAATTCCGCAATATGCCCCGATTCAAATGGCTGTGGACGCAAACCACCCTGACCGGCCCGCGCACGCCATCTTTTCCAGCTATCCCACGCGCGACGGCGTGCGGCTCACCTCGACCGTTTGGGGCGATGACCCGCAGCCGCCCGATGGTCCGGTCGCGGTGTTCCATTTTCGCAATATCAGCGTCAGCCCCGGCAATGATGGCACCGTTGGGTTGCAGATCGGCGTGGGCGTGGAAAAAACCGGCGACTTTAAGGACGACCCGCTTCATCCCAACGGATATGCCCAGGCAACATTGCAGGTCGTCAATCTCACAACCGGCGAGCGTTCCGATCCTGTCACTTTTTCGCCGGAAACCAGCCGCACCGAGCCTGTCCCCATTAATGCCAAATACCTCAAGGGCGGCAATTTCGACGTGCTGCTTCGCAACACGATGCCCGGCCAAAACCTGGGCATATTGCCGGGGAACGATGCCGACACCGGCGCCATGGCACTGGTGACAGCCGACCGAAGCTTTGTCATCAACCTGATAAAAAGCCTGTTCATTCTCTGGCTGCTGGCACTGCTGGTGGTGATCATCGCGATCTTTTGCAGCACGTTTGTGTCCTGGCCCATTGCAGTGGTGTTGACGCTGGTGATTTTGCTGGCCCATTGGGGCGTTGACCAGCTTGGCTCGGCGCTGGATCGGGGAACGGCAGGCCGAACCACCGTGGGGCAGTTCAAAATCAGCGATCCCAGCTCGGCGCAGGTTGTCGCGGGAACCGTGGACTGGCTCTCGACGGGCCTTCGCGGACTGTCGGCATGCCTGCCGGACGTGGAGATGTTCCCGGTGATGGAAGATATCGAGAACGGCGTCAGCATTCCGCCCGCCAAGGTGCTTGGAGCGATGGGCGTCATATTCTGTTACGGACTGCCGCTGCTGGTCTTCAGTTATGTCATCCTGCGGCGAAAAGAGGTGGCGCCATGACGAGTTCAACCCTGGCACCCACGGCAACCTCGCGCCAGCGCGCGGAAATGCATCCCGCACGGCAGCAAAAGGGCCGTGTTGCAACCGTCATCGTGATGCTCGGCGCACTGTTGCTGGCCGGCGTGATGCGGCAGGTGTGCGCGATTCAAAATGCGCATCTGGTCAACATCCGCGGGACCGCCGCCGCGCGCTCGACGCTCGGCAACATGGACAGCTTTGCCTTGGCGCTGCTGCTCGGCGGGCTGCGCGGGCCGCTCATCATGTTTCTCTGGCCGGCAATCGAAAATCAGAAGGCCGACCACGATCTCAAGAGCGTTGACACGATGATCGAATGGGTCCGGCTGCTTCAGCCGGAGTTTGACAGCGTTCACCTCTTTCAGATTTGGAACAAGGCGTACAACATCAGCGCGATGATGGCCAGCCCGGCGAACAAATACACCGTCATCATGGAGGCGATCGACTACGCCGGGAAGGTCGACCAGGAAAAGCCGGGCGATTTGAACATCCTGGGTGCGATGGCGAATGTATATGGCGGGAAATTCGGCTCGACCAACCTGCCGGAATTTGCCTTTTACGGCAAGCAATTCCGCGAGGATTCGATGACCGAAGCCAACCGCGCCGCCGCCTATCCGGAGGAAAAAAAGTATTATCAGCGCTTGTATAAGTGGGAATCGTTGTCTGATGAAAAGAGCGACCTGGTTTCGCTCCTGGACGCCCACAATGACATTCGGCCCGACCGCCTGGTGGAAACGCAGCCCCGGCCCGCCGGGCTTGATCCCGCCTCGGAATGGAATGATGGGTCGGCCCTGCAATATCTGAAGAAATATCAGCCGTTCCCTTATGGCGTCAGCCCGCTGGCGATGGCGTTTAACTACGCCAAGCGCGCCGAGGTGGCGCAGTCGGTGGAGGGGCAAAAGCCATTGCAGCTTAGCTCGATGGTGGTCGACAGCCAGCCGCCGCTGCAACTGAAGTTTTGGGAAGAGGACGCTGCCCGGCACGGCCGGTTTTATGAAGCGCGGGCGTTTAACATATCGGCCATTGGCGGCACCACGAAAACCGAGGCGGCGTTGGCCGCAGTGAAGATCAACGACCCGATCGCCAATCGCCCGGCGATTGACGCGGCACTTTATTATTACGAAACGGCCCGCCGTCTCAGCGGCGATGCCCTCGTGGAATACGACCGGCATCTGGCCAAGCCCGAGTACAAGATGCGCGCCCCCACCTACCGCCCGCACAAGGCGGACATGAACGCCGCCCTGGCGATGGACAAGGCCGACCACGATTACCTTGCTGCCCTGGTCGAAACCAACCCGGCCAAGCGCAAGGAATTGCTTATCAACGCCCGCGACAAGTACACCAGCGCCATGCACCAGCGCGAACGGACCGCCCTGCTGTTTTACACCGAGGACGAGGCCCTTTGGGCGCCGGGCGTGATGCCTCCCGCCAAAACCGCCGACGCGCGCCATCCGCACGACAAGGAGCACGTGATGACGCTGTCCGATTACGTGCTAAGCAAGGTTTACGACAATGCCATGATCGTCGCCACGAAGCTGAACCTGCAGGAGCATGCCGACGACCGATTAAACTACGGCATTTCGGTGGACCGCTGCCGGATGCGGGTCGACTTGATCAACGCGGCCCTTTAGCAGGGAATCTTGCCGCGAATGCGCGAAGAGTCGCATGAGGCTTTCGAAGTACATGGCTCTGAAAAAATATTACCGTAGGGTCCGCCTTGGCGGACGCGTTTATAGCGGTTCATCCCGGCGGAAGGTAAACCTTAAGAATTACATCGCCTTTGAACGCGTCCGCCAAGGCGGACACTACAATTATCATTGTTTCGTCCATTGCGGGTGCGGCGCTCATGCCGCGAAATATTCTCAAGCTCAATGCGAACTCTAGACAAAGCGCACAAGATCATTGAGGCAAAAACTCTCACCAAAAAAGCGCGATGCTTATCATCAATCATGACGACCCGGCGATCCGCGTGCTGACGCTCAACCGTCCCGAAAAACGCAACGCCCTCAGTCTGGCGCTCATCGACCAAATCACCGCCGCGTTTTTGCAGGTCAACGGCGACCCCAAGGCGCGCGTCATCATCCTCGCCGCCAATGGCCCGGCATTTTGCGCGGGGCTGGACTTGAACGAAGCTGCTATTCCCGGCGGCGCGGAAAAATCGGCAGAGGCCTTGGCGCGCATGTATGAAGCCATCGGCAATTCGCCGCTGATCACCATCGCCGCCGCATCCGGTGCGGCGATGGGAGGCGGCGCGGGGCTGCTGGCGGCTTGCGATTTCGTGGTGGCGGCGGATGACCTGACCATCGCCTATCCTGAGGTCCGGCGGGGCCTGGTGGCAGCCCTGGTGACCTGCCTGCTGCGCCGGCGATTGAGCGATGGCGCGGTTCGCCATCTCATCCTGCTCGGCGAAAATATCCTGCCCACCAAGGCGCGGGAAATGAATCTCGTGAACGATGTCGTTCCCAAAACCCGGCTGATGGACGAAGCCATGCAATGGGCACGCGACGCCTGCGCCGGCGCTCCGGGGGCAATCGCCCGAAGCAAGCGCCTGCTGGACGAGTTGTCGGCCCGTCCGCTCAAGGACGATCTGCAGCTCGCCCTGCAATTTCACCTGTCAGCGCGGAATTCAGCGGAGGCCGAGGAGGGAATTGCAGCGTTCAGGGAAAAGCGCGAGCCGAAATGGGGAGAGCGCGATTTGGGTGTCTGATACACCGACTGCGTGAAGTTGTCTCGTTTCTTGAAACCGGATGGCCGCAACCAAAAGAAAAGAAGAGTAACCACGGAGGTGTGGTTCGACTGATGCGCCCGTTCGCCCACGAAGGGTTCTTTTTTCTCTGTAGTCATTGCGCTAAAGGAGCCGCGCACGCAGGGTACTCCCGGAGTAAGCGGGGTTCGCACAATTAGCTCCGCTTACTCCGGGAGTA
>DASRRM010000055.1:0-1626 GCA_035695715.1 Tepidisphaeraceae bacterium
TTCATGTTATCCGGGTAGGAGCGCCATGACGAGCCCGGTTCGGCGTGTGTGTAAAAGTGGGGCGCCGATCGTCGGGACCGCCAAAGTCCGCCGGGAAATCGAAAACCGACGCGGAGAGTCGCAAGCGGAATGCTCAAGCAATCGTAAGATGGCTTGCGAGGAAGTCGATAAAAACTCTCACCCGCGCCGGCATCAACCGGGACGTCATAACGGCATGAACGGGCGCCGCCGGAAAACTCCAATCTATGAGTATTTGCCGGATGGCGCCGCTATCGTACGATTCCCGCACGTTGGACGGCTGGAGCGCGGCGATGCCGTGGCCCTGCTCGGCGAATTTCAACGTCATCGAGACGTTGTTAGTCGAGAAGCGGCCGTGCACGTTGACATCGATGGATTTCTTTCCGGAGACCACACGCCAGATGCCTGGATGCGCCATATAGGATTGCAGGATGCATTCGTGCTTGCTGAGGTCTTTCGGATGTTCCGGTACGCCGTATCGAGCCAGATAGGAGGGTGAGGCATAGAACACCCGCGCGGCGCTGCCCAACCGGCGAGCGATCAGCGACGGATCCCTGAGTTCACCCAGGCGAATGCTGACATCGATATTTTCGTCGACGAAGTTCGCCGGCCGCGACGACAAATCCGCTTCGACGGTGATCTCGGGATAATGTCGCGTGAACTCATCGATGATCGGCGCAATCAGGACCAGCCCGAATTCGACCGGCATCGATATGCGCAGATGTCCCGTCAGTCGTTCGGCCGCCTCCTTGAGAACTTCATGGGCCGCGGCGGCGTCCTGCACAATGCGCTCACAGCGCTCGAGATAACGCCGGCCCGGTTCAGTCAAGGCGAGGCGCCGCGTCGTGCGCTGAAACAGGCGGACCCCGACGCGTTTCTCCATCAACGTTATCCGCCGCGACAGGGTGGCAATGGGAATACCCGAGGCCTTGCTGGCGCGGGTGAAGCTCAAGGCGCGAGCGACCTCCACAAAAAAGGTCATGTCCTGCAAATCTGTGGGTGCCAGCAACGGTGAGGGCAAGTTCTATATTCTCACTATTGGAATAATTGTTCTCAATTTCCCATATTTTTTCCGTTTTAGGAAATGGCTAGTTTGGGCTCAGGCGATCCCGCAAGGCCAGTCGGCGTGCCGCATAGGAGACTGAAAATGTCGAAACAACAGCTCACGGAAATTCTCAAGATCAGCGCCCAGAACCCACCGCCGCAAAACGCCACCCCGCCGATGATGCGCGCCTGGGCGGAGGGCATTACCAGCCACACGCCGCTGGCCCAAAGTGTCCGCGTCACCCGTTCAAGCTTCGGGCCTTATCGGGGCGACTTGATCCTGCCCGATGGCGGCGACGCCTCGCGGCTCATTATTTACTACCACGGCGGCGGGTTCTTTTTGTTTTCCAGCCATACCTACCGCGTCACCACGACCAATCTCGCGCGCGCCACCGGAATCGCAGTGTTCGCGCCGGACTATCGCCTGGCCCCGGAAAATCCCGCACCTGCAGCCCATGATGATGCCTTCGACGTTTACCGATATGCGCTGAAGCAAGGCCATGCGGCGGATAAGATCGCGTTGAGCGGGGATTCCGCAGGCGGCAACCTGGCTTTGGCCACTGC
>DASRRM010000056.1:0-4880 GCA_035695715.1 Tepidisphaeraceae bacterium
ATCGTCTGCGCAATATGCAGCAGATGCACGGCGGCTGTCCAGGAAGCGGAAAGCACGACATGCTTCACGCCGAAGTAGGCGGCCAGTTCCTTCTCGAACGCCTTGCATTCGGGCCCGAGGATATAGTTGCCGCCTTTGACGACCTCCAGAATCCGCCGGTCGATGGTCTCACTCTGATACACGCGCGAAAGGGGAATTTTCGCAGCCAACTTGGCCTCCTTGCTGAACGGTTTCATTCAATTCATCAGACAAAAACATTAGAAGGAAAATTCCGTTTGGGGGCAAGAGTTGGTCACTCTCGGCTCATTTGGGCATCACCAGTTTTGGCACTTGGCCGACCGCAAATGCGCGGCCCGCCGGGGCCGCGCACGATCGCGCGCACGATGCCATCGGATTGACCGACCAACCCGCGTTTTTGCTTCAATAACGAGGGCGCGCGCCCGAAAGCGCACGAAAGCGCACGAGAAACCTCATTGGATTTAGCAAATATTTGACATCAGTTATGCATAAATCGCCAATTTGCACAAGTGCTGTCCTGGGAAAGAATTACGATGCGGTTGCGAGAAAGAGTAAAAACGTCTATTCCTCTTCGGCCCGCAACGGCTCTCTCTTCAGCACGAACCCCATCTCCCAACATGCCTCGCAAGGCCGAGGCCACGGCCCGGTTCGCAGCACACGCCCGCGATGACAGGCGGGGCACTTTTTCCACGCCTCCTTCGGCGTGGAAATTCGTGTAATGACCAGCTCTCGGAGGACGTCACTTCCGGGGAGCTGTCGAAAATGTGAGTCCGCAGTGCATCGACCGCCCGGCTTCCGGCCGCGGGTCCGATTTTCCCCAACGCCATCATTGCATGCCTCCTGGGACCGAACATCACGGACCGCTCTACAACATCAATCAACTCAGCAATAATCTCAGGATCCTCTGTCCGAACGTCGCCGAATGCGTCGATGAAATCCCATAAGTTCGATCGAAAGACCTTGCCGCGATACATCGCTTTGAGGCGTGCGGGCACGTTGTCCAGAACGGCCAGGCCGATCGCCAGCCGAAGACCGGCTCTCTCGTCGAGAAGTCCCGGACGCGATAAAGCTCGGAAGCGTTCCAGCAAAGCCGGTTGAGCAATCAATTCATCAGCCTGAAGGTCAAACATGTGATCCAAGATGATGTGTGCATCACCTGTGTCAACGAACGGCCGCTCGAATTCCCGCCGCTCCAATATTTCAATGAGCCGAGCCGGCGGCCAGGCGGACCACTGATTGAAAATCAGACTTCGCCGGTTAAGCCGGGTGCATTCATCGGCCTCGTGCTGCAGCAGTTCACGGGTCACCATCGCCACCGGGAGAAAACGCCCTTTGGTGGGAAACGTACCCTTCGAACCCATCTCTGACAGGAGTTTCATGTTTCGATTCGGATCTGGCTGCTTTGACGATCCCGCTGCCTCGACCGACACGATTTCTCCGGTGTCGGTTCGCCAGACGACGAAACATTCAGCGAATCTGTTCGCCACGCGGATCGCTTCTTCGATCGTCATAAGCTCCTCGCTCGATTTGATGCGGAGAAGAAATGTAAGAATTCAATCGAACGATGGAAACGCGACCTCTTCACGCCCTGGTCAATTGAAGACATGTCAGGACATCACGGGCGGACGGTAATGCTCCCTGGCGTAATTCTTGATTCCTCGTTTCTCATCAGCCGAGATTTCGTCGCGAAAATACCATGATCCATTGTGCCACCGAAGAAGTCGGTGAAGTTCGGGGATGCATTCCACCACGCGCCGGAAACCCTGGACCCACGGCCATTTGAGGTCGTACGGTCCCAATGAAGGTTTGGGATCGGTATCGTCACTGAAATAATCCCCCTGCCACCATCCCAACAGATGGATGCAGATCACGAAAAAATCGTTCCTCCGGATGCCTTCCACGGTTTGTATTGCATCATACGCCGGCTGCAACGCCGCCGAAGGAACGCGTGTTTCGGCAAATAATGCGATGTCCTTCACGATGGCGGGAACCGGAAGAACGTTTCTATCGGGATCCAATTTCCATCGGATCGGCGAGCCCCGCCTAATGGTTCCCTTCTTGCACGATGGGCACGGCTGATCGACCAACTCGCGCGTCCTGTTCACATTCGAGCCGGAACAGGCGGGGCACGCGCGTGCATCCCGCTTCAGATCCAGATCGAATTGCTTCAGGCACTCGACGCACACGCAATGATCGTTAAACCCAACCCGTCCAGCGGCATCGGCTTCCGAGTAACCGAGGCCGGTGATTCTCTGTATTGTTTCAAACTCACCCGGGTGCGGACAGACGACCCTCTTGCCGGCATCAGTGGTCACATAGACATACCCACCCCATCCCGTCGGAAGTTGAAAATCGCATAAGTCGCAGGCGAAGCTTTCGATCATTGGCATGTTAACACCTCGGAAAATTCAACGGGGTCGGGAAAATTCAACCGGGTCGGAAAATTCAACCGGGTCGGGAGTCGATTCCGCCGAAATGACTCCCGACCCTTTTGGATTTGTCGACCCTTTTGGATTTGTCGCCCCACGCCCCATAGAATTTTTCCCGCCTCTGCTTTCCAATTAGCTATCTGGCTCTCGGAGTATCCACGTCTGGCTCTCGGAGTATCCACGATAGAGCGTACATCTTGCCATACACAACGCCGCGCTCGAACTCATTGAGCGCGTTGAGCTTCTGGCGGAACTGCGAAAGCACGGCGTCCATCTCGGCCTTTACCCGTTCCTTCTCCTCGGGCTCGACATATTTGATATAATTGTCGCCGACCCGTAAATACCATTCCTGCATCGTGAGGACGCGATGCGCTGCCACAACCTCATCCAAATTTCGGGTGGATGGCTGATCGCGCATTGGAAAACGCCTCTGCAAACGAACGGACTACAATGCATGGCCGGCAACGCGACGCGCGGGAGGGCCGCAAAACTCATAACAAGCATACCTCGCGACGCGGGGCGGTCCATAGTATTGGAAGGAAAAGACTACGAAAAATTGAAGCGCCGAATAGTACAAAATCATTTGGCTTGCCAAAGATTTCGACGGAGCCCAGAATGAGAATCTACGAATTCAACGTGATGCTAAAAGACGCGACTGAAGTCACCGACGATCAGGCAGACGTGCTGTTCGCAACAGGCTGTGACGACGGCACGCCGGCATCGTCCAACGGCATGGCTTGGGTACACTTCGACCGGCAAGCCCCTTCGCTGGAAGATGCAATTCGTTCGGCGGTCGGACAGATTCAGGCCGCAGGCTTTGGCATCGCCAAAGTCGAGATCGATGCGGATGTGATGGTCTTGCCATAGGGCCAGCGCAGCTAAATCCGCAAGGCCGATCAGTAATTCTTTCCGAATGGTGAAATCGAAATATCATCATCGAACCAGACGCCGGATTCCGTTTGCCGTCGTGATTGAAATCGCGCTGCTTGGGGCGCTGGGCTGGCTGGTCGCAACAAGCTTTCAGCGCGAACATGGCATTGAGCTTTCCACCCGGTATTACGCTTACGGCGGACGATTCACCCGCGGGCAAGTGCATCTGACGCGAACGCCGCTGATGAAGTGGCAACAGAAGCATCACTCGCATTTCAGAATCACCGGCGAAGAGGCACCGAGCGACAGTTTCTCCCCGCGATTCAACTATTTCGGCGGCGATTACAGTTACAATGAAACCGGCCGGCACACGTTTGCGGGCGTCCAATTCATCAACACTTCCAAAGCCGTCAACGACGATTTATGGACGACCTGGCCGTTTCAGGCAATCATCATTCCGCTTTGGCTGATCACACTGCTGGCAGTGCCGCTGCCGATGGTGATGACCGCCGGGGCGCTGCGAAGGTGGAGGCGCAGGCGCGCGGGGCGCTGCGTCAACTGTGGATATTCCATGACCGGCAATGTCAGCGGAGCCTGCCCCGAATGCGGAACTGCGCCCGCCTGCTGGTCCAGCAAGTAAGACAAACCCTTCATGCCCTCGACCGCTTCCACCCGTGACCTGCCAGAGGGCTGCGTCAGTGAAAGAAACTCAGGAATCAAGGCCGCAGGCGTGGTACAATCCACCCGGAGTTGACCTATGCCCATTCACGACTGGACTCGCGTCGAAGCTGGCGATTTTCACCATTTTCATCAGACTTGGATTCCATTTTTGGCTGCGGCGCTGAACGGCGGCGGCTTGCCGCCGGGCTTCATGGCTATGGCCGAGCAAGTCACCGGCCGGCCGATCCCGGATGTCGTGACGCTTCAATTTAGCGAGCCGAGGGGCAACACCGGCGGTGTCGCCCTGGCGGCGGCCCCAGCCCCATCTGCGCGGGTCATCCGAAAACTCGAGCCAATCAACTATGCCAGGCGGGCCGATCGCGTCGTCATTCGCCATGGGCGGGGAAAGGTTGTCGCGATCATTGAAATCGTCTCGCCGGGGAACAAGAGCAGCCAGCACGCGATTCGCTCATTTGTTGAAAAGGCGGCCGATATTCTGACTCAGGGGATTCATCTGGTCGTGGTGGACGTTTTTCCGCCGACACCACGCGATCCGCAAGGACTTCACAAGGCGATCTGGGACCAGTTCGAGGACGAGCCGTTCGACTTTCTGCCCGACAAGCCGCTGACGGTCGCATCGTATGTCGGGGGTGATATGCCGACGGCGTATGTCGAGTCGGTCGGCGTGGGCGACCGATTGCCCGCCATCCCGCTGTTCCTGACTGAATTCGACCATGTTCCCTGCCCGCTGGATCCGACGTACGAGCAGGCGTGGGCGGTTTTCCCGGCCATGCTGAAGGAAATCATCGAGTTGCCGCGCTAGTCGGGATCATCCACCGCAAAAACGCAGTGCGTTGTGACAACTAACGTTTAGGAGTGTCGGTTTTCGTGCCACGGGTGGTG
>DASRRM010000057.1:0-4565 GCA_035695715.1 Tepidisphaeraceae bacterium
GGTGCGGACCCTACGAAGATTCGAAGGGCCTAATCGCGCAAGGTCGTTTAGGTTTTCAAGCAGCGATGGATGTCCAACGTCGAAAAACCTGACCTTTGGATAGTCAGCTGCAGCATCACGATCGAATAGTACGCCGCCTCACCTGATCCCCATCTTCCGCAACACGCCCACCAATGTTCGTCGATCAGCTTTGGTCGATCGTTCGTTCACCGACTTGATCACAACCGACGGGCAAAGCAGCAGCACCAACGGGTTGACGGCTTGGCCGTCGGGAAGTTCTTTCTCATCGGCCAGAATTTTCAATTGCCTCAATTCGCCGGCGCGCAGCGGAATCTTCTTCATGATTTCCTTCATGAGCCGCCCGGTGTGGCTGACAACCTTCGGCGTGGACTGCCGCGATTGCCGTTTGCTGAACAGCGCCAAGACGATAATGACGCCGATGCCCGCGCAGATCCAAGGCGTCGGGTTGATGTCTGATTCGCCGCTGGTGCTGACGTTGTCTTGAATGCTCTTGAAGACGTCGCTCTGGGATGGCGTTGCCAGTGCCGACGCGCCTGTTGCAAGCATCACGAAAAAAAATGCGGTTCTCGCTGCCTTTTCGATGCTTTTTCGCCGGTTACTCAGCATGTCGAACGTTCCTCGGTTTTGATGCAGCGATCCGCCATTGTTTCGTTACTCTGCTCGTTCAACACGGCCGGGACGGCCGTGATACGGGAGTATTCTTCATTCTTCTCTATGCATTCTCCCTACGCGCCCTTCGCCGGCTGATTCTTCGCCAGCTCCGCCACGCCCTTCAGCACGCCCAGCGCATATCGTCGCACTTTCATGTTGCTGTCCTCTTTCGCCAGGCGGCCCACTTCGTTGAGCATTTGCCACCAACCGATTTGCCGAAGCGTCCAGAGGGCGGAGATGCGATGTTCCGGACGGGCGTCGCGCATCATCTGAATGAGTTGCACCGCCGCCGTTCCAACCCGCATCCTGTGCAGGGCCTTGATGGCGTTGGCGCGCTCGCGGTTGTTTGTCGCCAAAGCCCGCTGCGCCAATACCGGCAGCAGCCGCGACTGCGGGCGGCTTTCCATCACCTCGATGGCGTTGGCGCGCACGCGGGCATCGGTGTCGGTGACCAGCCGCTCGATCACCACCTCCGCCGGCACTTGCTCGATTTCGCCCAGCACGCTGACGGCTTTGCTGCGCAGGCGGGGGTTGCCGTCGGAGCACATGCTGACGATCGTGTCGCGCATGTCGTTGGCCAGGCCCAGTTCCTGCACCATCTGCATGGCCTTGATGCGCTGGTCGGGCGCGCCGGCCGCGAGCCGGCGGCGAAGCCGCTGGACGGCATCGGGGAGGATCTTCATCATGGCGCGCCCGGCTTGCTTGCGGGTGGGGCGATCCAGCTTGTCGAAGCGCAGCCAGAATTGGTCGAAACCAACCTGCCCGATCGCCCGGCTCACCACCCGCCTCACCGATTCCGGGGCATTGGTCATGAGCTGAAGCAGCATGTTTTCGTAATCGGCGGGGCGTCGGCGGATGATTTCCCGCGCCGCCATGCGCATGATCCGTTCGTCGCCGTCGAGCAGCAGGGCGCGCAGAAGCTGCACCGACCCGCCGCGTTTGCGGCGGCTGACGATTCGCAGCAGCCGCAGGCGGCCGTTAAAGCTTTGGGCGCAGTGCGACAGGAGTTTGGTCATCCGCTCGTCCTGCACCACATCGTGCGCGCCGGAACGGGCGATCCATTCACCCACTTGTGCCGCGTCTTCGGGCGCGCGACGGTCGACATCGCGGATCAAATCCCCCGGCGTCCACCACATCCCGCGCGAAACCGTATGCAGGCACAGCTCGAGATGATGATCGTGCAGCCAATGCGTCTTTCGCAGCAGGGCATCCAGCACTGGCGCTTCGTTGATATGCGAAAACGCGCTGGCGAAATGGGTGCGGAGCTGCCCGTGGCTTGCGCCGAGCAAAAATGCAGCGACATGCTCGCTGGCGGGGGGCTGCTGAAGCCGGCGCACCATCGGGCTTTGCCCGCCGTGCTTGGGCGTATGCAGAATTGCCAGCGTTTTGCTTCCCGGCCAATCCGCCAGGAGCAATGCCGCCCGCAGTAGATCCTGCCCATGGCGGCCGCGATGAACATCCAGAGCCCGAGCGACGGCAACCTCGATTTCCGGGCGCTGCGCCATCAGCTCGGCATAGACTTCCACGCCGCTTGTGCCGGGAGTGGCGGCGGGTTCGACCTCGGGAAGCAATTCCTTCAGCTTTGAATCCTTGCCGAGCAATGCATCGCGCTCGGCTTCGTCGAGCTGCATTGGCTCGGTCGCGGCTGCGCCGCTGTTCTTTCCCGCGCCGCGGGCGGTTTCATCGTCTGTTTCAAGGCGATATACGCCTTTATTCAGTTTTCGGGTTTCGCTGGCGATCCACCGGGCCAACGCCACCATCGCCTCGGTGGCGGCCTTGGAGAGCTGTTCCTTGGAATCGTGCAGGTTTTCTGAAAGGATGTAAGCCAGCTTCCCCTGCCGGCCCAGGGCAATCAGCTTCAGCGCCGCCAGGCGCAGCTTTACGTTTTCGCTGCGGCCGGCCTCGCGGAGGGCTGGATGAAACAGCTTGATTTCCGCCAGCACCTGTGCCTGGAGCATTTCCGGCAGCGCATCGTATTCCTCGATCACGCCGCACAGGCCATGCACGGTTTGGCGCTGCAGCAGTGCATCCAGGACCGGCCGTTTTTCCTGCGCATCGCCGAGCCTCAGGGCGGCAACGAGAACATCGTCGGCGGCCTGGTTTTTGGACACAATCAGCGCGTGGAGAAGTTGGTCTTGCACTCTTGTTCGTTATCGGACGAGAAGCGCGAAGGACTTGAGCGTGTGATCTGCCGTACCGCTGGTCGCCCTACGCAGGGGAAACGAGCCGCGCGCAGGGTACTCCCGTAGTAAGTGGTTTCCGTGTCCAGAAACAGGACCTTTATTTTTCCAAGTGAGTGCTCGCAACTGAGGTGGCGACTGAAGTCGCCACCCCGGTTATCGGCGCCGCGTTTCATCGATGTGAAGGCCGGTAATTACCGCGCCAGGGCCACAACCTGTTTCATTGGGGCCGCCGGTACCCAGGCCAGCTCGCCCACCACGCCGGGCTTCAGCACGGGCGTGATCGCCAGCACCCGGTTGCCGGTGGTGACGGCGAAAATCGTCGCGTCCTTGGTGTTGGTCGTATAGGTGACCAGGTCGTGGCGGGTGGAAGTGAAGACGGCATGGCCGTCCATCTTGTCCAGGGCAACAATCATGTTGTCATTGCGCAGCACGTAAACGAATTTTGCATCGGCGGACAAAATCTTCGTCACATCGGGGGCGATCCAGCGCGGCGCGCGATTGTATGCGCCGGCGAGCTTGTCAATCGCGACGAAACCAACGCCGTCCACACGCTGCATCACCAGTTCCTTGAGAACCACCGGAGAATCGTGCAGCGGGGCTTTGGCGAGGTATTGCCATTTCACTTTGCCATTGTTGCGATTGAGGGCGCACAGCTTGGTGTCCATCGATGAAACATAAACGCCGGTGTCGTCGATCTGCAGGTCGGCAATGACCTCCTCGCCGGTATGGAACACGCCATTGGGCAGCGGCCAGAGCGGCTCGCGGGAGTCGTACGATACGGCGGCAACGTCGCCGTTGGTGGCGGCGGCATAAACGATGTCGCCCCAGACCGCCGGGGCGGCGGAAATGGCCGCATGCGGGAACATCAGCTCCCAGCGGTGGTCGAGATATTCGCTGGTGACATCGACCGCCACCACCCGGCCCCCGCCCTGAAGATCGGCGCCAAAATAGACGAATGTCTTGTTGCCCACGGCATCGGAGCGGATGGAATAGCGAAGGTCTTTCGATCGCACCAGCGCGCCGGCCCGATCGTAGACTTCCAGCGAAGTGTTGGTTGGATAAACGATGAAGTCTTTCAGCACCACCGGGGCGCGAAGGGCCTGATCGCCGTTGCGAATGGTGACCGGCGGGAAGGGCATTGCGCCGGTTGCGCGGTCGAGCACGTAGCTGGTGCCGTCGTCGGTATAGCCGATGACGTAAGTATCGCGGGCGAAGATGCGCTTGACCTTGCCGTGGACAGTTTCGAGTTGCTCGGCCCAGTGGGTTTCAAAGCAGTTGACGGGAAGCACGCGCGGGTTGCCGACGCCTTCATCGGCGGGGCCTTTTGGGGCGCAGCCGGTGAAAAGTACGGCGGCGAGAAGGAACATTGGGAACGAGAGCGAGGGATGCAATCGATGTGGATTCACAGGTGCTCCGTCTAATGAGGACGCCATCCGGGCCGCGCTCCGCCGCGGCCGTGGGGGCGGAATGATGCGTGCAGGATAGCATTTACCCACGAGCAGCGTCAAACTCCGTTGCGCGTTGTGCGGATTTGCGCATCGTGCGAAGTTAAGCTTGGTAAACTGTCGGGGTGGGTCGGGGGGCATCAATGTTAAATGACCTTGCGCAATTCGGCGGTAATCCGCAGACCAACGAGCCGCGCACGAAGGGTACTCCCGCAGTAAGCGGTTTCGCCGGCCCCGCTTACTCCGGGAGTACCCTTCGTGCGCG
>DASRRM010000058.1:0-3276 GCA_035695715.1 Tepidisphaeraceae bacterium
GACGGCTGTCCCTGTTTTTCTCTTCGTCCCTGTTTTTACCGTAAATCGGCAATTGTAGCGCGCGAAACATCACCCAACGTTACTTAACCTTTCCCGCTTCTGAGGAGGAGCTATAATGATCGCATGACGACGACATTGCGAGTCCATTTTGATGGTCGCGTTCTGGTTCCCGAGGGACCGGTCCGACCTGCCAATTGGCCAATCCGTTGAGATTCAAGTTGGCGTTGCCGTGCACGAGGTTGCCGCCGGCGTTCCCTCGGCGGTTTTGGCGGCGGCGCTTTCCGAACCACATGCCTCAAGCGAGGATGTCAGGGAGTTGGAACGGGCCATCGCGAACTCGAAATTGCCGCTGGCAAAAGCCGTCGACTTTGACCACGATGCGCCATGACATACCTGCTGGACACGAACGCCAGAACGGGCACGTCCAAAACGGGCTAACGGCTTTCTATCACGAAGATTGATAATGACCATTGCACCATGAAAAGGACCATGGCTGGTCGCGGTTGGTTCAGCGCCATTACGGCTGTCGACGTGGAACGGCTTCTCGCGCTGCCGGAACCGGCGCGATGGCATTTCGCCGAAGCAGATGACGGCATCGTGAAGGCCGCTTTCGAACTCCATATGGATAAGGCCTGGGTGCCGATTCATCGCGCGATTTCGGACGGCACGCTCTTTGGAACGCTCGGCGAGCGACCATTGAGTTCAGCGATTCTTGGCGACCATTTGATTTGCCAGGCTGAGCTCGATGATTTCATATATCTTAAGCACCCCATGGAGGTAGCGGAGATTGCCGCGGCGCTTGCGAATCTAACAAGAGAAGGTTTTGCAGAAAAGCCGGACGCGATTCCGGAGGAAGATGAGGATGCCGCTGCGTTTTGCCTGGATCTGGTCCCTCAGGACATCGAGTATGCGTGGCCCTATTTCGAAGAGATGCGCGAGTTTTACCAGCGTGCCGCTGCAGGCGGGTTTGCTGTTTTGTTCAGTTGGGGATGACGTTTCCGGCTCGATGCTCCCCGCATAAGCTACTTTCGTGTCGACAGGACATTGGCATGGCACGATACCTTTACCGTTACCTTCAGCTTTTCGGTTATGTCGGGGCAGGCACGCCGGACGACCCGGGAAGCGATTTTGGCATGAGTGTTTGGATAGACGCCGCCAACGAGGACGAAGCAAAAACATGGGGGAAAGCCGTGCTCCACGATTACGTGCGAGCGCGTTTTCGTTATTCGAACGAAAACGTGAATACCGAACGATATGAGGGCGAGATCGTAAGTCATCCCGGGTGGCTGCAAAGCTCTGCCGAATGCGGATATCCAGTTTGTAGAGTCGGTGAGATGCCGACCTGGTTCGATCCCTGGAAGAGCGACAATGCCCCCGCCGACCGAAAGCCCACACGAGATGTGCCTTTGGAGGAGTTAGTGACGGGCACGGTATTGATTAAACTCCGGGCCTTTCTTCGGACGGCGGACAAGACGCGCGGAAGTTCGCACCCAAGCGATTTTGACCATTGGTGCGCGTTTCTCACAGAAGCCCACCGGAAGCGTGCCAGGTTCAGCGGCATGCAACTTGAGCGGTGGCTGATCGAAATCGAAAGATGGCCTGAGGACGTTTCGGGAGAACTGGGCGAGGAGTACAGCGCGGCGAGGGGACTACTGGGTTATTACGATGACGAAACCGGCGAAGGGTCGGCGTGAACGAGTCACGTAATCGCACGGACTGTCGCCGCAGAAAACGATGCGGCGGTACTGGCGGGATTCGTCATTCCGATTGTGACCCCGGGTCTGAGGTACTCCGAAGACCCGGATCGGACGCCCGAGAATCCAGGTCTTCGGAGTACCTCAACCCCGGTGTTGGTGGAAAAAGTCGATGCCCAAAAAAACTACCGCCCGTTTCAAGGCAGCGCGGCCGACGGGTTGCGAATGATGCGACAGACGAACGTAATTCTCCGCAACCTTATTCAAACTTCCCCGCCTCCAGATCCAGCTTGTAAATATTCCCTTCATACCCCGCGAAATAAATCTCCCCATTAGCGTCCTGCCCGAACGAGACCACCGATTCCGGCGATTTGGCGATGATCCGGACCTTTTCCAGCACGCGATCTTTTTGGGTCAGGGCGAAAATCAGCTTCTTTTGATAGTCACCGAAGATATATGCGCCGTAGAAGGACGATTTGGGATTGGCGCGGTAGACGAATCCGCCCATGGAGGCTTGGCCGTATTTTCTTGTCCAGGAGAAAATGGGGGGAACGAGGGTTTCGCCGTCGCGGCGATGGCGGTTGGAGAAGCGCTCGAAGCCTTCCATGACGTTCCAGCCGTAGTTTTCGCCTTTGCGGACGATGTCGACTTCCTCGTAGAGATCCTGGCCGACGTCGCCGACCCACAGGTCGTGGGTCAGAGAATCGAAGCTGAACCGCCATGGCTCGCGCAGGCCATACGCCCAGATTTCAGGCCGCGCGCCGGGCTTGTTCACAAAGGGATTGTCGGCGGGGATGGCGTAGGGTTTGCCGGCCTCGGCGTGATCGACGTCCAGGCGAAGCATTTTGCCGAGCAAAACGGCGAGATTCTGGCTGTGCCCTTCGGGGTCGCCGCCGGGACCGGAATCGCCCATGCCGACGTAGAGATAGCCATCCGGGCCGAACGCTAGGCCGCCGCCGTGATTGCTGTTGGTGACGCCCTGGAACCTGATGATTTCCTTGAGCGGCTGGCCTGAATCGGCTTTCAAGTCAGCGGCGGCGATGCCCTCATACAGCGTGCTGGGAAAATGCCCGCCGTCGGCGGTGTGGCGCACGACATAATACTTTCGGTTCTCGGCAAACTTCGGATGAAACGCCAGCCCCACCAGCCCGCGCGTGCCGGAGACGGCATGGCTGGTTTGCAGGAATTTGGTCTTCGTTTCCGTCGAGCCGTTCTTCTGATACAGCCAGATCGTTCCGGTTTCATGTTCCACAACGGCAAACGTATCGCCAAGCCCGGGAACCGTACCGATCCAGCACGGATGCTTGAACGCATTGCCGGCTGAATTCAACTGCACGATTGCCGCGGGTGTTTTCAGAACCGGAATCTCCGCCGGCATTCCATGCTCGGCGGCGGCGGTGGATTGCGGCGCCTTGAGGCTCGCCAGATAGGCAATCAGATCGGCAAACTGCTGCTGCGTCAGCGCGCCTTCCAAACCTTCGGGCATGAGCGAGACGTCTGTCGTTTTCTGCCGATCGATGTCGGCGGTTTTAATGCGAATGAGTTTCCCGTCCGACCCCATCAAGCCGACGGATTGCTCGTT
>DASRRM010000059.1:0-14016 GCA_035695715.1 Tepidisphaeraceae bacterium
CCGCAAATGGTGGGCGAGTACGCCCACCCTACGCGCTATCCGCTCGTCCTTTTATCCTGGAAGTGTGGACATCTTTCGTAATACGTAGGGAAAGTGAAATTCGCGTCGATCGTTTCAACGACACGCAAGTCTGCTCCCGCACGTCCACGGTTCCAAGATAAAAGGACGAGTGGGGGCCGGCAACGGGTCGAGGCGTGCATGTTCATTCTGACTTCGCCCGTTGTCCCGGCGCAGACAAAAACATTTCCGCCAGTTTCAAATCGGCCTGCGTGGTGATCTTTAGGTTTCGTTCCTCCCCCGCCACCAGCCACACCTCTTCCCCGGCCAGTTCCAACAACTGCACATCATCGGTAATCTGCTCGAGCGGCAACTGGCATTTTTCGTAGGCGGCAAGGAGCGCAGCGCGGCGCATGATCTGCGGCGTTTGCATCGCCCAAAGCGATTGCCGGGGAATCGTGCGCTGCACGCGCGCCGGCAGCGGGCCGTCGGCCTGCTTGACGGTTAATTGCACCGGCATCGCGGGAACCGCAGCGCCATATTGCCGGGCGGCGGCAAGCGTGCGGCTGATCAACTCGTCGCTAACCAGCGGCCGGGCGGCATCGTGAATCGCCACCCATTCCACCGCCGGGGAAACCTGCTTCAACGCAAGCAGCACGCTTTCGGCCCGATTTGCGCCGCCCGGCGTGAAGATGATCCGCGATTCGTTGGCCGCTATGGGCGGCGGCACAGTTTCGCCCGGCCGCGGCGGGGTTGTGGCGATTAAGACGGATATGACATCTGCCCGGCGGAGAAATGCATCCGCCGCCCGCTGGATGACGGTTTGGCCACCCAAGGTTTCCTGGAGCTTGTTCCGCGGCCCGCCAAACCGGACTGATCGGCCGGCGGCGGGGATGATGACGGAGAAGTGATTGGGCATTTTTTATTGGTCAGAAGTCAGAAGTCAGAAGTCAGAGGTCAGGGTGCTTTTCAGCTTGGTGTAGCGGCCAATCGTCATCCTGAGGTAATCCGAAGGATCTGGCTCGCCTTTGCGCACCGGCTAGATCCTTCGGAGTACCTCAGGATGACGCTCACGCAGATGGGCCAAAACGCGAAAAGTGTTATAGGACCTCCGATCTCTGATCTCTGATCTCTGACTTCTGACCTCTCTCCGCTCCTCTGAAATTTACCACCATTTCCCATCACCAGCACTTTCCGCGGGCCGGCACGTTATCTATACTATCCGCTCTGTTGTACGGCCACCCTGCCTTAGGAGTAATCCCTTGAAACGAATTGTTGGCGT
This sequence comes from Tepidisphaeraceae bacterium, assembly GCA_035695715.1. Taxonomy (GTDB): domain Bacteria; phylum Planctomycetota; class Phycisphaerae; order Tepidisphaerales; family Tepidisphaeraceae; genus RYN-428. The sequence continues at coordinate 1,280 of DASRRM010000059.1, forward strand.
GATGGTGATTGGAACGGCCTTTTTGGCCGGTTGCAGCGATAATAATTCGCCTGCGGGTGATTCGCGCCGCGTGCAAAAGCCGGCCGATATGCCGGCAAATGAGAAATCTGCCCCTGCGCCAGTCATTTCCAATGCTTCAGTCGCGCCGGCTGCTGGCAACAACCCCGCGATGAGCGAAGTCATCGCCCAGGTTCGCGGCGAGCCGATCACCATGAAGCAATTGATGGATCCGCTGATCGAGTCGCACGGGTTGAGCATGTTGTTCAGCCTGGTGGAGCTTGAGCTGGTGAAGCAGGACGCGGCAAAATCCAAGGCCGTGGTGACTGACCAGGATATCGCCGATGAGCGAGAGCGCCAGCTTGAGAAGATGTTTGAGAAATCCGATGACCCGAAGCTGGTGTCGGCGTTGGACAAGGCGGTCAGGAAGAAGGACGCCGCCGCCGAGGCCAAGGCGCGTGCCGACATCAAGCAGGAGCGGGAGGATTACCTGATCCAGTTGCTGGCGAATAAAAATCTGGATCGAGTGGAGTGGGAAATCGGTCTGAAGGTCAATACCTATCTCCGCAAGATTCTTGAGACTGAATACAAGGATAAAATCACCGATAAGGAGCTTCTCAAGGCCTTTGGGCAGCTCTACGGCGAAAAGGTGAAGGTCCGCTATATCGAGCTGGGAAATATGACAGAGGTCGCCGAGGCACAGCGCCGGCTTCAACATGGCGACAGCTTCGAGCAGGTTGCCATTGACATGAGCCACGATCGCCGGACCGGTCAAAACGGCGGCGAACTGGAAGCATTTTCCCGCGCAACGCCGGATGATTTCGTGCCGGCGGTTTTCAAGGACACGGCCTTTGCATTGAAAGACGGGCAGATTAGCGATGTGGTGGCGTTCAAGTCGGCGTTCTTGTTGATCAAGCGCATCAATCTGATTCCGCCGAAGGCCGTGATATTCGAGGACGAGAAGGATCCCGTCACTGGAAAGGTCATCCGCAAGGGGGAGAAGGAAGCCGTCCGCCGGAAGTTGAACGACACGCTTTTTGAGGCGGGGATGAAAGGGTTGAAAGAGCAGCTTGCCGTTCAGACACGCAAGGAACTGAAAATCCTCGATCCGGAGTTAGCCCGCCAGTTCAAGGAAGCCACCGACCGAAAAGCCAAGGCTGATGCAGCGGCGCGAAAGGCTCAGGAAGAACTCGATTTCCAGCAGCATCGGCGCGACATGCTGAAGAAGGGCGCACTAACGCAGCCCTCTGACACGCAACCCTCAGGGACAGCCCCCGCCACCACCGGCGACGCTGCACCGCAGGCGCCCAGCGCCGCGGCGGGTGAGCGGCCGCCAGCGACGCAGCCGGGGCCGGCTTTACCGCCTCTTCATGACGCGAATAAATAAGCCCGCCAATCCCGGCCTATCGTTTTCTCTCCCCCCATTCTCCGCCGATATTTGTCGGCGGATATTGGTATGCGTCCACCCGCTCGTTTACACTTTGATCTATTATTCTTTAAAGAAAAGGATCGCGGAGGAAACGACGAATGAGGAAATAACCGCTTAAGTATCGCGAAAGGCCGAGGGCCGGTGGAGCAGACAAGAATGTCTGCCCCATCAAATCGCCACCCATCGCAACTTTGCTGTTCGTTCCTCGCTTAAACTTCATCGTTTCCCCGCGAATAATTCCAATGACCAACCACCCTCAATTTAAAATCGACGTTTCTTCCCGCATTCAGCGCCTGCCGCCGTATCTTTTTGGACGCATCAACAAGATGAAGTACGACAAGCGCGTGGCGGGCATTGACATCATTGACCTTGGCATGGGCAACCCGACCGATCCCACGCCGGACTGTGTTGTCGAGAAGCTGAAGGAAGCCAGCATCGATCCGCGCAATCATCGCTACAGCGTCAGCAATGGAATTGCCGGGCTGAGGCGCGAAGTGGCGCTGAAATACAAGAAAAAGTTTGGCGTCGACCTCGACCCCGAAACCGAAATCATCGCCACCATCGGCTCCAAGGAAGGCTTCAGCCATCTTTGCCTGGCGATGCTTGGGCCGGGCGATACGGTCGTCGTCGGCGACCCTGCCTTCCCCATTCACATTTACGCCCCCGCGATGGCCGGGGCGAATGTCATCCGCATTCCGCTGGGGAACGATCAGGCGTTTCTCGACCGCATCGACCGGACGATCGACGGCCTCTATCCGCAGCCGAAGATGCTCATTTTGAACTACCCGCACAACCCGACCGCCATGACCATCGACCCGGTTTTCTGGGAAAAGGCCATCGAGATGTGCGCCCGGCGAAACATCATGATCATCAGTGATTTTGCCTATGGCGAAATCAACTTCGACGGCTACAAGGCCCCCAGCTTCCTGGCCGCCCCCGGCGCAAAGCAGATGGGCGTGGAATTCACCACCATGTCCAAGAGCTATAACATGGCCGGTTGGCGCGTCGGCTTTTGCTGCGGAAACGCCGAGATCGTCAAGGCACTGGCGACGATCAAAGGCTATTACGACTACGGGATGTTCGCGCCGATCCAGATCGCCAGCGTCGTCGCCATGCGCGAGTGCGGCGACACGCCTGCTGTGCAAAGCAGGATGTATGAAGAGCGGCGCGATGAAGTGTGCCGGGGGCTGGACAAGCTTGGCTGGACCTACGACCGCCCGCGCGCCAGCATGTTCGTGTGGGCGAAGATCAACCCCACTCATTACAAGGACGGCGAAGGCACCATCGATTTTTGCCTGCGGATGATGGACGAAGCCGAGGTGGCCTTATCCCCCGGCCGGGCCTTCGGGGAGCATGGCGAAGGTTTCGTGCGCATCGCGTTGGTGGAAAATGAACAGCGCCTGCGCCAGGCGATGAAGAACCTGGAGCGTTGCCTGGTGCCAAGGCAAACCCGTGCGACCAAGGCGCAGGCGGTGTGACACACCCGCCGCTGAAAATGTACGAAATGAGCAATCGTCATCCTGAGGTATTCCGAAGGATCTGGCTCGCCTCCGCGTACCGGCAAGATCCTTCGGAGTACCTCAGGATGACGGATCCATCCGTTCCAAAAAAGGGACAACTTCACGCGGCGGGTGTATGAGAAAAGCGAATTCTTGTTTGCTTAACAAGATTGCTGAGACGGAGAAGCGGACTAATTTCCCGTATCACGGGCGTCTCGCCCGTGTTGTAATTCAAAGACGACACGGGCGAGACGTCCGTGACACGGGAAATCCCCCTATTCCCGATACGGCTCGGTATGCAAACTCCAGTCATTCTTATCAATCTTCGGCAGATCGAAATCCCCCGGCTTTAGCCCTGGCTCGGGATTGATCTTCACATCCTCGAGCTTCGTGCTGCGCGGATCTGAATCATCCGGGCCGACGGTATCGACCCGCACCGGGAATTTGCTCCTGCGGCTCACCCACATATCCATCTGCTCGAGATGCTTGGAAAATCGCGTGCCGGGCTTTGGAACAAGACGCAGGTGAACGGTGTCGGCCGGATCACCCTTGGCGGGCGGAATCAACGTCACGTCAAACAGCTTGTGAACGTCCTCTTTCTTCTGCCCGATCAACAGCGGGAACGGCCCTTCGCCAAGTTTCAGCAGATTCACCTTCTCGCCCGGCTTGACGATCTCGCGGTCGGTCTCGGCCTTCTTGCGATAATCGCGTTCGATGACCCAGCCCTTGTCGAGCAGGACTTCGCCTTTTTCATCGCGCGTGCCATGGCTGTCGACCCGCTTTACAAACACCACATGGAGACGGCCATCATCGTCCCCTTTTTTCTGGAAGGAAACCTGTCCAACCTGGGTGGAAACGCCTTCGACGAATTTATCGCCGGAGGTAAGGCTGACCTTCGCGGTGAATTCGCGCAGGGTTTGCCCGCGCTGATCGAGGGCGTCGAGGATCTGATCGACGGTCGCGTTTGCCGGGAGATCTCCCGGCGCATCGGCCGACGGCGCGTCCTTGCCCGTCGGGTTAATCAGCGGCGCGGGCTGCTGGGCAAAGGCGGCGGGTGTGGCGAGGAATAAAAGTCCGAAGAAAAGCGAGGTTGGTTTCATGGGTACCCTTACCTGTTTGGTTCAGCGGGGAATTATACGCTCGGTTATGAAATGGGATACGAGCGGGAAGGTAAATTGATCGCTTCGTTTTGTAACGCCCACCGTGCTTGCACCGTGGGGACGTGTGGTGGAAAACGCGCCGATTTCGGGACAAGGACCCACCGTGCAAGCACGGCGGACTTTATGAATAAAAACCAGTTGCTTTTCACGTTGGTGGCGCATCTGCGGAACTGTCACCTAAATGATCTTGCGCGATTCATCGCTTCGATTTTTCGTAGGGTCCGCACCGCGGACCGTGTCTTCTGTCTCGAACATAATCGCCCGCAATGCGCTGGAGAACTTATCGTGGCACGGGCGGCCCGTGCGTGTTTCTGGTCCAAAAACCATGGGCGAGCCGCCCATGCCACGAGTTCAATGCGGACCATACACGAATCGCGCAATGTCATTCAGTCGCTTCCCACCAGTATCCTTCGCAACTCCCATAAATCCCGAACTTCGCGCCAGGGCGCCGCATCAAACGGGCACGGTTTCCCATGACTCAACCATACCGTCCGGATTCCAGCCGCGAGGCCCGCTTCGACATCATATTGCCCATCCCCCACCATCCACGCATGCGAGCATTCGACGCCCAGCCGCTGGCAGGCCAGGCGCAGGGGATGCGGATTGGGCTTGGGCGGGGCATCCTCACGCGCCAAAATCGTTTCGATTTTCAGCCCGTGCAGGCTGACTATCCGCCGAACGCTGCGAATGCTGTTTCGGGTGATCAGCGCGGTGAGAATGCCGCGGGCGGCCAGGCCGTCGAGTAACTCGAGGCACCCGGGGTTGAGCGCCGACTTCGCGGCAGCTTCCTCTTCATGCCGATGCAGGACTTTTTCGGCAACCGCCCGGGCCGACTCGTCCATTTCCGCCAAAGCTTCCAGAATAGGGCGATTGCCGATGCCCATCTCCGATTTGATCAGCGGAAAATTAAGCATCGGCTCGGTCAGCGTGCCATCCATGTCGAACAGCACCGCCTTGGGTAGAATAAAGGAGTCGGAGGTCATTGACGAAAATGATAATGCATCGGTTGTCAGTTGTAAGTTGTGCTCAAACAGAAGCCGGATGTTACAAGCCAGTAGCCAGACGGAAAATTCAGATTCTCAGCCTTCTTGCCGGCTTCTGGTTTCTGGCTTCTGGCTTCCTTCTTCCATCATCCGCCCGCGCTGCTTCGGGCTGGTTTGACGATTCATTTCGCCGCCCGATCGAGGTGATTTGGGATGCGGATAACGCCGGTGGCAGCGAACTGTGTTACATCCAGATCGACACTGAAGGGCATCACAACGCCGACGGGTCGGACATTCGCGTGGCGACCGATGAAGGGCGGCAACTGCCGGCGAAGGTTTTGCGCGTTGGACCGGGCGATCGGGTCAGTCTGATTTTTTCGCTCGTGAAGGGCCTCAAGCGATACTACGTTTATTTCGGCAACCCGATGCCCCCGGCGAACAAGCCGGGCATGGACGATGTGAAAATCACCAGCGGGCTTTTGCTCGACATGCACGTTTGGACCGGCACGCCGGTGGATAATTTTCAGCAGGTCGAGACGGCATGGGGAAAGGCCGGGCCGCTGATCGGCCGCACCATGATCGATTCCCCCTTTTACGGCATCAATCCGTTCGGCCCGCAGGAACAAACCATCTCGAAAGTCACCGGCTCACTTTTTGCGCCCCTGGACGGCGAATACACCTTTGCCATTTTCGCCGACGACCGCGGCGCGCTTTATCTGGATGGCAATAAAGTGTTATTTGCCACCCTTGGCCCGGCGGATGCCACCTTTCAGGCCAAAACGCGCCTCAAGCGCGGCCGCCACGATTTTCTATTCTATCACGTCAACACCGGCGGCGACGGACGCTTCACCGTCACCTGGATGCGGCCCGACATGCACGTATTTGAAGCCATTCCCCGCGGCTCGTTTGGCATTTACGCCCGAGGCATTCCCGGCGCGCTGGAAGAATTGCACAAGACCCTCGTCGCCGATTTCACCACGGAATATGCCGGGGAATGTTTCTACGCCGACGGCTATTCCCACCGCTACAAATTCGCCGCCCGCGAGCCAAAAGTGACCGCGCGGGCGAACTATGAATGGGATTTTGGCGATGGGCAAACGGCAACCGGCGCGGCCGTCGAGCACGTCTATCTCGCCGATGGCGTTTATCCGGTGAAGATGACCGTGCGCGTCGGCACCAACAACGACACGATGACGAATAAACTGCAGGTTGAGCGCGATTGGCCGCACATCGAGAAGCCGCCGCTGGACGAACCGCCGGTGCAATCGATGATCGTTGGGAAATATGATTTGGAGAAGATGCCGGCAGATTGGCTTGCGCGCGATGTGTGGTTGCAGGAGCGTGCTGGTCAGACGGCGTGGATGATGTCGGCGGCGATGCGAATGGCGGCCATGCCGAAGCATGCAAATGCCGCTCAGGCGTTTGCCGCGTTGGAAGGCGCCAGCAAGGCGGCCGTCGCGAAAAACGAGACGGACGCGGCGGTGAAGCTGTGGGAAGCCGTGCCGGCAGCATCGGATTTGCAGCCCAACGCCGCCCAGGCGTTTGGTAATTTGCTGCTCTGGCAGACGGGAGATTCTGCCAAAGCTGTGGCGGCGTTGCAGCCTTACGCAAATGGAGGCGATGCGGTGTTGCGGCGCGAATACGCCGATGCACTGGTGTTGAATCAGGACGTGGCCGCGGGGAAAAAGATATTGCAGGCATTTCCCATCAACGAACAACCCGGCCGTCACGCCGCCAAGAGCGGCGCGCTGGCGCGCACCATCGAATACTACATCGAAACCAAGGACTGGGAGACCGGCGAGCAGCAATGGGACAACTGGCAGCAGCAATTCCCCGCCGATTTTCTGGAGGGATACAGCGTGATGCTGAAAACCCGGCTCATGGAATTAAAAGGCGCGCCCAAAGCAGCGGCCGCGGTTGCCGAGGCGTTTGCCAAGGCGGTGCCGATGTCATCCTATGCGCCGCAGCTGCTATTCCGGGCGGCCAAGTTGCTGGAGCCGACGGATGCTGTGAGAAGCTCTGCGCTGATGAAGCTGCTGAAGGATCGATACCCGGAAGACCCGTTGAGCCAGTGATGCCGGGCATGGTCACTTTAGTGACCATGTCTTGCATCTTGCATCCTGCGAATGTTGACGACCAAAACACAAAAGTCATGGTCACTAAAGTGACCATGCCCGGCGAACAGCACCGATATCCAGCAGTATCATAGATGAATGACCCCTATGCGACTTGTTCCCACAATCTCCCTTGCGATATTCGTATCACTCGTCCCCGCCGCGCCCCTGCGCGCCCAAGCGGCCCCCGTCGATTTTACCCGCGACATCCGCCCCATCCTTGCCAACAACTGCCTGAAATGTCATGGCGTTGACGACAAAGCGCGCAAGGGAAACCTGCGCCTCGACGTGCGAGAATCGGCCATCGCCCCGGCCAAGTCCGGCGATCTGCCCATCGTTCCGGGAAAGCCCGACAAGAGCGAGTTGATTCGGCGCATCAACGCCGCCAATCCCGATGATCAGATGCCGCCCCCGGCCACCAAGCTGGTGCTTACCGAAGCGCAGAAGCAAATGCTCGGCACGTGGATTTCGCAAGGCGCGAAATACGCGCCGCATTGGGCGTTTGTCGCGCCAAAAGCCGGACCTCTGCCCGCGGTGAAAGATGCGGCATGGTGCCGCAATCCGATCGATCGTTTCGTGCTGGCCCGGCTCGAGCAGGAGGGCCTGAAACCTTCCCCCGAAGCCGACAAGCTGACCTTGGCCCGGCGGGTTTATCTTGACCTGATCGGCCTTCCACCTACGCCCGCCGAGGCGGATGCATTTGCGAATGACCCTTCGCCGGATGCCTACGAAAAATTGGTGGATCGGCTGCTGGCCAGCCCGCAATATGGCGAGCGCTGGGCTCGCCGCTGGCTCGATTTGGCGCGCTATTCGGACACCAATGGGTATGAGAAGGATCGTCCGCGTTCCATTTGGCCTTATCGCGATTGGATAATTAATTCGCTGAATGCGGATATGCCGTTCGATGAATTCACCATCGAGCAAATTGCCGGCGACATGCTTCCGAGCGCCACCCCATCGCAAAAGATCGCCACCGGCTTTCATCGCAACACCATGCTGAACGAGGAAGGCGGAATCGATCCGCTGGAATATCGCTACTATGCGATGGTTGACCGCGTGGCGACGACCGGCACCACCTGGCTTGGCCTGACTATCGCCTGCGCCCAGTGCCATACGCACAAATACGACCCGATTCGCAACAAGGAGTATTACCAGTTCATGGCGCTGATGGATAACACCAGCGAGCCGCGGATGGATCTACCGTCGCCGGAAATCGCGGCGGCAAAAAAAGCCGCCGATGAAAAGATCGCGAAGCTGACGGCTGAGTTGCCGGAGAAATTCCCGGTCGGCAACGGCAACGTGACCTGGGAAATCGCCGGGGGAAATCTGTCTGCAAGCAGCGGCGCACTGGCGTCGAAGCAAGCCGACGGCTCGTGGAAATTCACGGGCCCCGCCCCGCTGAGCGACACCTACACGCTGGATTTCGATTCGGCCGATCATGACGTCGATCGCATCCGCCTGCAAACCATCCGCGATGGGAAGCACGGCCCAGGCCTCACGCCGCACGGAAATTTCGTGCTGAGCGAAATTTCCGCGACGGTGAAAGACACTGACGGCGGCGGCGCGACGCCGGTAAAGCTCATACGTGCCGAGGCTGATTTTTCGCAGAGGAATTATCCGGTCGAACACGCCATCGATGGTGATCCAAGCACCGGCTGGGCGATCGATGAGCCGGGCAAAGGCCCGCAAAGCCGAACGGCGACGTTCTACTTCGATAAGCCAACCCATCTTCCCCACGGCGGGCATTGGACGATCAAGCTAGAGCAGAATTACGGCGAGAAACACGTCATCGGCCACTTCCGGCTGAGCCTTGGCCACGCCAGTGCCGACGCCGGTCCGCTGGAAGTCCGCCGCAAAGAGGCGTTCGAGAAATCATTCGCACACTGGCAGGAAACCGCCGCGGCGGCCGCGGTGAAATGGACGGTGCTTCGCCCGGCGGAAATGAAAAGCAGCAAGCCGATCCTCACGCTGCAAAAAGATGATTCGGTTTTAGCCAGCGGCGACATCACCAAGCGCGACACCTACGACCTCACCTTCCATACCAATCTCAAGGGCATCACCGGCGTTCGCCTCGAAGCGCTGCCGGACGAGAGCCTGCCAAACAACGGCCCGGGCATGGTCTTTTACGAAGGGGCGCTGGGCGATTTTTCGCTCAGCGAGATCACTCTCTCGGCGGGCGGCAAGCCGGGCAAATTCATCCGCGCCGACCAAACCTTCGCCGCCGGCGGATCGCCCGCCAGTGCGGCCATCGACGGCAATCCGCAAACCGGTTGGATGATCAACGGCGGCCAGGGCAAAGCCCACCAGGCGATTTTCATCCTGTCTGAGCCGACCGGCGACGCGAATGATCTGACCGTCCGCCTGCTGTTTGAACGCTATTTCGCCGCGGCCTTGGGGCATTTTCGGATTTCCGTGACGACCGATCCGCGCGTGAAGGACGACCACGCCATGCCCGGCGATGTGGAGGATGCGCTTGCCTCGCCCGCGGATCAGCGGACGGCATCCCAGCGCGAGTCGCTTCTGAGCTATTACCTGGAAACCGCCCCTGAGCTGGCTGCCGCTCGCAAGGAAATCGATCGCGTTCGCGACAGCGTGCCCAGGCCGGTGACGACCCTCGTCATGCGCGAACGCCTGCCCGGCCAGCAGCGCATCACCCACGTTCACCATCGCGGCGAATTCTTAAGCACCGAGGAAGCCGTCACCGGCGACGTGCCGGCGTTCCTGCCGCCGCTGCCGGCCAATGTGCCGCACGATCGCCTGGCCTTGGCGCGATGGCTGGTATCCCCGGAAAACCCGCTCACCGCCCGCGTTACGGTCAATCGCCAATGGCAGGCGTTCTTCGGCCGCGGCATCGTTTCCACCACCGGAGATTTCGGATATCAGGGCGATCTGCCAGCGAATCAGGACCTGCTCGATTGGATGGCGGTGCAGTTCATGAAGCCAGTGGACCAGGGCGGCTGCGGCTGGTCGCTAAAGAAGCTGGATCGCCTCATCGTCACCAGTGCCGCCTATCGCCAGTCGGCCCGCGTCACGCCGGAACTCTTGGCGCGCGATCCGCAGAATCTTCTGCTGGCCCGCGGGCCGCGCTTCCGCGTGGAAGCCGAGGTTCTGCGCGACTCGGCGTTGAAGGAGTCCGGCCTGCTCACCGAGAAAATCGGCGGTCCCAGCGTCTTCCCGCCGCAGCCTGCTTCGGTCACCACCGAAGGCGCCTACGGCCCGATGCAGTGGAACCCCAGCACCGGTCCCGATCGCTATCGCCGAAGCCTCTACACCTTTTCCAAGCGCACTGCTCCGTTTGCCATGTATATTGCATTCGACGCCCCGGCCGGCGACGTCTGCACGGGCCGCCGCGATGTGTCCAATTCCCCATTGCAGGCGCTGACGATGATGAACGACGCCGTCTTCGTGGAAGCCGCCCAGGCGCTGGGGAAATCGATCGCCCAAATGAAGGACGCAACGGATGAAATCAGAGCCACCGCCATCTTCCGCCGCTGCCTGACGCGCACGCCCGATGCCGACGAGCTGGCCGCCCTGCTGGCGTTTGTCAAAAGCCAGCGCCAGCGAATCGCGGCAAAGGAATTAAACTCCGCCGAGATCGCCGGCGGGCGCGATGGAGACGTGACCGAGCGCGCCGTCTGGACGGCCGTCTCCCGCGCGGTGATGAACCTGGATGAGGCGATGACCGATTAGCGTGGCACGGGCGGCCCTACCAGAATGCTGAAAGTGAACGCCAAGACGCCAAGGACGCCAAGGGAAAACCGCCAGGAATGCTACGAATTTTTCTCTTCTTTCCGAACTTGGCGTTCTTGGCGTCTTGGCGTTCAATCCGTTTTGTTAAGAGCTTTAGGACGTAATCATGACTTCCAACCCCCTCCTCAACATCACCCGCCGCCATTTCTTCCGCGATTGCGGCGTGGGCGTCGGCAAAATCGCCCTCGCGTCGCTACTGGCCGAAGCTGTCGGCTCGCGCGCACTTCGCGCCGCCGCTGCGCCCATCGCTTCTCTGGCCCCGCGTTCCCCGCGGTTTGCCGGCAAGGCCAAGGCCGTCATTCACCTGTTCATGGCTGGTGCGCCCAGCCATCTCGACTTGTTCGACCCCAAGCCTGCGCTCGCCAAATACGAAGGCAAGCCCATTCCGCCTTCCATCATCGGCGGGCAACGCTATGCCTTCATCCGCTCCGACGCCAACGTGCTCGGCCCGCGCTTCAAGTTCCAAAAGTACGGCCAGTGCGGCGTGGAACTGGCCAACATCCTGCCGCACCTGGGCAGCGTGGCCGATGATGTCTGCTTCATCCGCTCGGTGCATACCGATCAGTTCAACCACGCCCCGGCACAGATCTTCTTCAACACCGGCTTCGCCCAGCCGGGCCGCCCCAGCATCGGCTCATGGGTCACCTATGGCCTTGGCGCCACGTCGCAGGACCTCCCCGCCTTCGTCGTCATGTCCACCGGCCAGGGCATCAGCGGCGGAACCGCCAACTGGTCCAGCGGCTTTCTCCCCACCATCTACGCGGGCGTGCGCCTCCGCAACGGCGGCGATCCGATCCTCGACCTCACCAACCCCCAGGGCGTCGACGCCAAGCTCCAGCGCGATTCCCTCTCCCTCGTCGATTCGCTCAACCGCCGTCGGCTGGAGGAAGAAGGCGACCCCGAAATCGCCACGCGCATCGCCAACTATGAACTGGCCTATCGCCTGCAAACCGCTGCCCCGGAATTGATGGACCTCAAGAGCGAAAGCAAAGCCACGCTGGCGCTGTACGGCATCGACGACCCGGCCAAGCCGACGTTTAACCGCGCCTGCCTGCTGGCCCGCCGAATGGTCGAACGCGGCGTGCGCTTCATCAACATCTACCACGAAGGCTGGGACGCCCATTCGGACGTCTTCGGCAACCACACGAAGCTCGCCGGCCTCACCGACCACGGCTCGGCGGGCCTGGTGAAAGACCTCAAGCAACGCGGCCTGCTCGACGAAACCCTGGTCATCTGGGGCGGCGAATTCGGCCGCACGCCCATGGTCGAAACCAACCCCGCCCTCGGCCGCGCCCTGGGCCGCGATCACCACCCCACCGCCTACACCATGTGGCTGGCCGGCGGCGGCATTCGCGCCGGCCTGACTTATGGCCAGACCGATGAACTAGGCTTCCACATCGCCCAAAACCCCGTCCACGTCCACGACGTGCAGGCCACGATCCTCAACCAGCTCGGCTTCGACCACGAGCGACTCACCTTCCGCCACCAGGGCCGCGACTTCAGGCTGACGGATGTGAGCGGGAAAGTGGTCCGGGAGATCATCGCCTGACCCGGCATCCGCGCCGTGGATGCCCTGCAAAGTCCGCCCCCTCCGCCTCCTCCGCCTCCGCGCCCCATTGCGCCCCAAAGCGCAACACTTTTGCGCAACATCAGGGTGTTGCGCCGGCCCATGTCCCGAAATGTAGAGGACTTTATGTGGAGTGCGCGGGGGAGAAGCGCGGCTCTGGTAGGCGACTTGGTCGCACTCCGCATAAAGTCCCATTGAACTGAACCGATCGCCGCTATGGGGATTGTATCGGGCGGGA